>NZ_CP122458.1:9509023-9853047 GCF_032598905.1 Streptomyces sp. 11x1 | reverse complement strand
CTCGAAGCAGGGGCCCAGAATGGCTCACCCGTCAGCGTCTCCGGCGTCGCCCGACAGGCCGGGGTGGACCGCATGGGGATGCTCGGTATCACTGACCTCGCCACCCGCCGACTCGGAGAACTCTCCGGCGGACAGCGGCAACGCGCCCTGATCGCCCAAGGACTCGTCCAAGGACTCGCCCAAGAGTCGGACCTGCTCGTCCTGGACGAACCGACCACCGGCCTGGCCCCCGAAGCAAGGGACCGGATCGCCGCGCTGCTGACGGAGTTGGTCGCCGACGGCAGCACCGTCGTTCAGGCCACCCACGACCTGGGAACCGCACGCTCGGCGGACGCCTGCCTCCTGCTCCACGACGGTCGGCCGGCGGGGCAGGGACACCCCGAGCAACTCCTCACCGCCTCAACGCTCGCCCAGATATGGCAACCGGTGTGAGATCTGACGCGCCGGTAGGCAGCGGGGTCAGGACGCCGCTGCCATGCCGACCATGCCGAGGCGAGAACTGACGCACCACCCTCAACGACGCGACCTTCGTCTCCGAGTCCACCGCCCGAGCGGCGGATCACCTGGGGGAAGTGGGAGTGGTCGTGCTCTGCCACGGCGATTCCAGCAGTCCAGCTCGCTCGGGGAGACGACTGCCGATGACGCACGCGACCTGCTCGACAACAACCCCCTGAACGCGTTCCTGGTCATGAAGCTGACCGATGCCGCTCGATGCTCCGGTGATCGCGGCGTTGACATCCTGGAGTCTCATGTTCGTTCCCTGTCAGGCCAGCACCTGACCGCTGCCCGCCACGGCCTCTGGCCGCAGCAGGTCGGCGAGTGTCTCGGCGGGCAACAGGCCCTTTTCCAAGACGAGTTCGGCCACGCCCCGGCCGGTGGCGAGGGCTTCCTTGGCGATGTCGGTGGCGGCCGTGTAGCCGATGTGCGGGTTGAGGGCGGTGACCAGGCCGATGGAGTTCTCCACGGTCTGGCGCAGTGCCTCGGTGTTGGCGGTGATGCCGTTCACACAGCGCTCGGCCAGGGTCAAGCAGGCGGCCCGCAGGTGGGTGATGGACTCCGAGAGGGAGTGCAGGATGATCGGCTCGAAGGCGTTGAGCTGGAGCTGTCCGGCTTCGGCAGCCATGGTGATGGTGACGTCGTTGCCGATGACCTCGAAGGCGACCTGGTTGACAACCTCGGGGATCACCGGGTTGACCTTGCCCGGCATGATCGACGAACCCGCCTGCACCGGCGGCAGGTTGATCTCACCCAGGCCCGCGCGCGGCCCGGACGACAGCAGCCGCAGGTCGTTGCAGCTCTTGGACAGCTTCACCGCGATCCGCTTGAGCACACCCGACATCTGCACGAACGCACCGCAGTCCTGGGTGGCCTCGACCAGGTTGGCCGCGGTGACCAGCGGCAGACCGGTGATCTCGGCGAGGTGGCGGCGCACCGACTCCGCGTACCCCGCAGGGGCATTGAGGCCCGTGCCGATGGCCGTCGCACCCAGGTTGATCTCATGGATCAACTCGACCGCCTCGGCAAGACGGGACCGGTCCTCCTCGATCATGACGGCATACGCCGAGAACTCCTGCCCGAGCGTCATGGGCACCGCGTCCTGCAACTGGGTCCGGCCCATCTTCAGCACGTCACGGAACTCGACCGCCTTGCGCGCGAACGCGTCCTGAAGCACCGACATCGCCTTGAGCAGCCCGCGCACCGCGAACACCGTCGCGATCTTCACGGCGGTCGGGTAGACGTCATTGGTCGACTGACCGAGGTTGACGTCCTCGTTGGGATGCAGGTACCGGTACTGGCCCTTTTCGAACCCCAGCAACTCCAAAGCCCGGTTGGCGACGACCTCGTTGGCGTTCATGTTCGTCGAGGTGCCGGCGCCGCCCTGGATCACGTCGACGACGAACTGGTCGTGCAGCGAGCTGTCACGGATCTCCCGGCACGCGGCGACGATCGCGGCGGCCTTCTCCGGCGCCAGCAGCCCGAGTTCCTCGTTGGCGAGAGCGGCGGCCTCCTTCACGGCGGCCAGGGCGTCGATCAGATGCGGATAGGCGGAGATGGGAGTGCCGGTGATCGGGAAGTTCTCCGTGGCACGCAGGGTGTGCACACCCCAGTAGGCGTCGACGGGGACATCCCGGTCGCCGAGCAGGTCGTGCTCGATGCGGGTGGCGGCGTTCATGAGGCTGAGGGCTTCTCTCGGGAGGCAGGGGGGCCTTCCGCGCGGCTGCGCGGAAGGCCCCGTGGTGTCGCCGGTGTCGGTACCTGCTCAGAGCAGGCGGTCCTTCGCCTTGTAGTAGGCGCCGCCGAACGGCAGGAACCAGGGAGTGCCGTTGTAGAAGGGGACAGGCACCTTCGGGAAGCCGAAGCCGCGCATCGGGTTGGCCTCCGGATTGCCGTCCATCATCTCGGCGACCGCGCGGCCCATGTACGTGGCCATCTGGACGCCGTGGCCGCAGTAACCCATGGAGTAGTAGAGGCCGTTGACCTCGCCCGCGTGCGGGATGCGGTCCCAGGAGAAACCGACCATGCCGCCCCACACGTAGTCGATGCGCACCCCCGCGAGCTGCGGGAAGATCTCGGTCATCTCCCGCTTGAGGATGTCACCGCTCTTGACGTCGGAGGCCGGGTTGGAGGGAGCGAAGCGGGCCCGGCCGCCGAAGGCGAGGCGGTTGTCCGGCGTGAGACGGATGTAGTTGCCGACATTCTTGTGGGCGACCAGCAGGCGGCCGTTGGGGATGAGCTCCTTGGCGCGCGCCTCCCCCAGCGGCTCGGTGACGATGATGAAGCTGCCGACGTTGATCAGCCGCTTGCGGAACCACGGCATCGACTGGTCGGTGTAGGCGTCCGTCGCCGCCATGACCTGCTTGGCACGGATGGTGCCGCGCATGGTCTCCACCACGAAGCCGCCGCCAGGGAGGCGGGTGAGGCCGGTGGCGGCGTTGCGCTCGTGGATCTCGGCACCGGCACGCTCGGCGGCGTCCGCCAGGCCGACGACGAACTTGCCCACGTGCAGGGCTGCGCCGAGCGGGTCGAGCAGGGCGCCGTGGTAGTGGTCCGAGCCCAGCTCGGCGCGCAGCTCGCTCTTGCTCAGGACGACCGTCTCGTGGCCGAAGTTCTCGGCCAGGTCGCGCTGCTTGGCGTGCATGCCCTCGAGGTGCTTGGGCTTGCAGACCAAGCCGAGGCGCCCGGCACGGTGGAAGTCGCAGTCGATCTTCTCCTTGACCGCGATCTCCTCGACGAGGTCCACTGCGACACGGAACGCGTCGTAGAGCTCGCGAGCACGTTCCTGCCCGTATCGCTGGCGGGCCTGGGCCGGGCTGATGGTGATGCCGGGGTTGCAGTGGCTGCCGTTGCGCCCGGAGGCTCCCGAACCGACCTGGTCCTTCTCGACCAGGACGACCCGGGCGCCCTTGCGGGCGGCGTGGTAAGCGGTGGACAGGCCGGTGAGGCCGCCGCCGATCACCACCACATCCGCCTCGTCGGGCAGGTCCTTCCCGGAACGGTCGGGCAGGGCGGGGGCTGTGTCCATCCAGTAGGGGATCTGCTTCATGGCGTGCGTCCTCTGTGTTCTCGGTCTGTTTCGCCGTTGCGCCGTCGGTCAGCAGCCGAGCAGCTTCGGCAGGCCCGACAGGTCGGGCAGCTCGTCGTAGGGCTGGTAGTCGGCGCTGCCCTTGCGGCCGTAGCGGTTGATCCACACGCGGCGCTTCAGGCCGAGGTCGCGGGTCGGGATGTGGTCGTACTCCCAACCCTGGGCGACGTGAATGACCTGCGACGACTCGACACCCATGGTCCGGAAGGCGTGCTTGAAGGTCTGACGGTCCGGCTTGTAGGCGCCGGCCTGCTGAGCGGTGATGACGTAGTCGAACTCGACTCCGATGTTCTCCACGTTCCGCGCGATCAGGTTGTCGTCGGAGTTGGAGATGATGGCGATCTCGTACTTGGTCTTCAGCTTCCGCAGGGCCTCCGGGACTTCCGGCCAGGGGCCGAAGGTGGGGACGGCGTCCACGAGGGCCTCGCCGTCGGTCTCGCGGTACTCCAGGCCGTGCAGGCGCATGGCGTTGCGCAGGCTGGAGTGCAGGACCTCGTGGTAGGGGCGGTAGGCCTCCAGGACGGCCTGGAAGCGCATGACGCGGAAGTCGTCGAGGAACTCGTCGACATCCAGGTTGTCCAGGTCGAGCCGGTCCTCCAGAACCTTCAGGGTGGTGGGACCGAGCTCGAAGTTGATCAGGGTGGCGTAGGCGTCGAAGGTGACGATCTCTCGCATGGTGTCCAGCCTTGCTCTCGCGGTTCTCTCAACAGGGGGTGGGGACTTCAGACGACGCGTTCGCCAGGGGCGACGATCGCGTCGAGTACGGCCAGGTCGGCCGGGCTCGGTATCCAGTCGGCCGCCGCCGCGTTGGCGGTGACCTGTTCGGGGGTCATGGCGCCGCAGATGACGGAGCCGACGGCAGGGAGGGCCGCCAGTGCGCCGATCGCGACCTGGAGGAGGGTCAGGCCGCGATCGGCGCCGTACTCGGTGAGCGCCTCGACCTTGCCGAGGGCCGCGTCGGTGAGCCAGCCCTGCCGCCAGGACAGCCGGCTGCCCGGCGGGGGCTCCTCACCGCGCCGGTACTTGCCGCTGAGCAGGCCGTTGGCCAGCGGGTAGTACGGCAGCAGACCTACGCCGTGGCGCAGGCAGGCCGGGATCAGGTCCTGCTCCACGCCGCGGTCGAGCAGGTGGTAGCGGTTCTGAGTGGACACGAAAACGTCCGTGACGTACTCGGCGGGGAGGTTGGAGCAGCCGATGTACCGGATCTTGCCCTCGTGGACCAGCTCCTGGAGCGCGGCTTGCGTCTCCTCCAGCGGCGTGACGCCGTCCGGCTCGTGGTACTGGTACAGGTCGATCCGGTCGGTGCCGAGCCGGCGCAGTGACGCCTCCACCGCGTACCTGATGTAGGCGCGGGACCCACGCGGACCGTACAGGTCGGCGTCCCGGCTCATCTCCATGCCGAACTTGGTGGCCAGCACCACGTGGTCACGGCTGCCCTTGAGCGCTGCACCGAGGAGCCGTTCGCCGTCGCCGCGGGAGCCGCCCCGTTCGCCGGCCCCGCCGTACATGTCGGCGGTGTCGAACAGAGTGATCCCCGCGTCGAGCGCGGCGTGGACGACGGCCTTGGTGCCCTCCTCGTCGAGGCGGGCGCCGAAGTTGTTGCCGCCGACGCCGACCGCGGAGACGATCGGGCCGCGCTCGCCGAGCGTCCGGTATCTCATGACCGGTTCCCGAACCCGATGCAGACGTTCTTGGTCTGCAGGTAGCTGGCCAGGCCTTCGAGACCCTTCTCCCGGCCCCAGCCGCTGTGCTTGTAGCCGCCGAAGGGCAGCTCCACGCCGGTGCCGACGCCGGTGGCGTTGACATAGACCTGGCCTGCACGGATGCCCTCGGCCAGCCGCATCGCCTTGTCGATGTCGCGGGTCCACACGTACGAGGCCAGGCCGTACGGGCTGTCGTTGGCGATCTCCAGCGCCTCGTCCACGTCGTCGAACTCGATGACCGTGACAACGGGGCCGAAGATCTCCTCGCGGGCACAACGGGCCTGGTTGTCCAGTCCGGTGAGCACGGTCGGCTGAACGTAGTAGCCGTCGGCCAGTTCGGGGTCGGCGGGGGCACCTCCGCCGACTCGCGCCACGGCGCCCTCCTCCCGCGCCAACTCCAGGTAGCCAAGGACCTGGTCCCTTTGCCGTGCGGCGACCAGCGGGCCGACGTCCGGGTCGGTGAGCCCCGGCCCGAGGCGCAGGGACGCGACGTGCGCGACGAGCTTGTCCAGGAACTCCTCGGCGCCGCGCTGGAGGAGCAGCCGGGTGCCGGCCGAGCAGGTCTGCCCGGCGTTGCCGAACGCGGAGGCGGCTACCGCGCCGAGCGCCAGGTCGAAGTCGGCGTCGGCGAAGACGACGACCGGCGACTTGCCGCCCAGTTCGGTGACGGAGGGCACCACGTTGGCGGCGGCGGCCTGGGCGACCTTGATGCCGGTGGGCACGGACCCGGTGAAGGTGACCTGGTCGATGTCCGGGTGGCCGGCGAGGGCCGCGCCGGTCTCGCCGTCGCCGGGGACCACGTTGAGCACGCCCGGCGGAAGGCCGCACTCAAGGGCGATCCTGCCGATCTCCAGCGGGGTGAGCGGCGCCTCGGGGGACGGCTTGAGCACCACCGTGCAGCCGGCGGCCAGCGCCGGGGCGGAGCCCCTCGCCGTGTTCTGCAGCGGGTAGTTGAACGGGATGATGTGGCCGGATACGCCGATCGGCTCGCGGACGGTGTAGTCGAGCAGGCCGGGGCCGAGCGGGACCGTCGAGCCGCCGAGCTTGTCGGCGACGCCCGCGTAGAACTCGAAGTAGCGGGCGGCCGCTTCGACATCGGCCTTCGCCTGGCGCAGCGGCTTGCCGACGTCCTGGCTCTCCAGGCGGGCGAGCCGTTCGCTCTGGTAGCGGATGGCCTCCGCGATGCGGAACAGGATCCGGCCCCGGTCGGCGGCACGCATCCCGGACCACTCGGGAGCGGTGAAGGCCGCGCGGGCGGCGGCCACCGCCTGGTCCACGTCCGCCTTGCCGGCCAGCGCCACCTGGGCGATGGCCGTGTCGTTCGACGGGTCGAGGACCGTGAAGAAGCGTCCGTCGGCGGCCGGGACGTGCTTGCCGTCGATCAGCAGCTCGGTCAGTTGCAGTTCGGTCGGTTGCAGTTGGTCGCTCATGGCTGGATCTCTCCCAGCACCTCGCCGAAGATGACGACCTCGTCGCCCGGGCGGACCGTGCGGATCCGGCGGACCCAGAGCACGATGCCCTCCTGTGGGGCAATGACCTCTTCCAGCGTGTTGCCGTAGTGGTCGGTGATGGTGGCGATCAGGTCGCCTTCCTTGCAGGTCTCTCCCGGCTCGGCGCGGGCGACGAAGAAGCCGCCGGCGGCGGAGCGGGCGAAGGTGCCGGAGACCGTCGTGTAGGTGTCCCGCAGCTCCGCCTCGCCGTCGATCATGCCGAGGCTGCGCAGGATGTTGCGGATCGAGTGCATGTGGTGCTCGACGTTGGTCTCGCGGTAGGTGGCGCCGCCGCACTCGATGGTGATGGCGGGCTTGCCTGCTTCGAGGACGGGGTGGCGGACCGTGCCGCCCCACTTGCCGCCCTTCCAGACCAGCTCGTGCCCTGCGGCGAGGGCCAGGTCCGTCGCCAGGTCCTCGTAGCCGCCCTGGAGGATGACCAGCGGGGCGATCTCGCCGTAGGCGCCACCGGTGTGCAGGTCGACCACGGCGTCGACGGCGGGGACGACCTTCTCGACGAAGGTGGCGGCCAGACGCTGGGAGTAGGAGCCCTCCGCGTCGCCCGGGAAGATGCGGTTGAGGTTGAGGTGGTCGATGCCGCTGGCACGGGCCGCCGCCTCGAAAGCCGGGGTGTTGAGGCAGGGGATGCCGACGACGGTGCCGCGCAGGGTGGCCGGGTCGACCTCGGCGAGCACGCGGCGGATGGCCTCCTGACCGTCGTACTCGTCGCCGTGCACGCCCGCGTCCACACACAGGACCGGGCCGTCCTGGACGCCGTTGACGACGATCAGCGGGATGCCGAGCTCCACGCCGTAGCTGCTGGTGCCGACCGGGATCAGGCCCTGGGCGCGCTCGCCGGGGGCGACGGTCAGCGGACCGATGGAGTACATGTGGATCCTTTCCAAGAGGTGGATCAGATGCGGGCCGATGCCTCGGCGAGGACGCCCGCGATGATCGCGGCGATACGGTCGAGGACGGCGCGGTCGCTGATCAGCGGGGGCGCGATCTGGACCAGCGGCGCGGAGCGGTTGTAGACGCGGGCCAGCAGGCCGGCCTCGCGCAGCCGACGAGGGATCAGGTCGCCGATGAGTTCGGTTCGGGCCTTGGCGCTGAAAGCGCCGTCGTCGAGGTCGCCGACGAGTTCGCAGGAGTAGAAGAACCCGGTGCCGCGGACGTCGCCGACGATCGGCAGGTCCTTGAGCGCCGCAATGCGCCTCGCCAGGTTGCCCTGGAGACCGCGGACGTTGTCCAGGATGCGGTCCCGCTCCATGATCTCCAGGTTGCGCAGGGCGATGGCCGTGCTCAGCGGGTGCCCGGCGAAGGTGTAGCCGTGGTTGAGGACCGCGCCGGGGCGGTTGATGACCTCGGTGACCTTGGTACCGACCAGGGTCGCGCCCAGGGGGGCGTATCCGGCCGTGATGCCTTTGGCGACAGTGACCATGTCCGGGCGGGCGCCGTAGCGGTCACCGCCGAACCACTCGCCGATCCGGCCGAAGGCTGTGATGACCTCGTCGGCGACGAGCAGGAAGCCGTACCGGTCGGCGAGCGCCCGCAAGCCCTGCCAGTAGCCCTGGGGCGGGGTGATGCAGCCGCCCCGGTTCTGCACCGGCTCGGCGATCAGCATCGCGACGGTCTCGGGGCCCTCGGTCAGGATCGCGGCCTCCAACTCCGCGAGCAGCCAGGCCGTGTACACCTCGTCGTCCGCGAACTCCGCTGCAAGGCCCATGCGGTTGGTGTTCGACACGAACCTGGTGTCGATCGCCGGCTGGCCGTACGGCTCCGTCAGCCCGGGGTCGTCGTTGAACGACAGCGTGCCGATGGTCAGTCCGTGGTAGGCGCCGCGCCGGGCGATAGCCTTGACCCGTCCCGGCTCCCCGCGCAGGGCGTGGTAGCGGCGGGCGATCTTCCAGGCGGTCTCGACGGCTTCGGCGCCGCCGCTCGAGAAGAAGGTGTGCTCGATGTCGACGGGGGCGATCCGGGACAGCCGTTCGGCGAGCTCGATGGCCGAGGGGTGCGCGGACCCGGTCCACAGCGGGCTGTAGCACAGCTCGCGCAGTTGCCGTTCGGCGGCCTCGGCGAACTCGGGGCCGTAGGAGTAGCCGAGTTGGCAGCAGTACAGCCCCGACAGGCCGTCGATGTAGCGCCTGCCGTCCGCGTCCTCGACGTACGGGCCCTCCCCTCGCTGGACGACGAGGAGGTCTTCGCCCTCGTCGCCGAGCGATCCGTTGGCGGTCATGTGCAGCAGCAGGTGCCGCTGAGCGGTGGCCGCGGTCAGCTGAGCGGCGGCGGTGGTCATACGGCTTCGCCTCCCGGGTTGGCGACGCCGACGGTGTTCTCGACCGAGAGCAGGGATTCCTGCCGTCCGGAGCCGAGCCAGCGCACCAGGGCGACCAGGCCGAGCGCGAGGATCGCGAAGGCGATGAGGATCGCGCTGACCGCGGTGACGCTGGGGTCGATCTCGAAGGTGAGCGAGTTGTAGACCTGGACGGGGAGGGTGACGGTGTCGACGGAGGAGAGGAACTGGGAGATGTAGAACTCGTCGAAGCTGGTGATGAAGGAGAAGATCGCCGCCGCGATCATGCCCGGTGCCGCGAGAGGGAAGGTGATCTTCCGGGCGATGGTGAGCCGGCCGGCGCCCATGCTGGCGGCGGCGTCTTCGAGGCGTTCGTCGATGCCGCGCAGGGTCGCGATCAGGATCAGCACCGCGATGGGTGAGGCGAGGACGGTGTGGCCGAGGGCGATGGCGATGGGGCTGCCCAGCATCGCGGCCGGCTCGAAGAGCAGGAACAGGCCGAGTGCGGTGACGATCTGCGGGATCACCAGCGGGCCGAGGACCAGGGCGAAGACCGCGGAGCGCAGCGGGAGTTCGCTGCGGACGAGGGCGGTCGCCGCGGTGACGCCGATGATGAGGGAGAAGACGGTGCTCAGGGCGGCGATCAAGGCGGACAGGGAGAGCGCGGCGGGCCACTTGCTGCCGTCGGCGAACAGGGCCTTGTACCAGTTCAGCGTCCACGCCTCGGGCGGGAAGGCGGCGAAGGCGTTGTTGCTGAAGGAGGTGACGAGGATGACGGCGATCGGCAGCGCGAGGAAGAGGAGGATGACGGTGGCCACGGCGGTGAGGGCGATGCGGCCGGTGAGGGACTTGCGCAGTTCCATCATGTGGCGCTCCTCTTCTTACGGCTGGCGCCGAGCGAGGTCACGGCCTTGACCAGCAGCAGTCCGGCCAGGGTGAGGACCAGCAGGATCACGCCCTGCGCGGCGGCCCCGTTCCACTGGTTCTCCTTGGTCACCTGCTGGTTGATGAGGGTGGCGATCATCGTCTGGTTGGGGCCGCCCATCAGGGCCGGGGTGATGTAGTAGCCCAGCGACAGGATGAAGCTGAGCAGTCCGGCACTGGCCAGGCCCGGGGCGACCAGCGGCAGATAGATCCGCCGGAAGATGGTCACCTTGCCCGCGCCCATGCTGGACGCGGCCGCCAGCAGCCGGCGGTCCACCCCGCGCATCACCCCGTACAGCAGCAGCACCGTGTACGGCAGCATCATCGACGTCGTACCGATGACCACACCGAGCTCGTTGTAGAGCAGCTGGAACGGCGTCCCGGGGACCGCCATCGCGGCCAGGGACTCGTTCACCAGGCCCTTGTCGCCCAGCATGATGATCCAGCCATAGGTACGCACCAGCGCGCTGACGAAGTGCGGGACGACCACGACCAGCATGGCCAGACCCGCCCAGATGGGCTTGAGCCGGGTGATGGCCTGGGCCAGGACGAACCCGAACACCAGACTCAGCACCGCTGTCTCGGCGGAGATCCGCAGCGTCGTGAACAGCACCGACAGGTTCACGCCGGTCAGTGCGTCGGCGTACCAGTGCAGGGTGAACGATCCGTCGGCGTCCTTCAGGCTGAGCAGCAGCGTGGAGAAGATCGGGTAGACGAACAGCAGCAGCAGATAGACGACGACCGGCAGCGCGTAGAAGATCCCGACCCGCGTCCGGCGCGAAGCCAGCAGCTTGCGCGGACGGGCGGGAGCCCCCGCGGTGAGGGTGGCGGCCATGACTCACCCCGCCTTTTCGTCGGCGAAGAGGTTGACGTCCTCAGGGTCGGCGCTGATACCGACCCGCTCGCCGGCGACCGGACCCCGGCCGGCCGGGACCTCCAGGCGCAGCAGCGGCCCGTCACCGCCGTCGACCCGCACACCGGCGCGGACCAGAGTGCCCACGTAAGTGGCCATCTCGACCGTGCCCGTACAGAACCCGTCATCACTGGCACAGGCCCGCAGCCGGCCCGGCTGCACCGCAACCTTCACCGCGGTACCGGAGGGCAGCTGGTGGCGACGCGCCTTCAGCAAAGTGCCGCCGGCATCCAGGCGGACCAGGGTGTGCTCGTCGGTGTGCTGCTCGATGCGTCCGGGCAGGAAGTTGGCCGCGCCGAGGAAGTCGGCGACGAAGGGGGTCCTCGGCCGTTCGAACAGCTCCCGGGGGGTGTCGAACTGCTCGATCAGACCGTTGCGCATCACCGCGATACGGTCCGACATCACCAGTGCCTCTTCCTGATCATGCGTCACATAGATGACCGTCAGACCCAGTTCCTGCTGGATGGACTTGATCTCCACCTGGAGCTGATCGCGCAGCTTCTTGTCCAGAGCACCCAGCGGCTCGTCCATGAGAATCACCGGCGGGCGATAGACCAGCGCCCGGCACAACGCCACACGCTGCTGCTGACCACCCGACAGCTCACGCGGCTTGCGCCCACCGAACCCGGACAGGCCCGCGATCTCCAGCGTCTCCCCAACCCGCCGGCGGATCTCGGCCTTCGACACACCACGCAGCGTCAGCGGGAACGCGACGTTCTCCTGCACGGTCATGTGCGGGAAGAGCAGGTACTGCTGGAAGACGAAGCCCAAACCCCGCTTCTGCGGAGCCAGCCGCGTCACATCACGGTCCCCGACGGTGATGGTGCCGGAGTCGGGCTCACAGAACCCAGCGATCATCATCAGCGTCGTGGTCTTGCCCGACCCCGAAGAGCCCAGGAAGGTGACGAACTCCCCCGCCGCGATCTCCATGGACGCCTCGTCGACGGCGACGACGTCGCCGTAGGTCTTGCGCAGGGCCACCACCGACAGCGATTTGCCGGTCGCGGTGGCCGGCTTGTTGCCGGCCACCTTCACCGACGGTACGGCGATACCGAACTCAGCCACGAGCCCACTCCAACCAGCGCTTGGTGACGGCCGATTCGTTCTTCAGCCACCAGTCGATGTCCGCGTCGAAACCCTTGTCGTAGTACTGCGGCGCACCCGCGAGCGCGTTGCGCTCCTCCTCGGTGAGCTTGGCGTAAGCCACCGGCGAGGACGGGTTCGACGGGAACGCCTTGGCCAGAGCGGCCTGGCTCTCCGCCCGCAGCGAGAAGTCCATGAGCTTGTAGGCGTTGTCCACGTTGGCCGCGTCCTTGGCGATGGCGTAGCCCTGGAACTGGCGGCGCATCCCGTTGAGCTGCCTGGTGACCGGGACACCCTGCTTCTCCAGATCGGCGATCCGGCCGTCCCACACGGTGGACATCGTCACTTCCTGGCGGCTGAGCAGCACACCGGGGAGCGGGCCGCTGTCCCAGAACTTCTTGATGTCACCCCGCAGCCGCGTCAGCACCTTGAAAGCACGGTCCACATCCAGCGGGTACAGCTTGTCCATGGGAACACCGTCGGCCAGCAGCGCGAACTCCAACTCCGGCAGGTCACCGTCCGGGTTGCACATCGAACGGCCACCCTGGAACGCCTTGGTGTCCCAGAAGTCCGCCCACGACTCGGGCTTCTTACCCCCGAAAGCATCCGTGCGGTACGCCATACAGGCGCCGTAGAAGCTGTTCCCGATGGCATGGTCGGTGACCTGGCCCTCGGGGATCTTCGCGCTCTTGACGCTCTTGATCCGGTCGAGGTCCAGCGCCTCCAGCGCCTCCTGCTTGACGTACTTGTTGTGCGACATCATCGAGTTGTTGATCAGGTCGCACTGCGGCCGGCCCTGCTTGATCTGCGCCAGCAGCGGGGCGTCGTCCAGGTTCAGCACCTTCACCTGGATACCGGTCTCCTGCGTGAACGGCGTGTAGATCGCCTTCTGCAGAGCCGCGCCATACGAACCGCCGCTGTCACGGACGACCACCGTCTTGCCGCCGCCCTTGCCCCCGCCGGACGACACACGGCTGGTGCCGGTACCGCAGGCGGAGAGGGTGGTCGCGGCGGCGACACCCGCCGTGACCCCTCCTATTCCTCGCAGGAACAGTCTGCGGTCTATTCGGGCGTCTTTCATTTGGTGCCTCCTGGAGGTACTGGCCGTGAGAAAGGGCGGCTGGGGACGTGGGAAGGGGGGCGGCTGAAATGGGGGGTCTAGGGGCGGGGATCCGCCTCATCGGATCCGGCACCGAGGCCGGGGGCCCGGAGGGTGTCGGCCCGCTCTGCCGTGTCGGGGTCCCATGGGAGCGCGAGGGCGGCGAGTTCCTTGCCAGGGGCGACGGTGAGGCCGTGCATGCCGTAGAAGATCCGTCCGTCGGCCGGAGCGTGGACGGTGTGCTCCGTGCCGTCAACCGGGTCGATGATGCGGCCGAGGAGGTCGCCTTCGGCGACTTCACCGATGATGTCGGCGTCGAAGGAGAACTCCGGGTACCACAGGCCGGTGGCCTCGGCGGTGACGCCGGCGGACCAGACCCACTCGCGGATCGGTGCCGGAGCGGAACCGTCCTGGTCGAGGACGCCCAGGTGGCGAAGTGCTGTCAGCAGGCCGTCGACGCGGCGGAGGGCGGTGGCCTCATCCCGCTGGCCGAGCTGGCCCACCTCGACGAGGACCGCCGAGATGCCCCGGCGGGCGGCGGCCGCGTGGCTGTTGCCTCCCTCGGGCGTCAGCCCGAGGATGACGTCCTCGATGCCGAAGGAGCCTGCCAGTTCGGCCGTCGCCTTGTCCAGGTCCGGGTCACCGGTGATGCGGTAGCCGACGAAGTCCCGCAGGACCTGGTCGATGCCGCCGCAGTGCAGGTCGATGTAGACGTCGGCGCCGTCGAGGAGGTGGGTGAAGAGCCAGGCGGCCAGCCGCTCGGTGGGGCCGCCGGCCGCGTCGCCGGGGAAGACGCGGTTGAGGTTGACGCCGTCGACCGGGGAGATGTTGAGCCGACCCTGGTACACGGCGGGTGGGTTGGCGACCGGACAGATGATCACCTGTCCGTGCACCGCGTCGGGTTCCAGGCCGTCCGCGAGTCGCACGGCGGCGTCGATGGGCGGGAACTCGCCGCCGTGCACACCCGCGGTGAGGACGACCCGGGGGCCGGGGCGGGTCCCGTTGACGAGGGTCAGCGGAATGTCCGCGGTGAGAGTGCCCAGGTCGGCACGGACGGTGCCGCGGGCCTTGGTTCCCGGCTCGGCCACCAGGGTGCCGACGGAGAGCGTGGTGTCGTTCATGGTCATGCCTCCGTACGGCCGACGGTGGACAGGAAGTCGATGGGCTGGGGCGAGGCGCCGTCCAGCGCGAGGTCCGCGGCGATGTCGCCGAAGGCGGGCGAGAGTTTGAAACCGTGACCGGAGAAGCCGGCGAGGAGGATGACGTTCTCGGCGCCGGGCAGGGGGCCGACCAAGGGGCGGCTGCTCTCCGTGTAGCCCTCCATGTAGACGGAGAGGCGGGTGGGGTCCGGGTGCAGGTCGGGCAGGTATCGCCCGATCAGCTCGGAGAAGATGTCCAGCTCGTCCGGGCGCACGGTGCGATCCAGCTGGTTGGGGTCGTCGGCGAGCCGATGCAGCGCACGGGACAGTCCGAGCTTGACCGAGATGCCGTCCGGGGAGGGCAGGCCGTAGCAGTGGGTGGGGGCGGTGCGGATGAACGCCGGGCGCTCCTCGCCGAACCAGGCGTCGGGGGCGGTGGGCACGTACCAGGCACTGACGAGCCGGCGGACCTCCACCTCCCAGGGCAGGTCGGGCAGGAGGTCGTTGACCCAGGGACCGGGGGTGACGACGACGGTGTCGAAGCGCTCGCTGCCGGAGTCGGTGCGGACTTCCACGCCGCCGGCGACGGGGACGATCTCGCGGACCGTGCTGTAGCGGTGGATCACGGCGCCCAGCTGCTCGGCGCGGCGCGCGGCGGTCTGGATCGTCAGCTCCGGGCGGATGAACCCGGCGCGGCGGTCGAGTACGGCCGCGTCGCCGTCCTCGATGCGGTACTGCGGGAAGCGCTTGGCGAGCGTGTCGGCGTCCAGTACCTCGTGGTCGAGGTCGTGGTCGGCGATGGACTCGAGGACGGTGGCCATCTGCTGGTGGTCGGTCGGCCCCATGAGCAGGCATCCGGTCAGGCGGCGCAGCTCGCGGCCGGTCTCCTGCTGGAGCTGCTCCCAGAGGGCGTCGGCGTGCTTGAGGAGCGGGACGTACCGGGAATCCTCGAAGTGCGCGCTGCGGAAGATGCGGGTCTCACCGCCGGCCGCGCTGCGGTCGTGGCCGGGAGCGTATCGGTCGTATCCGACGACCTCGGCGCCGCGGGCCGCCAGCCGCCAGGCGGCCTGGCTGCCCATCGTTCCGACGCCGACCACCGCGACGCGCTTCCTGGCAGCTGACACAGGACTTTCCTTTCGTATCGCCGAGGCGCATGCTGGCCCTTCGACGTGAGGATTGTTCGATTCGAGATGGTTTGGCGGGAGCCAGGTCCCCATGTGGACCTGCGGCTCGCAACCGCCGCGTCTCGCAGTCCGGCCCACTTCCGAGGGAATCCCCCCGAAGGCCGTGCCACTATGTGGAATGCTGTGCTAGAATCTGGCACAGAGAATGACAGCGGCCTCAGTGAGGAGTCAAGAGGGTGTCCATCAGAAATTTCGAGGATTAACGGGGGGAAACCGGATGGAAATGAAGAGCGTCACCAGGTCGCTTCGGATCCTGGAGGCGGTCGCCCAGCATCAGCCCGTAACCGTAGGGGAGTTGACGAAGCTCTTCGGGCTACCCAAGTCCACGGTGCAGCGCACCTTGGTCACACTGGCGGAGGCCGGCTGGCTGCGCGCCAACCGCAAGGACACCACCCGCTGGGAGATCGGCGCCCGAGTCCTGGCCGTACGGCCCGCCGCACTGCAGGGCTCCAGCCTGTTCGCCGCCGCCCGTGAACCCATGGTTCGCCTTCGGGACGCGGTGAACGAGACCATCCACCTGTCGGTGCCGGACGCCCTCCAGTGCATGGTCGTGGTGGACCGCGTCGACTGCGACCACCCGGTACGCACCTTCCACACGATCGGCGACACCTCACCTCTGCACGCCACAGCCGTCGGGCGCGCCGTACTCGCACGCCTTCCGAGGCGGGACGTGGAAGACCTCGTCACGGCCGGGCTGGAGCGGTTCAGCGACACGACGCCCGGTGACCCCGACGAGTTGCGTGCCGAGCTGGACCGGATCCGCACCGACGGCTACGCGGTCAACCGCAACCAGTTCCGTCCGGGCGTCTGCGCCGTCGCCGCCGCCGTGCTCGACGAGGACGGCACCCCGCTGGCGGCCGTGGCCATCTCCATGCCCGAGGCGCGCTACGACGAGGAACAGGCACCCAAGTGGGGCCGCCTCGTCGCGGACACCGCCGCGGAGATCTCACAGCGCCGCCTGGGCGCCTGAACGGCGGACGACGACCGCACCGCAAGCCCCGTCGACCCGAGGGCCGGCCTCGCACACTGGCATGTGCGAGGCCGGCCCTCGGTCACGCGTCACGGCAGCCACCGCTCTACGCCCGGCCAGGGGAAGGCCGGACGCAGAGCGGCCGCACCACGCGGCTCGGCAGGCCTGGTCAGGGCCCTGCCGCTGCCCATCGCCGCGGGGAATGGGGACCCCGGCACACCGCAAGGCCGGTCCACCGATCCACCGAACCCTAGCCACGTGCCATATCGTGGCACGCTATGCTGGAATACGGCACAGATCATGACCGTGACTCCGTGCTGGAGTCGAGAAGTGAGAATCAGGGATCCACGGGTCTGAGGGGGCATCGAATGGAAATGAAGAGCGTCACCAGGTCACTGCGGGTACTGGAGGCGGTCGCCCGGCACCAACCCGTGACCGTCGGGGAGCTGACGAAGATCTTCGGGCTGCCGAAGTCCACCGTGCAGCGCACACTGGTCACCCTCAACGAGGCGGGCTGGCTGCGGGCGAACCGCAAGGACACCACCCGCTGGGAGATCGGCGCCCGAGTCCTGGCCGTACGACCGACCGCACTGCAGGGCTCCAGCCTGTTCGCCGCCGCCCGCGAACCCATGATCCGGCTCCGCGACGCCGTGAACGAGACCATCCACCTGTCGGTGCCCGACGCACTGCAAGGCATGGTCGTCGTCGACCGCGTCGACTGCGACCACGCCGTACGCACCTTCCACGCCATCGGCGACACTTCGCCCCTGCACGCCACCGCCGCCGGAAACGCCGTCCTCGCCCATCTGAGGAAGTCCGAGATAGACGAGGTCACCGCGGGGACACTGGAGGGTTACGGCGAAGAGACCATCACCGACCCGAAGCAACTGCGGGCGGAGCTCCACCGCGTGAGAGAGCGCGGCTACGCCGTCAACCACAACCAGTACCTGCAGGGTGTCTGCGCGATCGCGGCACCCGTGCTCGACGGCGAGGGAACTCCGCTGGCCGCCGTGGCAGTCTCCCTGCCCGACTCCCGCTTCGAGCCCGGACGGCTGCCCGAGCTGGGCCGGCTGGTCGCCGAGACGGCGGCGGAGATCACCGCCCGGCACCTGGCCTGACGACGCTACCGGCGTCACTTCACGATCACGTAGATCTTGCGCACGGTTTCAACGGTCTTCCAGACACCGACGAAGCCCGGCTTCATGACAAAGCTGTCGCCCGCCTTGTAGACCACCGGCTCGCCGCCTTCCGGCGTGAGTTCCACGACGCCGGCGAGGATGTGGCAGAACTCGAAGGCCTCGCCCTTGATCGAGCGCGTCTCGCCGGGCGTCGCTTCCCAGACGCCTGTATGGATCATCTCCCCGCGGGCGATGTCCTGGGGCCAGGTCATGAACGCGGGGTCTCCGGACACCAGACGCTCCGGGAGCGGGCCGGACTTGTGCGGCGCGAAGGAGGGATTGGTGTCGATGGTCTTCAGGAACGACATGTTCTTTCTTTCCTAGGAGTCGAGAGATTGATGGCCGCACACCCGTGCCCGGCGGCGTGGAAGACCGGGCACGGGTGAGGCCCGTCGCGGTGCGTGCTGCGGCGCGGTCAGGGCATGACCGCCGTCAGCTCACGGGCACCGCGAGGTACTGGTACTCCAGGAACTCGTCGATCCCGACCCGGCCGCCCTCGCGGCCCAGCCCGGACTGCTTGACGCCGCCGAACGGCGCGGCCGGGTTGGACACCAGGCCCGTGTTCAGCCCGACCATGCCCACCTCCAGCCGCTCGCTCACCCGCAGGGCGCGGTCGAGGCCCTCGGTGAAGACGTAGCCGACCAGGCCCCAGGGGGTGTCGTTGGCCCGGCGTATCACCTCGTCCTCGTCGTCGAAGGTGAGGATCGCGGCGACGGGGCCGAAGATCTCCGTGTCCATCAGGCGGCTGCCGGGATCGACGTCGGCCAGCACGGTCGGTGGGTAGAAGCAGCCGGGGCCTTCGGGGGTACGGCCGCCCACGAGCACCTGCGCCCCGCGCTCCACCGCGTCGCTGACGAGTTCCTCCACCTTGGCACGTCCCCGCCTGTCGATCAGCGGGCCGACGTCGACGCCGTCCCGGGTGCCCGGACCGACGACCAGCGCGCCCATCCGCTCGGCCAGCCGCCGCCCGAACTCCTCCGCCACCGAGCGATGCACGAAGAAACGGTTGGCGGCCGTGCAGGCCTCGCCCATGTTGCGCATCTTGGCGACCATCGCGCCGTCCACGGCCTTGTCCAGGTCGGCGTCCTCGAAGACCACGAACGGCGCGTTGCCGCCCAGCTCCATCGACGTCCGGACCACCGCATCCGCGCTCTGGGCGAGGAGCAGCTGTCCGACGGCCGTGGAACCGGTGAAGGAGAGCTTGCGAATCCGCCCGCCGCGCAGGAGCGGTTCGCACACCTCCCCCGCACGGGAGGTGGTGACGACGTTCAGCACGCCGTCCGGCAGCCCGGCCTCCTTGAGGATCGCGGCGAGGGCAAGGCTGGACAGAGGGGTCTGCGGGGCCGGCTTGAGCACCATCGTGCAACCGGCGGCGACCGCCGGGCCGATCTTGCGGGTGCCCATGGCCAGCGGGAAGTTCCACGGGGTGATCAGCAGGCAGGGGCCGACCGGGCGGCGGGAGAGCAGCATGCGGTTGCGGCCGTCCGGCAGGGTGGCGAGGCCGCCGTCGATACGCACGGCCTCCTCGGAGAACCAGCGGAAGAACTCCGCCGCGTACGCCACCTCTCCTCTGGCCTCGGCCAGCGGCTTGCCCATCTCGGACGTCATCAGGTGGGCGAGCTCGTCGGTGCGCTCGATGATGATCTCGTAGGCGCGGCGCAGGATCTCGCTGCGCACCCGGGGCGCCGTACGCGCCCAGTCCTCCTGCGCCCGCACGGCCGCTTCCTCGGCGAGCTTCGCGTCCTTGGCACCGGCGTCGGCGACGTGGCAGAGGATCTCGCCGGTGGCGGGGTCGTCGACGGGCATGGTGGCGCCGTCCGAGGCGTCCACCCAGGCACCACCGATGAACAACTGCGTGGGCGTGTCGGTCATGAGTTCTCTCCTGGTTGTCCGGGTCGGTCGGCGGCGGGGTCGAGCAGTTCCGCGAGGTGCAGGGCGCGGATGCCCCGGTCTCCGGCGAGGTGGTCGATCTGGGTGGCGCAGCTGAAGCCGTCGGCCACGACGACGGCCGGTGTGCCCGGGCCGATGTCGTCGAGGCGTGGCTTGAGGGCGAGGTCGGCAACGGCCATCGAGGTGTCGTAGTGCTGCTCCTCGAAGCCGAAGTTGCCGGCGAGTCCGCAGCAGCCCTCGGCCTCGTCGACCTTCGCCACGCCGAGGCGGCCGAGCAGGTCGCGGGGGTGGCGGCCCTTGAAGGTGGCGTACTCGTGGCAGTGGGTCTGCAGCACGACGTTGTCCGGTAGCTCCGGGGGCGTCCAGCCGGGCTCGGCGAAGTCGGTGAGGGCTCCGGTGAGGGTGTGGACGCGGGCCGCGACACGCCGGGCGGCGTCGGTGCCGAGGAGTTCGGGCACGTCACGCTTGAGTGCCGCGGCGCAACTGGGTTCGGCCACGACGATGGGCCGTTCGTCGCCGTTGTCCAGGCGGGCGACGGTACGGGCCATGACGCGGCGTGCGAGGGACAGCTGTCCGGTGCTCACCCAGGTCAGGCCGCAGCACAGGTCGTCCTCGGCCGTGCAGGGGATGCCCGCGTCGGCGAGTACGCGGCTCGTGGCCTCGGCCACCTCGGGGCGGAAGGCGCGGGTGAAGCTGTCCACGAACAGCAGCGTCTTCGCCGGTTCGCCGGTCCTCGACGCCCGCAGGGAGCGGCGCACCGCGCGGCGGGAGGCGAAGGCCGGGATCCGGCGCTTGGTGGTCACCCCGCCGAGGCGCGCGAGCAGCTTCCCGACGGGTCCGCGCAGCAGCGCGTTCAGCGGGCGGGCCGCGTACCCGACGAGCTTGGACGTCAGGGGCAGCCAGCCGAGGGAGTAGTGGGAGCGGGGTCTGACTCTGCCCCTGTAGTGCTGGTGCAGGAACTCCGCCTTGTACGTGGCCATGTCGACGCCGACCGGACAGTCGCTGGAGCAGGCCTTGCAGGACAGGCACAGGTCGAGGGCGTCACGCACCTCCGTGGAGCGCCAGCCGTCCTGGACGGTGCCGCCCCGCACCATCTCCTGGAGCAGGCGGGCCCGGCCGCGGGTGGAGGCGTTCTCCTCCCTGGTGGCCCGGTAGCTCGGGCACATCACGCCGCCCGCGTCGCTGCGGCAGCGGCCGACGCCGACACAGCGGCGTACCGCGCCCGCGAAACCGTCCTCGTCGTGTGGGAAGGAGAAGAGGGTCTCGACGGGCAGCACGTCGGAGGGGGTGTGCAGCGCCAGATCGGCGTCGAGGGGGGCCGGGGCCACGATGACGCCCGGGTTGAGCAGGCCTTCGGGGTCGAAGATCTCCTTGAAGGCGGCGAAGGTCCGGATCATCCGGTGGCTGTACATGACCTCCAGCAGTTCGCCCCGGGCCCGTCCGTCGCCGTGTTCGCCCGACAGGGTTCCGCCGTGCGCGACGACCAGGGCCGCGGCCTCCGACAGGAACCGGCGGGTGGCGGCCCGCCCTGTGTCCGTGGCGAGGTCGAAGTCGATGCGTACGTGGACGCAGCCCGCGCCGAAGTGCCCGTACAGCACGCCGGTCAGGCTGTGCGCGGCCAGCAGCTTGCGGAAGTCGCGCAGGTAGGCGGCCAGCTCCTCGGGGGCGACGGCCGCGTCCTCCCAGCCGGGCCATGACTCCCCGCCGTCGACGAGTCGGGCGGCAAGCCCCGCTCCGTCCTCGCGGACCCGCCACAGCGAGCGCTGTTCGGCCGGGCTGTGCACGACCCGCCCGCCGGTCATCCGGCCCTGTGCCTTGAGCACGTCCAGCAGTTCGCCGGCGCGGGCGTCGACGGCCGCCTGGTCGTCGCCGTCGAGTTCGACGTACAGCCAGGCACGGCCGTCAGGGAGACCGGTGACGGAGTCGGGGCCGCGCCGGGCCCTCATGGTGGCGACGATCGCCTCGTCCATGCCCTCCACGGCAGTGGGATTCCAGCGCAGGATCTCCGGGACATCCTCGGCGGCGTCGACCACGTCGTCGTATCCGAGGGTGAGGAGGGTGGAAGCCTGTGCGGTCGCCACCAGGCGGACCGTCGCGGCGGTGACGACCGCACAGGAGCCCTCGGTGCCCACCAGCGCACGGGCCATGTCGAAGCCGTGCTCGGGCAGCAGGTGATGCAGCTGGTAGCCGGAGACCTGGCGCGGAATACGGCCCAGTTCGGTGCGGAGCAACGCAAGGTTGGCGTCGATCAGGCGGCGCAGATCCGCTTCCAGACCTGCGACACTCTGGACGGCGTCCCTGTCCTCCGGGTCGGCGGCCCGCAGTCCGGTCCGGTCGGCGACGGCCCGCACGCCGCCGGCCGTCACGATCTCCAGCGCCTCTATGTGCCCGCTGGTGCGCCCGTGCCGCACGGACCGGTTACCGCACGCGTCGTTGCCGATCATGCCGCCGATGGTGCAGCGGCTGTGCGAGGAGGGGTCGGGGCCGAAGGTGAGCCCGTGCAGGGCGGTCGCGGACCGCAGCACGTCCAGGATCACCCCGGCCTCGACGCGCGCGGTACGCGCCTCGGGGTCGATGTCCAGGATCCGGTTCAGGTACCGGGAGAAGTCCAGTACGACGCCGGGTCCGACGGCGTTGCCCGCCATACTGGTGCCGCCGCCGCGTGCGGTGACGGGGATGCCGGTCTCACGGCAGGCCCGCAGCACCACGACGACGTCGTCGGCGCAGCGGGGAAACACCACGGCCCTCGGCGGGACCCGGTAGTTGGAGGCGTCGTAGGCGTAGGGACCGGTGGAGCCAGGGCCGGTCTCCACCCGCAGGCCGGGAGCGGTCTCGGCAAGCCGCGCGACCAGCGGCTTCAGGGCCGTGGCGGTGTCCGTCATCGCTCGGCCGCTCCCGATGTGCCGGCCTCGACCGCGGTCGTCCACGCCTGGAGGCCCTCGTCCACCGCGGTCTCGTCGATGACGAGTGCCGGGATCATGCGGACGACCTGGTTCCAGGCGCCGCACAGCAACAGGAGCAGGCCCTGGTCGACGGCGGCGCGCTGGACTCGGGCGGCGGTTTCGGGGTCGGGGCTGCCGTCCTCGTTGACGAACTCGGTGGCGAGCATCAAACCGAGGCCGCGCACGTCTCCGATGCCCGGCGTCCGGTCGGCGACGGCCTCAAGGCCCTGCCGCAGCCGCTTGCCCATGGCCTCCGCGTTCTCGACGAGCTTCTCGTCGCGTACGACGTCGAGGGTGGCGCACGCCGCGGCGCAGGCGACGGCGTTGGCGCCGTACGTGCCGCCCTGCGAGCCGGGCCACGCCTTGGTCATCAGCTCCTCGGAGGCGGCGATGCCCGACAGCGGGAAGCCGCTGGCCAGGCCCTTGGCGGTGACGAGGATGTCGGGCGTGACGCCGAAGTGGTCGTGGCCCCAGAAGCGGCCGGTGCGGCCGACGCCGGTCTGCACCTCGTCGTGGATGAGGAGGAAGCCGTGGCGGTCCGCGCGCTCGCGCAGGCCTTCCATGAAGGCGTGGTTGGCGGGGACGTAGCCACCCTCGCCGAGGACCGGTTCGACGATGATCGCGGCCGTGTCGGCGGGCGAGGAGATCGTCTGGAGCGTGTAGTCGAGCTCCTTCAGGGCGAAGCGGGTGGCGGTCTCCTCGTCCCAGCCGTACCGGTACGCGGACGGGAAGGGGGTGACGACGACGCCGCTCATCAGCGGGGAGAATCCGGAGCGGAAACGAGTACCGGAGGTCGTCATGGAGGCGGCTGCGACGGTGCGGCCGTGGAAGCCGCCGTGGCAGACGATGACGTTGGGGCGGCCGGTGGCCTGGCGGGCCAGCCGCAGCGCGGCCTCCACCGCCTCGCTGCCGGAGTTGGTGAAGAACAGGCTGTCCAGGCCGGCCGGCAGCACCTCGCCGAGCTTGTCGACGAGGCGGCGCAGCGGCTCGTGCATGACCGTCGTGTACTGGCCGTGGATCAGCGTGCCCACCTGCTCCTGGGCTGCCGCGACGACCTTGGGGTGACAGTGCCCGGTGCTGGTGACGCCGATGCCGGCGGTGAAGTCGAGGTAGCGGCGGCCGTCCTGGTCGAAGAGGTGGACGCCCTCGCCCCGGGCCGCCACCACGGGCGTGGCCTGGCGAAGGTGCGGCGACAGTGCGGTCATGTTCGTCTCCCGGCCTCGGTTTTCGGTCTGCTGCGTTTCTGCGTCGGTTCTACTGGGGTTCTGCTGCGGTCTGACGAGCATCTCGGCGGACCGGGGCCGCGCCAACGCGCGATCTGTCCGGCCGGGACGCGGTATCCGGACGTTGTGTCAGGCGGGCCGGGCCCTCACCCCCCGCCCCTGCGCCCCGTAGCTGCCGTCTCCGGGCTCTTGCGCAGGTCAGCGACGCTTGTCAGAGTGACCGGGCACGTCCCCAAGCTCCGTGGCTGCACCAGAGCCGGGACCCCCATGGAGGCACCGTGAACGAGAACCACCCCACGGCTCCAGGGCCGGGCGCCGACGGCCCCGAGGCCTGCGTGCCGGGCCGCGAGATGAACACCGTCGGCCGCCCGCTCACCGTGGCCGACGTGCTGGCCCTTCCCGTCCTGGCCGCCGGACAGCCACAGGTGGTCACCGGCTTGTCCCGGCTCGACAGGCCCGTCCGCTGGGTCCACATCACCGAGCTGACCGACCCCGCCTCCTTCCTGAAGGGCGGCGAACTCGTCCTTACCACCGGCATGCCTCTGCCCGAGGAGCCGGCCGGCGTACGTCGTTACGTCGACGAACTCGCCGACATCGGCGCGGCGGCCCTGGTCATCGAACTGGTCCGCCGCTACCACCGCCCGCCCGACGCCCTGGTCCACGCCTGCCAGGCCCGCGGCCTGCCCCTCGTCACCCTGGCCAAGGACGTCAACTTCCTGGAGGTCACCCAGGTCGTCCACGCGTTCATCCTCGGCAACCAGGCCGAGGTGATGCGGCGGACCCAGCGCGTCCACGAGGCGTTCACCGCCCTCACCCTGCGCGGTGCCGGGCCCGAGGACGTCGTACGCGCCGCCGCCGAGATGAGCGGCCGCACCGTTGTACTGGAGAACCTGGTCCATCAGGCCCTCGTCTGTGAGCCTTCCGGTGACACGGCCGAGGCGGCGCTCACCTCGTGGGAACAGCGCTCCCGAGCAACACCACCCGCCGACCACACCACCGTCTCCGGCCCCGAGGGCTGGCTCGTGACGCCTGTGGAGTACCAGGGCGAACGCTGGGGCAGGGTGGCCATGCTCCCGCCTCCGCCCAGCCCGGCTCCTCACTCGCCCTCCGGCCCGTTCGGCCCGGAAGCCGTCACCGTCCTGGAGAGAACCGCGATGGCTCTCACCATCGCCCGTCTCACCCATCCCACGCCGTGGGAACGCGCCGCTCACCGCAGCGTGCTGCGCGACCTCGTCGAACAACGCCACCGCTCTCCCGACGACGCCGAGACCCGGATCGCCGCGCTGGGCCTGCCCACGGCGGACTCCCGCTTCATCGCGGTACTCGCCGACGTCCCAGGCGAGGACGACGCGGTCAAGGCGGAGGAGCTCCTCTCCGAGGAGCTGAAGAAGAAGGGAACACAGGCCCTCGTCGGCCTCCTCGGACCGACCCGCGTCGGCATGCTCCTGTCCCTGCGTCTCGAGCAACCATGGCGACCCGTCGTCGAACACCTGAGCCGCACCACACTCGACCTGGTTCCCGGGACAACGGTGAGCACGGGCAGCGAGGCGACAGACCTCCCCGCCGTCGCCCGCTCCTTCCGTGAGGCGACCCGCGTCGCCGAAGCCACCGAGCCCGGTCAGCCTCTCCCTCCGGAACGCTCCTACCACGAACGATCCGACATCGGCCTGCGCCGCCTCCTCTTCGCCCTCCGCGAAGACGCCCGGATCCAGGACTACGCCGAACGCCGGCTCGGCCGGCTCGCCGACCACGATGCCCGCCACGGCACGGACCTGCTGACCACCCTGCGCCACTACCTGGACGCGGCAGGCAACAAGACGGTGGCCGCCCGCACCGGTGGTCTGTCCCGCGAGACCGTCTACCAACGTCTGCGCGCCATCGAGCGGATCCTCGACTGTGACCTCGAGTCCGGCGAACAGCGCACCGAACTGCACGTGGCACTCACGGCCCTCGACGTCCTGCGGGTCCGCTGACGGGCGTGCCGGCCGCTGGACTCGTACGGGCTGGGGTGAACGAGCCACGATCCTGATCGGTCGGCCTGCCGGGGAACGCCGCGTACGCGCCCCCGCTCACCCGTAGCTGCTGCTAGGAGACCGCTGAAGATCTTGCTCTGGCCGCCCAACTCACCCTGGATTGCCGGTAAATGTCAATCGCCATCAAGTAGGGCAAGCCGGGCGCATTTTCAAGATCTTCAGGACGCTTCTAGGCCCTGTCGTCACCTTCCCGCCTGCCCCGCGACGCCATGCACGCGCTCTCGACGCACCGGGCACTGACCCGAGTACGTCCGGTACGCGGGGCAGTGCCCGGCACGCCGAGAGCACGCTCCCCCGGTCTCGGCGTGCCGGACCGGGAGGTACCCCCACGACGCCGCGGGGCCGCCCTTCGGGCGACGACGGGAATGTGACGACAGGGCCTTTAAGCCGCCGAACTCACGCCCCCGCGCAGGCCCCGAGGCGCTGGGGAACAGGTCCGCCGTCGAGCTGCCGCGATACGGCGGCGTCATACAACCGACAGGGGTTCGGTTCGCCCGGCACTGACCTTGTCCTCCTCCCCTTGCACACCTCTCCTACGGGACCGGCGGGACGTCCGAACCCGGACTGACGTCGGGCGGCGCATAGCCGCGGCGTCCGTGCCGGAGAGGGCGAGGACGGAGAACAGGACGAGTGCGCAGGCCGGGCCGAGTACGGTCCAGGGCGCCAGTTCCGCGTACTGCTGGTTCTCGGACAGGAGGCGACCCCACTCTGCGGTGGGCGGCTGCTCACCCAGACCGAGGAAGCCGAGGGAGGCCAGTACGAGGACCGTTGTGGGCAGGCGCAGGAGCGCGTTGCGCAGGACGCCGGGCAGTACGGCGGGCAGCAGGTGGTGGCGGAGCAGATACCGCGGGCCGGCGCCGAAGGAGATGGACGCGAGCATGTGGCCGCTGGCCCGTTCCTGTTCCAGCAGGGCCGCGGCCTGGGCGGCGTACGGGGTCCAGCCGACCAGGCATACCGCGAGGGCGGCACCCGGGGCCGACGGGCCTGTCACCGCCGTGGTCAGCATCCCGGCGAGGACCGCCGGCATCGTCGACACCACTTCCGTGAGCCCCGCGCCGACCTGTGCCGCCATGCCGAGCAGCAGCCCGGTGAGCGCGCACAGCGCGGTCACCACGAGGGCCATGCCCACCGTGCGCAGCGCCCCGTGGCCCAGCCGTGCCAGCAGATCGCGGCCGAGGGAGTCCGTACCCAGCGGGTGCGCGGCCGAGGGCGGGAGCAGTCGGGCCGCCGTGTCCACGTGCAGGGGGTCGCGGAGCAGTCCGGCGACGACCAGGATGAGGAGCGCGACGGCACAGACTCCCGCGACCCAGCGGGTGGAGCGCCCTCGCGGGAGGCGCGGTGCGTGCAGGGCGGGCAGAGCCCCGTCCCGCAGAGCCGGGCCGAGCAGCGCGCGGCGCAGGGCATGGATGAGGAGGCCGGCGACGACGCCGAGCAGGATGAGGGCCAGGGTCGCGGTCTGCAGGGGCGGAAGGTCCTGGGCAATGGCGGCGTCCAGGGCGAGGCGGCCGAGTCCGGGAATGTTGAAGATCTTCTCCACGGCGACCGCGCCGCCGACCAGGGCCACGACGTTCGGCAGGAGTTGCGGGAGCACACCGGCCAGCGTGCGCCGCAGCGCGTGCCGGGCGACGTGGTTGGGTGGGAAGCCGTAGGCGTGCCAGGTCCGGGCCCACGGTTCGTTGAAGGCGGCGGGCAGCGACTGGTCGAGCAGGCCGCCGATCATCGCCCCGGACGGGACGCCGAGGGCGAGCGCGGGCAGCACCATCGACGATGGTCCCTCCCACCCACTGGACGGGAACCAGCCCAGCCACACCCCGCACACGGTGGCGAGGAGCGAGGCGAGCAGGAACTTGGGCAGCGCCGCGAGTACGGCGACCCCGATGGCGCCGCTCCCCCGGTGCAGCCGTCGCCGGGAGCCGAGATACAGGGTGCGGGCGCTGACCAGTGCGGAGACGGCGATGGCGACGACGAGCGCTCCGAACATCAGCGTGACGGAGACCGCGAAGGCGCTCGTCACCTGGGGCAGAACCGCCTCCCCTGACACCCAGGATGTGCCCGCGTCGCCCCGCGGCAGCCCGCCCAGCCAGTGCACGAGATGCGCGAACGGTCCCTCGTCCAGACCCAGTTGCTCCCGAACGGAGGCCAGCTGGGCGGGCGTGGGATCCTGGTCGGCGGAGCGGGCCCGCAGGACGGTCAGTGCAGGGTCGTTGCCGGACAGCCAGGGCAGCAGGGCCACGGCCGTCAGCAGCGCGGCCCCGGCGGTGAGGCGGCCGAGGCCCGCGCGCCACCGGGACGGGCGGGCCTCGGTATCGGCCGACATGACGCTCATCGGCCGCTACTTCAGGTGGGTGTCGACGTCGATCAGGGAGCGCTCGCGCGGGTCGAGGAGCACGCCCTCGACGTCGGCGGCGATGCCCTGGACGACCCTTTCGTGGACCAGCGGGACGACGGCGTCGGCGCGCAGGATCTGCGCCTCGGCGGCCATGATCATCTGCCGGCGCTTCGTCGTGTCGCCTTCCTCGGCGGCGGACTTGATGGCTTGGTCCACCTTGGAGTCCTTCAGACGGGCGATGTTGTACACGCCGTCGCTCGTGTAGTCGCTCGCCAGGTAGGCGACCGCGTCGCCGGTGTCGAGGAGCACCACTCGGGACATGACCAGGGCGTCGTACTTGCCGGCGAGGAGGTCGGCTTCCATCTGTGTGTACTCGCGGACGTCCTGCTTTACGGTGAACCCGGCCTTCTCCAGCTGCTGCTGCAGCACGGTGGCGGTCTCGGGCAGTTCCGCCCGGTTGGTGAAGGCGGCCAGACGCAGGACCTTGCCCTTCGTCTTGGACCTGACCTGTGCCGGTGTCGCGGCCTTGGCGCGGCCGGTGACCTCGACACGCTTGTCGGCCGCCCAGGAAACAGCGGGTCCGAACAGGCCCTGAGCGGGGTCGGCGTAGCCGCCGAAGATCGAGTCGACGAACGCGGAGCCGTCGACGGCCTCGCGGGCGGCCGCGCGCAGCGCGGGGTCGGTGAAGATGCCGTTGCCGGTGTTGAGGATGAGGCTGTCGGTCCGTACGGACGGCATCTCATGCCGGGTGTTCGCGTCCAGCAGCTTCGCCTGTGCGGTGGGGATCCACTCGGCGATGTCGACATCGCCGCCGCGCAGGGCGTTGGCGCGGGCGGTGCCGTCGGCTATCCACGTCACGTCGATGCCGGACGCCTTGGCCTTGCCGCCCCAGTAGCCGTCGTAACGGTCGAGCGTGGCCTTGGACTTGCCGATGAGCTTCGTGACCTTGAAGGGGCCCGTTCCGGTGCCGATCGCGCTGGCGGTGCCGTCCTTGGCGTACGCCTTTTCGGAGAGGATGGCCAGCACCGGGCTGGCCAGTCGCAGCGGGAGCACCGGGTCCGCGGCCTTGGTGGTGACGGTGACGGTGTTGGCGTCCTCGACCTTCGCGGTGAGGGTCACGTCGCTGAGGACACGTGGCTTGGGCGTTGCGGCGTCCGCGTGGTCGAGGGCGCTCACGACCGCGTCGGCGGTGACCGGCGTGCCGTCCTGGAAGGTGGCCTTGCGCAGCTCGAAGGTCCAGGTGGTGGGGCTGTTCTGCTTCCAGGACTTCGCCAGCGCGGGAGCTGCGGCGCCGTTCTTGTCCAGGGCGGTGAGGCCTTCGACCACGGAGAGCTTGCCCAGCAAGGTGGCGTCGTCGCTGTATGTGGACAGCGCCTGCACCGGCGGCCGGGCGAGCGCGACCCTCAGCCGACCGGCCGACCCGTCTCCCGTGTCCGAACCGGATCCTGCTGCGCCGGACACGAAGCAGCCGGCCAGCAGCGGAGTGAGGGCAAGCGTCAAGACGAGACCGCGGGAGGTCGTACGCATGGGAGTCCTGTCATGCGGGAGAGAGTGGTACGAGCCCGTGCGCGCTCAGATGGGCCGGGCTCGATCAGCATATAAGGCAACCCTTACTTGATCTACCTCGATAGGTGAATTTTTAACCAATGAGATTGCCGGGTACGAGGTGACGCCATCCGCGACCCGAAGGCTCGGCCATGGAGTCACCTGGCTAATCCCCACTCCGGCTGACTCGCGAGCCTGCTTCCGCCCATCAGCGAGCGTCGGCGGCGTACTCGCGAACTGCCTGTCATTGGAGCCCGCAACGGCTTCGCGGGAGACATACGGCCCCCTGGCACGACGATGCCCTCACGCCGAGCGCCGCACCCGGTTCGGGTCCACAGTGTCCTGAGCGTGAGTTGCCACCACAGGACAGGGACGAGGCAACGGCGCCGCCCACCCCGGTGCCGTGGAACTCCGCCCTCCTCGCGGGCGGTTGACGACGCTGGACAGCGTGAGCGCCGTGACCGTGTCCCGTACGCCGGGCATCGTGGCGATGTCCTCCCAGATGCTCCGTACACGTTCAAGCGAGGCGGCCTCCAGGCGCACCATGATGTCGAAGTCGCCGCTGAGGATCTCGCAGACAACGACCTCCGGAATGCGTTTGAGCGCGGCCAGGACGTCGCCGCCGCGCATGCGGTCCTGGCGGTAGACGAGGACCAGCGCCGAGACGACATCGCCGGTGCCCTCGCCCGCGCGGACGATGGTGTACCCGGCGATGTGGCCCTGCCGCTCCAACCGTTCGATGCGCTGGCGCACCACATTGCGGGACAGCAGCACCTTGCCGGCCAGCTCCGAGTGCGGCATGCGGGCGTTGCGGGTCAGCTCGGCGATGATCTTCTCGTCGACGGCGTCCACAGCGGACCATCTCCTTCGCGATCGGTCGAGGTGGCAGACCTCCACGGCAAGCGGGGGTGCCGGCAGACCATGAGGCGCCACGACCGCGACAACCGCCTGGGCCGGCTCACCCGGGGGTGTCGAACTGCTCGATCAGGCCTACGCGTATGACCGCGATGCGGTCACACATGAACCAGGGCGTCTTCCTGATCATGTGTCACATAGATGACGGTCAGGCCGAGTTCCTGCCCAAGCTCATTCAATCTCCACGGTTGCTCTTCGACGGCGACAGCGTCCCCACAGGACAGCGCTTTGCCTGTCGCGGTGGCCGGCTTGACGGCGGCTCACCTCGACAGACGCTGTGGCGACGCCGAGTTGAGTTCAGGCCGCGGTGCGGCCGTGTGTGGTGATGAAGTCGATCGGCTGGGAGGTACGGCCCTCCAGGGCGAGGTCCGCGGCGATGTCGCCCATGGCGGGCGAGATCTTGAAGCCCTGGCCGGAGAAGCCGGCCAGCAGGACGATGTCGTCGCAGCCCGGCAGGGGACCGACCAGCGGGCGCGTGCTGTCGGTGTAGCCCTCCATGAAGACGGAGAGGCGCACCGGGTCGGGGTTCAGGCCGGGCAGGTGGCGTCGCACCGCCATGGTGAAGGTCTCCAGTTCCTCGGGTGCGACGGTCCCGCTCAGCCGGTTGGGGTCGTCCACAGACTTGTGGTGCGGCTGCGGCAGGCCCAGCTTGACGGCCAGGCCGTCCGGGGACGGGATGCCGTAGAAGGGGGTGTCGCCGCAGCGGATGAAGGCGGGACGCTCGGCGTCTGCTGGGTGGTCCTCGTGGGGCAGGAACCAGGCGCTGATCGTGCGGTAGACGCTCACTTCCCACGGCAGGCCGGGCAGCAGGTCGCCCACCCAGGGGCCCGGAGTGACGACCGCGGCGTCGAAGCGCTCGGCGTCGGTGTCGGTGCGGATCTCCACGCCTCCCCCGACGACGGGAGTGACTTCCCGTACCGGGGTGTAGCGGCGGATCCGGGCGCCCAGCTCCTCGGCACGCCGGGCCGCGGTCTGAACCGTCAGCTCGGGGCGGACGAACCCCGCGTGGGAGTCGAGGACCACCAGGTCGCCGCCGTCGACACGGAACTGCGGGAAACGCTTCGTCATCGCCTCGGTGTCGATCACCTCGTGGTCGAGGCCGTGCTCGGCGATGCCATCCATGACGGTACGCATCTCGGGGTCGTCGGCCGGCCCCATGACCAGGGCTCCCGTCAGACGGCGCAGTTCCCGCCCGGTCTCCGCCTGCAACTGCTTCCACAGGGCGTCGGCGTGCCGGACGAGCGGCACATAGCGGCCGTCGTGGGTCTGCACACTGCGGAAGACGCGGGTCTCACCGCCTGCGGCGCTGCGGTCGTGGCCGGGCGCGAACCGGTCATAGCCGACGACCTCGGCACCCCGGGTGGCCAGCCGCCAGGCGGCCTGGCTGCCCATCGTTCCCACGCCGACCACCGCGACGCGCTTCCTCGCAGCTGACACAGGATCTTCCTTTCGCATCAGCGGGCCGCAAGCTGGCCCCCCGAGCATGCGGATGCTTTTGTGGCGACTTGGAAGGGTGCGCCCCCTTGGGCCCCAGGGCTCGTGTTCGCCCGGGTTCGGGGATCCACCCCAGCTCCCGGATGGGTCGTGCCACAATATGGCATGTTGTGCTATTATCTGGCACAGAGAATGGCAGCGGCTCAGGGGGGAGTCAAGAGGTCCAGTGGATGGCCGCGCACTTCGACCTCGCACAGGCAGAGTCGTCGGCACGAAGAGCCCCCAGCGCAGCAGGGAATCTCGCTTCGACATGAAGCGTGGATTCGCTTGGCGGCCGAGTCAGAAGGCGGGCGCGGATCGCTCTGCGGGTTGACCCTGTCGACGCGCCCCGAGCACAGCGTTCCGTAGCCGGTCCTGAGCCAAGGCCAGGCACGCGTACACCGCTCCTTGTGCCGTCGACAGGCCGATCACCTGCGTCACCGTCCTGACCTCTGGCACCGCCGGAAGGCTCTGGTCCAGTCGTCTGCGCACCTCGGGAAGCACTTCTTCGACGAGCGGGCGCAATCGACCCACGAAGTAGACCGATTCAGGGTCCAGCATCACGGCGACGACGCCGACAGCGGTTGCGACTGCCATGGTGAACGCTTCCAGCACCTCGGCGCGCGGCATCTCTTCGTGCGGTTCCAGCCAGAGGTCTTCGATGCGTTCCAGGTCGAGTCCACGCCCACGAGCAAAGCGCAGAAGACCTCTTGTGCTCAGCACCTCACCGAGGATCTCATCGTCAACCCCGGAGGAGAGCACACCGATGTCCCCGAAGGCAGGTGTCCGCCCGCGGGCGAGCTCGCGATCTGTGCAGCTGGCGAGGTTCAGGTTGGTGCTGAGGCTGAAGAGCGCGGCGTTCCTGACAGTGGCGTCGTCGGTGAGGATCCCGAGCAAGGACGCATTGGCGTCGCTGTCGAGGAGCACGGGAGCATTGATCAGGCCTGCGACGGCTCGCTGAAGATCAGAGCCGGCGAAGATCTTCAGCGACTCCGCCGGGCCGAAAATCTCCTTGCCGTTCCGGACCCGGCCTGGCACTGCGGCGACGACCTGGCGCAGTGGCCCCTGTGCGGACTCACTGGCCTTCGCAATCAAGCCGACCAGCCATTCTGCGCCGGTCCTGACCTCGTCGTGGTCCGCGGTGGGAACCATCACGTGGTCGACCTCGCGGCCCCTCAGATCGGTCACGAGGACACAGGTGGTCTGCGCTCCGAAGCCGATACCGACGACGTGCCCGGTCGTGGCGGGCACGTCCAGGTAGGTGGACCGTCGGCCACGGCCGACAACCTCATCGACTCCGCCGTCGATGACGAAGCCATCCGCCCGAAGCTCCTCTACGGCTCGGGACACCGTGGCCTTGCTCAAGCCCGTGAGCTCGATGAGCTCATTCCGCGTCAAGGGCGCCCGGGTCAGGACCACATCAAGGACCGAGGCCTTGTTGTAGTCGCGCGATGTGGGGTTGCTGGTCACCTCATGACCATAGCGAGCCCGATACATCGAGCGAGCCGGGTCCGGTTTGGGAACCGTTTTTGTTTCAGGTTGGAACTGGAACTAAAAATGGATAGAGTCTCAGCCACAGCAGCGAGCAACTCCGACGGAACCAGGCCGAAAGGTGTGCCCACGATGACTTCGACGGTGAGTAGAGCCCTCGCCCACTACCCCAACCGGTTCGACCCGGGCGGGCTGAGCGAACTCCCCGAGCACCTCCAGGAGACGATCCGACGCCGGAACAAGGTGCTCGGTCCTGGCTATACGCTCATCTACAAGGAGCCGGTCGAGTTCGTCTCCGGTCGCGGAGCCCACCTGATCGACCGCGACGGCAACGACTACCTCGACGCGTACAACAACGTTCCGTGCGTCGGGCACGCCCATCCGCACGTGGCCGAGGCCGTCTCCCGCCAGATGACGGCAGTCAACACCAACACTCGCTACGTCCAGGAGTCGCTGGTCGACTACGCGGAGCGACTTCTCGCAACCTTCCCCGAGGAGCTGTCGAAGCTGAGCCTCGCGTGCAGCGGGTCGGAGGCGAACGACCTCGCGGTGCGGGTGGCGAGGTTCCACACGGGTGGTGAGGGAATCATCGTGACTCGCTGGGCCTACCACGGCCTCACTCGTGAGGTGGCGAGCTTCTCGCCGACCCTGGGCACAGGATCACCGCTGGGACCGAACGTCCGGCTCATCGATCCTCCTGACCCGCGCCTCGTCGCGCCCGGGTCCACGCTCGCCGAGCACATGCGCAACCAGGTGCGCGGCGCGATCGACGACCTGGAGCGCCACGGATACCGGCTCGCGGCGCTGATCACCGACTGTGCCTACTCCAGCGATGGGATCTTCACGGACCCGGTCGGTTATATGAAGGCCGTGGTGGAGGAGGTGCACGCGTCCGGCGGTGTCTACATCGCGGACGAGGTGCAGTCGGGATTCGCCCGGCTCGGGGATTCGATGTGGGGCTTCACCCGCCACGCTGTGCTGCCGGACATCGTCACCATGGGTAAGCCGATGGGCAACGGATTGCCGATCTCCGGTGTAGTTTTCCGCCCCGAGGTCTGCGAAGCGTTCGGACAGAACGTTCGCTACTTCAACACCTTTGCCGGCAGCTCGATCCCTGTGGCCGCCGGCGCCGCGGTCCTGGACGTCTTCGAGAACGAGAACGTGCAGCAGCGCGCCCTCCAGAACGGTACTGCTCTGCGTGCAGGGCTCCAGGAGATCACGAAGAATTCCCCTTACGTAGCTGAGGTGCGCGGCAGCGGTCTCTACGTCGGTGTGGAACTCGTCAAGGACCGGAAGACGCTCGAGCCCGACCGCTCACGCACCGAAGATGTCATCAACGACATGCGCGACCGTCGGATCCTCATCAGCGGCACGGGCAGGGCGGCGAACGTTCTGAAGATCCGCCCCCCGCTGGCCTTCACCTCCGCCGATGTGACCCGATTCCTGGAGGCCTTCTCCGAGGTCGCGAAGGACCGTCTGTAGCAGGCTGGCCAAGGAACTGATCATGAACAACTCACCGGCGATGAGAATCGCTCAACGGCTCTTCGAGGAGAGCGGCCTGGCATCGTCTCACGAGCCCATCGACGTCATGCTGGTGAGCGCCCTCCTTGAGAGGCGTTACCACATCGGCGGACGTCTCGAGCGACTGGCGACGGAGAAGGATGACACGTTCAGGCTCAGGACCGACTCGGACGACTGCCTCGTGAAGGTTTCACCTCCTGACGAGGCAGAGATGGCTGTCGCTCTACAGACCGCCGTGATGCGTTTCCTCCAAGGTGCCGCTCCGGAAGTGCCGGTCCAGCGGGTGAAGCTGACCGTGGGCGGAGACGACCGCGTGCCCATCAAGACGGACGACGGCAGGACTCGAGTCCTGCGGGTGTTCGACTTCGTCGAAGGTCCGGTCCTGGCGCGAACGAATCCCACCGCGGAACAGCTCGCCAAGGTGGGCGAGATGCTGGGACGAGTCGACGTGGCGCTCAAAGCATTTGAGCACCCTGCGGACCGACGAGGGCTGGTATGGGACATTCGGCATTTCCACCAGCTGACCGGACTCCTGGAACACACGCCGAATACCGAGCACCGTCAGTTGGCTCAGGAGGTCTTCCGGCTATTCGACGGAGCCATCGTCCCGAGGCTGAATGATCTCGAAACGCAAGTGATCCACGGCGACTACAGCCCTTACAACGTCGTGGTGGATCCGCAGAGCGACGACTTTGTCACCGGCGTCATCGACTTCGGTGACACCATGCGCAGTGCCGTGATCTTCGACCCCGCTGTCTCCCTGGCGAACCTGCTCGGCCGGGCACCGGATCACCCCTGGCTGGATGCCTGCGCCTTCGTCGCCGGCTACGAGCGGGCACGCGCCATCGCGGACTGGGAACTTCCGCTGCTGCCGATTGCCGCGCTCGCACGACTCACGCTGCGCGCGCTGATCACGAACTGGCGCGCGGAGCGTGTACCAGAACGGCGCGACTACCTCCTCGGCCACGCCAAAGACGACTGGATCAACGTCGGGCGGGCCATGGCCGTACCCCTGGACGACGTCATCGCGCAACTCCGAGAAGGCCGTCATGACCTCGCCTGAACGTCGGCGTCGACACCCAGGAGTTCCTCAACACCACACCGGATCAACCGACGGCGCCTGCCTGGGGCCCTCCGCCTACCCATCGATCGCCGCGCGGGGCGCGTGTTCGCCGTGGATCGAAGTTCCCGACGGCCTTGTCGCCGGAGCGACGTCGGCTGGGTGACCGGGTGAGCGGCGATGGGAAGAAGGGGGGCCGGAACAGCAGGTGACCGGCGGAGGGGGTGGTCATCAGCAGAGCCGGAGCATCGGCTCCGGTGAGAGATGAAGCAGATCCTGGCCTGCGGCTGCGCGACGGGCCGAGCGGTCCATCGGCCGCGGCGACGTTGCTCGGCAGGTGGCTTCGCGTGGGCCCAGGAAGTCAATCGGTGCCGGGTATCGCATCACGTCACGGTCACGTAGATCTTGCGCACGGTTTCGATGGTCTTCCAGACGCCGACGTAGCCCGGCTTCATGACGAAGCTGCCGTCGGCCTTCTAGATCACCGGCTCGCCGCCTTCGGGTATGAGTTCGCCAATACGGGCGAGGATGTGGCAGAACTCGAAGTGCTCGCCCTTGATCGGGCGCATCTTGCCGGGTGTCGCTTCCCAGACGCCCGTATGGATCGACTCCCCACGGGCGACGTCTTCAGGGAACGACGTGTTTTTCCTTTTGGAACTCGGGAAATCGGTGGCCGCGGCCACGGTCGATGAGGTGCTGCCCAGCCGCTTCTGACACACGCTCACGGGTACGGCCCGTTCCTGATGTGCGGAGGCCGACGAGGCATCATGGCTGGCGGGCACGATGGTGCTACCCGGCAGGGGGTTCAGCCGGCGGTGTACCCGCCGTCCACGGTCAGGACCGATCCGGTCACGTACGACGACTCCCGCGAGGCGAAGAAGAGCACCGCGTCAGCAACCTCTTCGGGGGTGGCGAGGCGTTGGAGCGGGATCGTGCTCTCGCGCTGGCGGCGGTAGGCCTCGGGGTCGGGCCTGCGCTGGAACGCCGCTTCGATGATCGGGGTTGCTGTCAGGCCCGGAGCGACGACGTTGACCCGGATGTTGCGCGGGGCCCATTCGATCGCGGCGCCCTTGGCGAGCATGATGAGGCCCCCCTTGGCAGCGGAATACAGGACCTGCCCGGACATGCCGACCATGCCCAGCCGTGAGCTGACGCAGACGAACGAGCCGCCGGTCTCGGGCATCAGCGGGGCGAAGTGCTTCATCACCAGGAACGCGCTGAGCAGGTTGCTCTCGAGCACGTTCCTCGCGTCGTCGCAGGCCATCTCGGTGAGCGGACCGTCGGCCTGCAGGCCGTGGTTGAGGACTACGACGTCAACGGTGCCGAAGGACTCTGCGGCCTGCTCGGCCAGGTGCTCGACGAACGTCTCGTCGTTGAGGTCTCCGGGTACGTACAGATCGTCGGGCTCAGCGCTGTGGAGCCGCTCCCTGCGGCCGGTGAGCAGAAGCCGCCCGCCCTCGCGGCGGAAGTGCGAACTCACCGCCTGCCCTATGCCACTGCTGGCGCCTGTCACCAGGGCCGTGACGTTCTTGAGTCTCATGTCGGGCACTCCTCTTGAGGGGGAGGTCGGTCGGGGGTGGGGCTTGGGGAGGACGGGGGTCTGGTCCCGTGCCGGTCAGTTGAGGAAACCGCGGGCGTCGACCGGCCACCGCTGCAGCGACGTGCCCGTGCTGTCGGTGACGACCAGTTCCTCGAAACCGAGGACGACCGGGCATACATGGTTCGGCACCACGGGGACGACGGTGCCGACGCTGGGGCGGAAGTCGCCGTCCGGCAGTGCAAGGAACCCGTGGTACTCGTTGACCTTGGACAGGAGCGCCTTCGTGCCGGCGATGCCGCCGTAGCCGATCTCGGGGCTGCCTTCTTTACTGAGGGCCTTGTTGCCCACGTCGACGATGACCTGGCCGGGGACCCAGTCACTGACCACGGTCCCGGCGACGAACAGCGCGATCTGGTCCTCCGTGCAGGCGCCCAGCCGGGCGTTGTTCAGATCTCCGAAGACGTACTCGCCGGGACGGATCTCGGTGATCACGCTGCTGCTGGTGGAGAACTCGACAGTGGGCGTGGAGCCCGCGCTGACCACCTCTGCGGTGACACCGACGCCTTCGAGGCTGCGTACCGCGGTGGTGAGCGCGGCCTCCTGGTCCTGCGCGGCACGTCGGCGAGCGTCCCGGTCGGCGCAGCCGTGACCGGGATAAGTGAAGACGCCCACCGGCACCAGACCGCGCTTGCGGGCGGCGAGCGCGAGGTCGCCCGCGAGCTCGGGCGGCGCCCCGGAACGACGGGCGCCGCAGTCGATCTCGACCACGACCTGCAGCCGGTCGGGTTCGTCTCCCATCGCGTCGGCGAGGGCCTCGATCGCCGCGACGTTGTCGACGCCGACCCGCAGCCGGGCGGACTCGGCGAGCCGGCGGATCCGGGCTCGCTTCGTTCCCGCGGCCCAGATCGGGTAGGCGAGGAAGATGTCGTCGAACCCGGCCGCGGCGAAGACCTCGGCCTCACCGACGTTGCCCGCGGTGATCCCGACCGCGCCGGCCTCGATCTGGCGCCGACCGATCTCCACGCACTTGTGTGTCTTCACGTGGGGCCTGACCTTGATGTTGTGCTGGTCGGCGAAGCCCTGCATGCGGTCGATGTTGCCCTGCATGACGTCGACCAGCACGATCGGCGCGGGGGTGTCGATCCGCTCGATCAGAGCGTCGAGTGCTCGTTGCAGCTGATTCACGCTGCCCTCCTTGTGGTTCTGCCTGGCACGATCGAGGGGAAATGATCGACGGGCGAGGATGCAGACTCCCCTGGATGCCGAGCGCGCGGGGCCTGCCATACAGCGCGCACTCGGGTACACCGCCGTCGGGGCCGCCCTACGCAGCGGTGCAGATCATCTGGATCTCGACCGGACTGTTGAGGGGCAGCCCGGCGACTCCGATCGCGGTGCGGGCGTGCCGTCCGTTCTCCCCCAGGACCTCGATGAGCAGTTCACCGGCCGCGTTGGCGACCTGCGACTGCTCACCGAAGTCCGGTGTGCTGGCCACGAAGACCAGCATCTGCACGATCCGGACCCGGTCCAGATCGCCCACCGCCTGCACAGCGGCCGCAAGGCAGTTCAGCGCGGCATGGCGCGCGAGCTCCTTCGCGGTCTCCAGCTCCACGTCCCGGCCGACAACGCCCTGCCCCAGCAGCCAACCGTCCTTGTAGGGCAGCTGGCCCGAGATGTAGACGCTGGAGCCCACGGTCCGGTGGTGCACGTAGTACGGGTTGTCACGCAGCTCGGGAAGGGCCAGCGCCGTGGCCTGAAGCCGATCGGAAGCCGAGTCGGTGTTCGCTGCCGAAGTCTCATGCGACTTGATCATCTGTACTCGGCGCTCCTCTCGAGCAACGGTGGCGACAAAACACCTTAAGGTGGCTTAAAACCGTCAGCCATTGTCGTTTGTCGACCATATGGTTGCCCGTCGAGCACTGTCAACACGAGCTTCAACCTCGAACGCGGCCGCGGAATCAGTTCGAGGGTGCGATGTCGCGGTTCAGGGCGGTCCCTTCACCGTGCTGGGACGAAGGCCAAGAGCGGCCCGGACGGCCGGCGCACGTTCGGCCAGCGATGATGCGGTGCGACAAGCGCACCATGCGGGTCAGCGCACCGCCGCTTGCCCCCCCTTGACCCGCTGGCCCGTCCGACCTGACCACCGGTCAGCGCTTGCCGTTCAGCGGCACAGCGAACGCGGTCCGCGCCCCCGAGCCCCGCGACACCGCACCCAGGCAGAGTCGCCCGCAGATACGTCGGCACGGCACGGACGGCGCCGCCGGAACGCATGCCGATCAACGGTTACGCATGCGCCTCACCGGCCGCGACCGGACGCGGCCGCCCCACGCCGAACGGCGTCGGTGGCAGCGGCGCATGACCGGGTCGCGACACACGATCGAGTCCGCCACCGAACACAGCACAGTCGACGCCGCGGCGAGCGGGCTTGGACGTTTCACGCGGGCGGCACGGTCTCAGACATGCCGGGACGTACGCTCCCCCGGATCTTCCGCCCTGGCCCCCAGCCCCACGGGGAAATGGGCAGCCAGTTCCCGGCGGAACGTGTCGATGTCCCCGTCCAGGGCGACCGCGGCCAACCTCTCGTGCTCGACGACCAGTTGCTGCGGGTCGTCGCTGTAGGTGCGGTGGTCGACGCTGAGGTGGAGGCGCAGCTTGGTCTCCCAGCCGTTCCAGAGACTCTGCAGGACGCCGTGACCCGAGAGATCGTAGAAGAGCCTGTGGAATCTGAGGTGCGCGTCAATGCTGGCCGGGATGTCGTCCTTCTCCATGGCCCGGCGGAGATCCTCGACGGTTTGCAGCAACTGGGGCCGCTCAGGACCGCGCAGGGCTTCGGCCGAGAGCTCGGCGGCGTACGGCTCGACACGCAGCCGGACCGAGTCGATCTCGGCGACCTCCCGAGCGCTCACCTCTACGACGAACGCCCCGCGGTAGGGAAACTTTACGACGAGGCCTTCCTCCTCCAGCTTGGTCAGCGCCTCGCGCAGCGGGGACCGGCTGATCCCGAGATCCGCGGCGATGTGCGCCTCGCGCAGTTGGCCACCAGGAGGCACGGTCCCATCAAGGATGGCGGCACGCAGTGTGCGGTAGACGCCTTCCGGCGTCGTCGTCCGCTGCTCCTGCCACTCGAACTTGTGCTCCACCCCGTGGCCCTCCCTCAGTGATTGCCGACCACTTGGTCGTTTGTCGACTATACCGCCGCCGGTTGCGTCAACGTCGTCGAAGGGGCTGCGCCGACGGATCACCTCATGCGCACAGAGCGGGGTCAGCGCCGTCCCGCCCCGGGCATTCCACTGCTGCTGTTGACAGCCGCGAGATATTTGGTCGACAATCGACCAGCAAATGGTCGACAATCGACCAAAGTGAAGCTGCTCCACTTAAGCACACAGGAGGACCAGTGGGATTCGACATCACGCCCAAGTTCGCGACGTTCGACATGAACGGGACGCTGATCAAGTTCAGCATCAACGACACGATGCGCGAGATCCTGGGCGACCGGCTGCCGGCCGAGGTCGCTGATGAGTACCTGCGGATCTGCAAGGCGTACCGGATCGACGAGTGCACGGGCGCGTACCAGCCGTTCCACCAGGTCGTCGCGCGCTCGATGGAGCGCGCCTCGCGCAGCGTCGGCATCGAGTACCGCGAGGACGAGGCGCGGGCGGTGTACGAGCGCATCCCCACCTGGGGCCCGTACCCCGGCGTCACCGAGGCACTGAACCGCCTGGCCGAGGAAGTCCCGCTGGCCATCATCACCAACAGCGACACCGCCCATGCCGTGCGCCTCGCGGAGAACCTCAAGGCCCCCTTCGAGGTCATCATCAGCGCCGAGGAGATGGGCGTCTACAAGCCGCGGCTCCGCGCCTTCGAGTACATGCTCGACAAGCTCGCCGTGACACCCGACGAGATCGTCCACGTCTCCGCGAGCCCGATGTACGACCACCGCTCCGCGGCCATCATGGGCATCGAGAACAAGGTGTACGTCGACCGCGGCTGGGAGCACGACGAGCACTGGCTCGGCTACGAGCGGATCACCGACATCGCCGACCTTCCGGTTCTCTTCGGCCTGCCGCGCCCCTGACGCCCGAGCGGAGAACTGGAGAACTCGAGAACAGGAGAACTGAGGAAATGGTCCACAGCAAGGCGGTGGCGGCATGAGTCTGCCCCTGCCTCAGACCGTCAGGGGCGACTCGGCTTCGGAAAGGCTCCAGAACCTCGGACTGGAGCTGCCCGACCTTCCCGGCAACGCATACTTCGTGCACCACAGGGCGGTGGACTCCAGCATCCACATCTCCGGCCAACTCCCTTACAGGGAATGTGCGTTGTTGGGGCAGGGCGTTGTCGGCCGGGACGTGGAGCTGGAGACCGCGAAGGAGCTCGCGCGCCATGCCGCGCTGAACTGCCTTGCGGCCGCTGTGCAGGCGGTGGGCGATCTGGACCGGGTCCGGATCGTGCAGATGCTGGTCTTCGTGGCCAGCACACCGGACTTCGGTGAGCAGTCGCAGGTCGCCAACGCGGCCGGTGAACTGCTCATCGAGGTCCTGGGGGAGAACGGACGGCACGCCCGCACCGCGATCGGAGTCGCCGGGCTACCGCTCAACACACCGGTTGAGATCCAGATGATCTGCACCGCGGTGTAGCGGCGCGTACCGAAGCGCCGATGGTGCCGGTCGGCGTGATGCGGGAGTCACGTGATGCGGGAGTCATCAGCCGTGCGCAGGACGCCGGCGCCGAGCACAGCCTCGGCTCCGGGCCGTGCGTCACAACGCGCATATCAAGGCGTCCTTCCAGTGCAGGTCCCGAGCCCCGAGGCCCCCATCCGCGGGCGTGGGAGGCCTCGGCGCCGGCGTCGGCACCCGCTCAGGCACCTCGCCACTCCCCCGAGGAAATCGCCGCCGCCGTCGTCTTCCTCGCGTCGTCCGAGTCCTCGTACATCACCGGGGCAGCCCCGCCCCGTCGACGGCGACCACACCGCCTTCCAGCACCGGCCCACACGGTTCCCAGACACAGAAGAAGGACACGCCATGAACGCGCTTGCGGCACCACCCCGAAACGGAGAGCTCGGCTTCTGGGTGGCCCAACTGGCCGACAAGAAGCCCTCGTTCCCCCGGTTCACCGGACAGGACTCCGTCGACGTCGCCATAGTCGGCGGCGGCTACACCGGCCTGTGGGCGGCGTACTTCGCCAAGAAGCTCGAACCGTCCCTCTCGGTCGCCGTCTTCGAGGCCGAACAGGTGGGCTACGGCGCATCAGGACGCAACGGCGGCTGGCTCTCGGCCATGCCGCCGGGAAGCCGTGCCACCTTCGCCCGCGCCGGCGGAGGGCTGGAGACAAGCCGGGCACTGCAGCAGGCGTTCGTCGCCGGCGTCGACGCGGTCCTGGGCATCCTTGAGGCCGAGGGCATCGAGGCCGACCAGCACAAGGGTGGCGCGCTCGTCGCCGCCCATACTCAGGCGGGGCTGGGCCGGCTGGTGGCCAGACGTGATGCCGAACTGAAGTACGGGCTGACCGACGACGAAGTCCACCTGCTCGACCGGGACGAGTTCCAGTCACAGATCAACATCTCCACCGTCCACGGCGGGCTCTTCTACAAGCACTGCGCGCGAATTCACCCCGCGAAGCTCGTCCACGGCCTCGCCGACACCCTGACCTCCATGGGGGTCAGGATCTACGAGGGCAGCCGCGTGGACAGCGTCGCGGACAAGACCCTCACCCTGGCCGACGGGCGTGTCACCGCGGCGAAGACGTTCATCTGCACCGAAGGCTATTCGGGACGGCTGCTGGGCCGCCGGAGCCTGATCCCGGTCAATTCCTCGATGATCGTGACCAAGCCCCTGCCGGAGGAGGCGTGGAAGCAGATCGGCTGGGACGGTCCCCAGTGTCTCAACGACTCCGCGTACACGTTCATCTACGCCCAGCGGACGTCGGACGGCCGTATCGCCATGGGCGGCCGCGGTGTCCCGTACCGCTTCGGGTCCGGCACGGGGGGAGCCGGTGCGACCGCCCAGTCCACCATCGACCTGATCTCGCACAAGCTCAGTACCTTCTTCCCGGGCATCCCCTTCGAGGTGGAGCACGCCTGGTCGGGAGTCCTGGGCGTCACGCGTGACTGGAACGGCGGCGTGCACTGGGATCCGGCATCGGGTATCGGGTCGTCCACCGGCTATGCAGGACACGGTGTCACGGCGTCCTATGTCGGCGGCAGGACTCTCGTGGAGCTCGCCTTCGAGCAGGAAACCGAACGGACCGCCCTTCCCTGGGTCGGCTACCGGGCGCGGAAATGGGAACCGGAACCCTTTCGCTGGCTGGGTGTTCACGCCATGTACCGACTCTTCGGTATCGCCGACCGGTGGGAAGAGCGCAGGGGCTCCAGCACGACCTCACTGCTGGCCCGATTCGGCAGCAGGCTCGCCGGACTTCACGAGTAGACGAAAAGGGAACTGCTCTCATGGACGCACAACTCGCAGTCATCGGCCTGGGCAGCATCGGGAGCATGGCCCTGTGGCAGGCCTCCCGGCTGTCCGGCTCGGTGGTGGGCTTCGAGGCAGCCACCCCTGCCCACGGCCGCAGTGCGGTGGGCGGGGACACCCGCCTGTTCCGCATGGTCTACCTCGGCAGGCCGGAGTACTACCGCATCATCGAACGGTCCCGCGGCCTCTGGGCCGAGCTCGAAGCCGAATCCGGGCGGCGGGGCATCCTCACGCCTACCGGGGGCCTGTCCATCGGGACGGCGAACGGCAGCTACATCAACAGCCTCCTCGCGGCAACGCGCGTCACCGGAGCCGAGCACCGCGTCCTCAGCCGGGAGGAGTTGGCCAGGCGCTACCCCCAGCACCACCTCCGCCCGGACGACTGCGCCGTCTACGACCCCCACGGCGGCGTTCTGCGCACCGACCGCGCCGTCAGCGCTGCCGTCGCGGCGGCCCAGGCCAACGGCGCCACCGTTCTTCAGAACACACCCGTGGACAGCATCGCCGAAACCGACCACGGCGTCGTCGTCACCTCGGGCGACAGAACCTGGACGTTCGAGAAGGTCATCGTCGCCTCGGGCGGCTGGTCCCGCAGGCTCATGCCCGACCACCTCAAGGCCGTCACGGAAACCCACCGGATCGTCCTGACCTGGTTCATCGCCCAGGACGGCACACAGTTCTCGCCGGAGAACTTCCCCGCCTTCAGCCGGTGGTACGAGGACCGCTCCATGTACGGCGCACCCGCCGTCGACGGCGTGACGGTCAAGGCATCAATCGACGGACCGCTGGCCGGACGCGCGAGGGCAACCCCCGACCCGGACGCCGTGCCCAGGGAACTCACCCGGGAAGAAATCGAAAAGGTCACCGAGATCGTCACCGAGTTCTTCCCCGGCCTGATCCCCACCATCGCGCGCTCCGATGCCTTCCCCGACCTTTTCACCGAGGACAGGCATCCCCTCGTCGGCTGGCTGAACGAGAACAGCAGGATCTACTGCGCCACCGGATTCTCCGGAAAGGGCTTCAAGATGGCCACCGGCTACGGCCACATCGCCGCACACGAGGCACTCGGCAAGCAGACCGTCGAAGGCCTGGACTTCGTGCGTCCGGACCGGTTCAGGACCAGGTAGCCGCCCACTCCGGCCGCCTCGGCACGGGGGCCTCGGTATCGCCATCCGGCTGACGGTCGTTGCGGAACCCGTCTCCTGATGTCCCGCAACGATGCCGCGAACCAGCCGTATGCCGAACGCGCCCGCTGGGCCGAGCGGGCCCGACAGCCGTCCCGTCCCTGCTCGGGGGCTCGCGGTCACGACGGCCGGTGGAGTACGTATCCCGCGGCCGAGGCGGCGGGCGTCGGCCTCTACACCGGCGCGCTGTCCTGCGTCTCCGGCCTGATCGTCCTCATCGGCAGCTCAGTCACGGGCTCCCTGCTCGACCTCGACCTGATACGTGCCGTGCCCTGGCTGGTCCTCGCCGCAGTGCCGGCGCCAGCTATGGCGATCCTGCCGAGCCGCTCGGAACGGTAGGCGGATGCGGGAGTGCGGGCCGCCGACAGCCGCATGCCGCCGACCCCGACCGCGCCTCCTCGGCCCCCGGCGTCCACGCCTGCCAAGCGGCACCGCTGAACCCGAACTCGTCCCGAAGCACTGGCCCGGCCAACCGGCGACGCCGGGCACACCACACCGGTACGTCGATCCTGATCGACTACCGATGCCGCAGGACGGGCGGCGTCTCGGGACACGACCACCGCCTCGTGACCATCACCGCCCGGCCCCCGCACCACACGCGGAAATGGCCCGGTAGCAGAAGCCTCTGCGGAGCTGAGCGCCGGTGGCGCGGCGAACGAGACAGTCGTGTTCCCCTCCTGCCGATGGGCCTCGGGGGCGCGCTCACCATGCATGCCCGATGGAAGGGCGGGTCATCGGACAGGCGCCTACCGCATCAGACAGGGACGGTTGCCGTCGAACTTCCAGTCGCGGATGAGGTACTGCATGGGGACGGCATCATCGCGTGCCCCCAACGCCTTCTCCCGGTAGAGGTCGTGGGCCGCGAGCAGCCGGTCCATGTCGAGGTGGACGCCCAGCCCCGGGCCGTCCGGGACGGCGATCTCACCGCCGACGATGCGTGGCGGGGCGGTGGTGATCCGTTCCATTCCCTCCTGCCAGATCCAGTGTGTGTCCAGGGCGTTGTACTCACCCGGGGCCGCGGCGCCGCAGTGGGTCACCATGGCCAGGGAGATGTCGAAGTGGTTGTTGGAGTGGCAGCCCCAGGTCAGGCCCATCGCGTTGCACAGCTGCGCTACCCGGACAGAGCCCTGCATGGTCCAGAAGTGCGGGTCGGCCAGCGGAATGGAGACCGACTGAAGGGCCAGGGCGTGGGCCATTTGACGCCAGTCCGTGGCGATCATGTTGGTCGCTGTGGGAAGGCCGGTGGCGCGCCGGAACTCGGCGAGGATCTCCCGTCCGGAGTAGCCGCCTTCGGCTCCGCAGGGGTCCTCGGCGTAGGCGAGCGTGCCGACGAGGGGCCGGCACAGCTCGATCGCCTCGCGCAGGGACCACGCGCCGTTCGGGTCGAGGGTGATCCGCGCCTCGGGGAAGCGGTTCTTGAGCGCGCGTGCGGCCATGACCTCCTCGGCCCCCTCCAGGACGCCCCCCTTGAGCTTGAAGTCCCGGAAGCCGTAGAGATCGTAGACCGCCTCGGCCTGACAGACGATCGCTTCCGGCGTCAGGGCCTCCTCGTGGCGGACCCGGTACCACTCCACAGGGGAGTCGGGTTCGCGAACGTACTCCAGGTCGGTCCGGTCCGGGTCGCCGACGTAGAAGAGATAACCCAGCACTCGCACGGAATCCCGCTGTTGGCCGTCGCCCAGGAGCGCCGCGACGGGCACGTCGAGGTGCTGCCCCAGGAGGTCGAGCAGGGCCGACTCGACGGCGGTGACCGTGTGGACAGTGGTCCGCAGGTCGAAGGTCTGGACGCCCCGTCCACCGGCGTCGCGATCGGCGAACCGGTCACCGATCTCGCGCAGAACGCGCTTGTAGTCCCCCACCTTCGCCCCGACGACCAGCGACTCGGCGTCACGCAGCGTCTGCGTGATCTTCTCCCCGCCGGGCACCTCCCCCAGCCCGGTACGCCCCTCGGAGTCGGTGAGGACAACGACGTTGCGGGTGAAGTAGGGGCCGTGCGCGCCGGAAAGGTTCAGCTCCATGCTGTCCCGGCCGGCGACCGGGTAGACGGAGAACGCCGTGACGGTGGGTTGTCCGATGCTCATCGGGTGCCTCTCTGCGGTGAGGTGGTGCGGGGAACGAAGATTTCCGGGCTCGGGGGAATGGCGGGCTCGGGGGAATGGCGGGCTCGGGAGGTTTGCGAGTCCAGACGCTTGCGAGTTCAGACGTTCAGGACGTCGAGGGCCCACTCGGCCATCAGGACGCCGCCCAGGCCGAGGACGGCGAGCACCGTCGTATAGGTGGTACGGACCTTGATCGCCTCGATGACGGAGAGGTTGAAGTACTCCTTGAACAGCCAGAATCCCGGATCGTTGACATAGGAGCACGCAATGGAACCGCAGGCGACGGCAAGCACCATCATCTCCGGGTGGACCCCGCCGCCCGCCAGGAGCGGCAGCACCACGCCGGAGGCCGTGACGACGGCGACCGTCGCCGAGCCGAGCGCTATGCGGAGGATGACGGCGACGAGCCAGGCGAGGACGATCGGCGAGATGGACCAGCCCTGCGTGGCGTCCTTGATGTAGTCGGAGATCCCGCCTTCGACGAGGACGTTCTTGAAGCGTCGGACGCGCTGGGCGAGACGATCCACATGGCACGGCTCGACGGCCCGGACGTCGTCTACCTCGCCACCCGGGAGTCCCACGAGTACCTGCGTACCATCAGCCGAGTCGGCCGCCGCGTCCCGGCCCACGCCGGAGCCCTCGGGAAGGCGCTGCTCGCCGAGCGCGCCGAGGACGAACTACCGGGCGCGGACGGACCGTTGTCGGCCCTCACGGAGAACACGCACACCCACCGTGCCGCACTGCTCGCCGACCTGGCCCAAGTGCGCGAGCGCGGCTACTCCATCGACCGCGAAGAGACGGTGACCGGTATCGTCGGCTTCGGCTTCGCCCTGAGGTACGACACACCGGCCACCGATGCCATCAGTTGCTCGGTTCCGGTGGCCCGGCTGACCCCGGAACACGAGGTCCACATCGTCTCCGTGATGCGGGAGACACGAGCGAAGATCGAAACTCACCTTCCGCCCGTCTCAGGGGTACCCGACTGGCGCTGAGGGCTGCGAGCCCGCCCGATCCTCGCTGCTCGACGCCGCAACCGGCCGCACACGGCGCATCAGCGTTCTGGCCTTCAGAGGCTTGATCTCCGCGTTCGTGAGCGCGGTGCGCATGGTCGCGGAGATCTGTCCCCACTGCTCGACCACCGGCGAACTCGGGAGAGTGGCATCGGGCCCCTTGATCGCTGCGGAAAATGGCTTCTGCCGGACTGCCGAGGGTTGCTGCGGCTGCCCTGAGCGCGGCGGGGCCAGAGAGGTGCGCATCCCGGGCAACCGTTCGCAGATGAGTGGTCACCACGGGTCGGGCGGCCCGTGCCCCGCCTCGACCTCGGTTTCGGTCTCGCCTTCAGCAGCCCGCGCAGTGGTTTGTCGGGACGATTGCGCTGTCCCGGCCCCGCCACGGTTCACCTCGCTGTGGGGGGCTGACCTGGGCTGTGCGCCTGTCCTCGCAGCTGCGATCACCGAACCGGATTCCAGCCGTCGGTGCCTGCCAGGTACTTCTGGGCGGTGAATTGCCATGCCTCGGCGTCGGTCGGCTTCGCCGCGTCCGCACCGTTGCCGGCTCCGAGACCGGAGTTCCGGTACTCGCTGAACCGGGCCCTTTGCCATGTGAAGAGCTCCGGGTCCGATGGAGGCTCGATTCCCCGAGAGGATCGAGTCATGGCACGTCCGTCCCCCTGTCCGCCCGAGCTGTTACGACGAGTTGCGGATACGGCGGTCCATGGGAACCGATCGGCGCAGGCAAGGACAACGCGCTCGCAGTGTCGTTCCACGCCGACCTTAAACGCGAGAGCTCCATGGCACCCACCGTTTCGAAAGGTCCCACCCCTTCCGCCCGGTGATCTTGCCCTGGACCGCCCGCCACCGCACCTGCGCAAGACGCGCCGCCGACAAAAGCGATCCGCAGGGGTCCGGCTCCTCGGAAAGGACCCACCCCGGCGGACACTCACCGCTTCAGCGAGTCACGGAAGCGGGGGTAGGCGTTCTGCATCAGCTGCCGGAGCTGGGCGGAGAACCAGTGTCCGGCGACGGGCGCGTTCGGCGGTGAGCCGGTGGGGTTGTTGCCGTTGCGGGGGTTGCCGCCACAGGTCGGGTCGCACATGCGGTCGAAGCCCTTGCCCTCGTCGTTGGGGATGGCGGCGCTGGAAGGTCCGTCGGACTCCCCCTGGCGGCTTGACCCACACATAGACGTCGATGCCGGCGGCCGGTGCCGCGGTGGGCCGTTCACCGATGGCGGCGCCGCTCTGGTTGCACCAGTTGCCGGCGTGGATGCGCCGGTCGATGCGGCTGCCGTCGACGTAGGCGTCCACAGAGGTCATCGGGCCGGGGCCGAGGGCGGGCGGAGCCGCCCCAGCCGTTGCGGAAGGTATCGATCAGCATGCCGAAGCCGGCGGCGACGAGCTTGTCCCGCATCGCCTGGGCGAAGGACTGCTCGTCCGCGTACTGGTTCCAGTCCAGCCACTTCGACTGCCGCGCCGTCTGCCCGCCGACCGAGTCGGTGATCTTCAGGTACGGCTCCTTGGTCGGGCTGTAGTTGGCGGTGTTGACGATGAACCCGGCCACGTCGTTCAGGCTCGCTCCGTTGGTGGTGGCGACCTTGTGGAACTGCTGCACGGGGGGCCGAGGTTGCTGTCCCAGCCGAGCCAGCCGTGGTGTGCGGCGTCGATGTAGTTGTAGACGTTCGGGATGGCGCCCAGCTTGTCGAGGGCGTAGGAGACACCCTTTTCGTAGTTGCCGTTGGCCTGCATGGTCACGCAGGCGTCGGTGGTGGTGGGGGTGCCGCCGGCATTGGTGACCGGGTTGGGCAGCGAGTCGGGCTCGATGACGGTGGCGATCCGAAGGGACGCGTACTTCGGCTCGGAGAGGATCGAGGCGATCGGGTCGATGTACCGGGTCCTGTACCTGTCGATCTCGTCGGGCTTGAGCTCACCGTTGGAGGCGAGGGCGGCGCAGTCACGGCCCGGTAGTTCACGACCTGGATGACGAGCTCACCGGAGCCCTTCTGCTTCAAGGCCTCGTCGAGGTGGGCGCGCAGACCCATTCCGTTGTTCACTCCGTTGATCGCGGCGATGCGGTCGAGCCAGACGGCCGTGGGCTGGTCGGAGATGCGGCTGCCACCCGGCTCGGCGGCGCGGCCTTGGCCGACCACTCGGGGTTCACATAGGGCCAGTACACGCCGTTGCAGGCGGCCCACAGCGTCCTCGGGTCGAGCCAGGAGATCTTCTCGACCCGGGACGGCATCAGGTTGGGATATGCGCCGCGTTCCGCCCTGCCCCAGCCGGCGCCTTCTGCGGTATCGCGTGAGGGTTCAGACGCCGGGGAACCGTAGCGAGGGGCCAGGTGAGGACGGCAAGGGGCTGGCGCTTAAACGGTGTTGACGCGTTCCGGTACGGCCTCGGCCCGGGCGGTGTCGCGGGGCAGTCGGCCGAGTGCGGCCGACAGCCACAGCAGGATCCCGCCGACCGCGATGTGAAGCGCGCTGGTGAGCGGCGAGTCGGGCAGCCCCGTCAGGAACGCGAACAGCGGTACGACGACGGCGTATCCCCACGACGGCACCCTCGGGAACATCCGGCCGCGGACCATGGCCGCCCCGAACAGGGCGCAGCCCAGGGCGAACACGGCCGCAGAGCCGAGCAGCGCCGGAATCGTGGGGCCGGTCAGAGTGGCCTTGGTCGTGTCCTCGTCGAAGTAGAACAGCACGAGGTTCGCCGCGTAGGCGGCCCCGCCGAACAGTCCGAGTCCGACCAGGTTGACCACATGGGCGACGTCGCCGAAGCGTCCGCCGACCGGGCCCTGCCGCCGGTGCAGCGCGGTGAGCAGCGGCAGCGCGAAGGCGGGGGCGATGGCGAGGAGCAGGCTTGTGGTGGCGGTCTCACCGGTGAAGGCCTCCACCAGCGCGGGCAGCGCGATCAGCAGACCGGACAGTGCCCCGCACAGGGCACCGGCACGCAGGAACAGTGCGGACATGAGAGTCAACTCCCTTGACTCGACGGGCAGATCAGGCTCGAACCGTAGGAAGGCGGCGGCCGGGCGGGGGAGATGAAGAACGGGGAGACCGGTAACCGGAGGTCACCGGCCATGCCGCCGGTCGGCATGTGCCGTTCGGCCACACTTGCCCCGTACCCCGGGTTGCCCCGCCGGACAGCGCCTAGCCTGACCGCGAGGGAAGAGGGGGCGCGCATGGCGGGCAGTGTGCCGGTGCGGTGGGTGGCGCCGTTGCTGTACGGCGCGGTTCTGGTCAGCGGGCTGTACTACGCCGCGGCGGACCTGGACGACGGTCCCGGGCCACCGCTGTGGCGGACGGTCGGCTTCGGTGCGGCGCTGGCCGCGCTGTTCGCCCTGGAGCAGACCGTCCGGCGGTGGCCCGCCGCCCGGCTGCCGGTGATGCTGGTCCGGGCCGCCCTGATCGGTGCGGTGGTGCTCCTCGACGCCTCGGGACTCTCCCAGGTCCTGTTCGTACTGCTGCCGTTCACCGCCTACTTCGCCTTCGGCGCGGCGACCGCGCTGGCGCTGGCCGCGCTGTGTCCGGCCGGGCTGCTCACCGCGTACATGGTCGGCCCGCCCGGCTGGTACAGGGACGTGGACCGGGTGAACGACCTGCTGATGCTGGTCGTCGGGCTGGTGCTGGCGCTCGCCATGGCGGCCGTCGCCGTCGGCGAACAGCGCGCCCGGCATGCCCTGGAGGAGTACGCGGACCGGGTCGCGGAGCTGTCCGCCGCCGCCGAGCGCAACCGGCTCGCCCGGGACCTGCACGACAGTCTCGGCCATCATCTCACCGCGATGTCCGTGCAGTTGGAGATGGCGTCGGAGTTCCGCACCCACGATCCCGAGGCGGCCCGGGAGGCCGTGGACGAGGCGCGGCGCTCGGTGACCCTCGCGCTGGCCGACGTACGTCAGTCGGTGCGGGTGCTGCGCGGCGAGGCGTCGCGGCCCGCCCTGGCCGCCGACCTCGCCGCCCTGGCCCGCGAGGGCGATGCGCGGCTGCGGGTCACCGTGGAGGTGAGCGGCCCGGAGGACGGCTACGGGACGGCCGAGCTGACCACCTTGTACCGGGCGGCGCAGGAGGCCGTGACCAACGCGCGTCGGCACGCCCGGGCCTCCCGGGTGACGGTCGCGCTGCGGCTCGCGGACGAGGGGGCCCTCCTGGTCGTCGCCGACGACGGCCGGGGATTCGTCCCCGACGCGGCCGACGCGGGGTACGGTCTGCTGGGCATGCGGGAACGGGTGCAGCTGGTGGCGGGGACCGTACACATCGACAGCAGCCCCGGCGCCGGCACACGACTGACGGTGACCGTGCCCAGGGGAGGGACGGGATGAGCTGGGAGCCCGCGGGGCCGGGGTCGGGGCCGGAGCCTGTGCGGGTGCTGGTCGTGGATGATCAGCGGCTCATTCGGGACGGCATCGCCTCGCTGCTCTCCGTCCGGCCGGGTATCGACATCGTCGGCACCGCCGTCGACGGCCGCGACGCCGTGGCCAAGACGCTCGAACTGCGACCCGACGTGGTCCTGATGGACGTCCGCATGCCGGAGCTCGACGGCGTCGAGGCGGTCGCCGTCCTGCGAGGCAGGGTGCCGCGATGCCGTGTGGTGATGCTGACGACCTTCGACGACGAGGAGTACGTAGTCCAGGCCCTGCGCGCCGGAGCGAGCGGTTACCTCCTCAAGGACCTGCCGGCGGACGACCTCGCCCAGGCGGTCCGGCTGGCGCACGCCGGTGTCACCCAGCTCGACTCCTCGGTGGCCCACCGCCTCACCGACTCCCTGGCCTCCTCGACGTCCTCGGCCTCTTCCACCTCCTCCTCCGGCCCGCGCCCCGAAGTCCCGCTCAGCCCACGCGAGATCGACATTCTCCGGCTGGTGGCGCACGGGCACACCAACCGGGAGATCGCCGCCCGGTTGTATCTGAGCGAGGGCACCGTGAAGAACCACGTCTCCCGCATCCTCGGCCGCCTCGCACTGCGCGACCGCACCCAGGCCGCGGTGCGAGCCCGGGACCTCGGCCTGCTGTGACGCCCGCCTGCCGAGGCGCCCTCAGCCGCCGGTGCGGGTCCAGCCAGCCGGTGCCGGGTGGTGTGCTCTCCGCGGCTTGGTGCCGGGTCGGGTCTGCCGGTCCAGTACTGGGCGGTGTTGATGTCGCGTCCGGTCCGGACGTCGGCGAGTGCCCCGCCGTGTTGGAGGCGGTCGTCGAGGATGAGGAGGTAGCGGCCGTAGCATCCCGGGGTGAGTGGGAGGCAGAGGGGGTCGAGGGCGTGTCGGACGCGGCGGTCGTAGAGGGCCATCCGCTGTGGTGCTGCTGCGGTCAGGACGGCTGAGGCGAGGGCGTCGCCGGTGCGGAAGCCGGGCAGTTTTCAACACCCTCACCGAGCGGACCGAGAACCAGGCCCTGTCCGCGGCCCGGGCACCCGTCGAACGAGGCATGACACGGCTGAAGTCCTGGCAGATCTTCCGCAGATCCCGCATCAGCCCCAACCGCATGAGCGTCATCACCCACGCCCACAAGCTCATTGACGCCCGCATGCAACGTCAACGATGATCGTCACCCTCCATGACCACCGAATACGGGACACGACCTCCGCCGGCGCGTGACGGCACCGATGACGTGGGTGGGCGAGGGACATGGATGGGCTCTCCCTCAAGGGACATGCGTGTGCTCTCTTTCAGCCGTTGCATCTGACCGGACCACTGAGCGGACAGCACCGAGTGGTCCACCGGGCCGAAAGGCTGCCGCGGAGATCAAGAATTTTTTCGCCTCGGCCGCTTCGCTCGAAGGCTTGTCCTGGGCCGACTCCCTGACGCCGACGGCAGTATGCCCCGTGCGGGCCGGGACGCGCCTCGGCCCGCACGGAGCAATGGGTCACGCGGGGAGTGCGTGCGCGTCTCAGACGACCATCCACTGCTGGTTGGCGCCGGAGGCGCAGGTCGACTGCTCCAGGGCCGCCCCGTTGGCAGTGGACCCCCCTGCCACCTGGAGGCACTTTCCGCTGTTGACGTTGGTGAAGGTGACGTAGCCGCCGATCACCGCGGTCCTCGTCCACAGTTGGTGCGGGGCTCCGGTGCAGGTCGACTGGACGGCCACCGCGCCGTTGGCCCTGAGGCTCCGGAGATCTGCAGGCACTTGCCGCTGTTGACGTTGACCAGTTGGTGGTTCGAGCCCACGGCGGTGGGCACCCACTGCTGGTTGGCGCCGGAGTTGCAGTTGCCGGAGTTCACCGCTGCCCCATCGGCGGTGCTCTCGAACCAGACGTCCGCGCACTTGCCGCTGTTGCGGTTCGGCAGGTGGTTGTTCGGGGCGCCGAGCGGACCGGCCATGACCGGCCATGACCGGCCAGCCGTTCTGGAAGGTCACCTGGCGGATGTCCAGGGTCTCGCGACCGGCGTTGTTGCCGTCGTAGTAGTGGTAGGCGAGGTGCTTGGACGTGCCGTCGTCGTAGGCGTCGACACCGCCGGCGGCCACCCTCGGGTAGGCACCGGTGAGGACGGTGGTCCCGCCGCCCGTGGCCATGTCCGTGCCGCTCTGGTCGAGGTACGGTCCCGTGATGCTGGTGGACCGGCCGACCACGGTGGAGTAGTTGCTGTTGGTCCCGCTGCAGCAGAGGCCTTTGGAGCCGAAGAGGTAGTAGTGGCCGCCGCTGAGGATGATCGTCGGGTTCTCGATGTCGACGGCGATGCGCCAGAGGTTGTGGTCGGTCGTGGAGAGCTTGCCGGTGGACTCGTCCAGGACGTGCACGCAGATGCCCGAGCCGGTCCAGGAGCCCCAGGAGATGTACAGCCGGCCGTCGCGCCCCAGTCGACGTCGGGGTCGATCGGGTAGTTCACGTCCGTGACCATGCCCTGGTCGGTCCAGGGACCCTCGATGTTCGTGGCCGTGGCGAGTCCCATCACGGCGTAGTTCGTGCCCCAGCGGGAACCGGCGTAGTACAGGTGAGGCTATGCCGTTGAGGACGTTCACGGACTCCGGGGTCACGCTGCCGTCGCCCTTGGGGCCGATGTTGAGCAGGTAGTTTCCGTCACGGGAGACGATCGTGACCAACTCCTGGATGTGGGTCGTGACCGAGCGGTAGTGCACCCTCTCGTCGTTGTAGCCCCAGGCCCAGTTCATGGTGGCGCAGGCTTCCCAAGCCCTCTCCATCGGCGCCTCGGGGATACCGAACTCCGCCACCGCGTAGTCGCCGAGACCGAGGTCCCGCCTGATGCGTTCGTTGATGACGAGGCCGGGCTTGCGGGCGATCAGCCAGTTGAATCCGCCCAGTTCCTGGCCGTCGGACTGGGACCACCAGTCGCACCAGTCGCACCAGTCGCACCAGTCGCCGTCGAACCACAGGAGGGACGGGTCGTAGCGGTCCAGCAGTTCCTGCAGATGACCCTTCATGTCGTTGATGTAGCCGGTGCGGGCGGTCGCGGAGGCCATGGACGTGGACCAGTTGCTGGGGTGCACGTCTGGGAGGGGTGGTTCCAGTCCATGATCGAGTAGTAGAGCCCGAACTTGATGCCCCGGTTCAGGCACTCGGTCCGCAGCTCTGCCAGCAGATCGGGCTGGAAGTTGTTGTAGTCGCGCAGGTTGTACTGCTTGGTGCCGGTGACGTCCTTGAAGCCGGCGACGTTGGAGTCCCACATCGCGTAGCCCTCGTGGTGCTTGGCGGTGATCACGCGGTACTTCATGCCGGCGTTCTGGGCCAGCTGGGCGATCTGGGCTGCGTTGAAGTTGGTCGGGTTGAACGGCGTGGTCACCTGGTTCTGCCAGTCGGCCTTGCTCCACCCCTTGTCGCTGAAGGCCCACTCACCGTCGCCGAGGTAGGAGTAGGAACCGAAGTGGATGAACATCCCGAACCTGGCCTGGTACCACCAGTCCAGCTTCGAGGGGAGCGAGTACGCCGAGGCGGTGGCGGGCCACAGGGCCTGCGGCAGCCCGACGGCGACGGCTCCTCCGACGAGGGTGGCGGCCTTGAGAAGGGAGCGTCTGCTGAGCGGCGAGGTGGACATGAGGCGGCTCCTTGAGGTGTCGACAGGGCACCGGTGGAAGGCGAACGTGGCAGATGCCCGGAGGACTTCGTGGGACAGCGGCTCGGCCGCTGCAGGGGGCGAGGGCTCAAGAGGTTGGACGAACTCGACTGCCGGGCCCGAGGAGCGGAGCACGGTCGCCGTGCTGCCGACACCCTCGACTGACATCGGATGTATTAATAGGCGTGAAGCCGCAGCGCGTCCAAAGTTACGGGCAAATCACCAAGTGAGGGCAGCTTCATCGCACGTGAACCGACCGGGTGGCATGCAAAACATCCGATGCAAGTGGCGTCATCGATCGCATGTGACATGCGTCGACCGATGGGTTGCTCGGCACCCCAGGGTCGCCCAGGTGTCGCCCTGGTCATGGGTCATGCGTTCAGCGAGAAATCGTCGGCAACCTTTTCGCTTCCCGCGGTCACCGAGTAGTGCGACACCAGCTCGATCTTCCGAAACGGACAGGCAATGAACACACCAAGGCAGGCCGCGCGACAGCGCAGACACAGACGCACGCTCTTCATGGGCACCACGGTGGCGTTGACCGCCGTGAGCGTTCTCGCCTACCTGCTCATGGGATCGTCACCCGACCACACCACGGATGCGGGACCTGCCGCGGCCTCCCCCCGCGCCACCACACAGAAGAAGGCGGCCACCGCCGCCGAGTCAGGCGTTCCGAGCACCACGGCGAGCCCGAGCGGCTCCCCCAGCCCGAAGGCCTCCCCGACCACCACGACAGCCAAGCCCTCGCCCAAGGACACCCCGCGGCCCCCGCGGGAGGCGTCCACCACGCCTCCGTCAGCAGGACGGATCAAGCCCAACACGACCCACCAGGGCGTCGCCACCGCCTACAAGGCCGGAGTCGGGGACGGCGCCTGTCTCTTCGGCCCGAGCCCCGACCTCATGGTCGCGGCCATGAACACCACCGACTACGAGACGTCCAAGGCATGCGGCGCGTACGTTCTCGTCCGCGCCGCCAACGGCAAGTCCGTCACGGTGCGGATCACCAACGAGTGCCCCCTGCCCTGCGCACCCGGACAGATCGACCTCAGCGAACAGGCCTTCGCGGAACTCGCCGACCTCAAGCTCGGCCGACTTGCCATCACCTGGAGCCTGGTGAGCCCCAGCACGGCCGGCACGATCTCCTTCAGGTACAAGACCGGGTCCAGCCAATACTGGTGTGCCATCCAGGCGATCAACCACCGGAATCCGGTCACCGGTCTGGAGGTCCGCACCGCGGGCGGCTGGCGGCAACTGCCCCGCACCGCCTACAACTACTTCATCTCCGCCGACGGCAGCGGGTGCGGCGGAGCGATCAGAATCACCGACATCTACGGCGAACAGCTCACCGTCTCGGGACTCACGGTGCGGCCGAACGTCGTCCAGCCCACCCAGGTCCAGTTCGCCCGACACTGAACCCACCGCCCGCCCCAGCCACCGCCGCCCTCCCCCGGTGTCCCGACGGCATGGGCGACGGCCGCACACAGGCGGCCGACTGTTCCGGACCGTGCCGGCGAACGCACCGGGGGCGGGCGGCCCAGCGCCCCTGTGCCGCCCGCCCCCTGTGCCGGGTGCGGCGGGCTCGGGAGACCGGCTGGGGTTCCCGGGGCAGGCTCGCTGTGCTTCGGTACGGCCCTCGCAAGGCCGGCGCCATTGACGTCGAGGGCGAGCAGGACACGGTCGAGCCAGGCGGGAAGCCACCAGGCGGGTAGCCCGGCGAGGGCGAAGACCGCCGGAACGAGGATCAGCCGGACGGCGAAGGCGTCAATCGCGACGCCGACGGCGAGGGCGCCGGGAAATACATCCCAGGAATCTGCGGTAGTTGGTCATACGGGGCGGACGACGCCCGCTCGTCACGTCCGCGCGGTCGTCCCGGAAGGCAGGGCTTCGCCGGCGCGCAGGTGTTCCCTCAGCCACTGCTCCGTGTTGCTCACGTGCAGCAACGCGGCGGCCTGGCTGAGGGCGGCGTCACGACTGGCGAGGGCGTCGAAGATCGCCTCGTGCTCGGCGACGGTGCGGTCCGCCGCCTTGCCGTCGACCAGACCGCGCCAGATGCGGGCGCGCAGGGTACGGCCGGAGATCCCCTCCAGGAGGGCGAGGAGGGTCTCGTTGCCCGTGGCCGAGACGACGGCCCGGTGGAAGGCTACGTCATGGGCGTTGAGTCGCTCGACGTCGTCGCGGGCCTCGCGCATGGCGTCCAGGTGCCGCTTCACCTCGGCCAGTTGGTCGTCGGAGATCCGAGTGGCGGCGAGTGTCGTGGCCATCGGTTCGAGGAGCCGCCGTACCTCCATCAGGTCCTGCAGGGCTACCGCGTCACCCTGCAGCAACTCCACCGCGCCGCCGAGCCCCTCCAGGAGCAGGCTGGGCTGCAGGCTGGTCACATACGTGCCGTCGCCCCGCCGGACCTCCAGGACCCTCGCCACGGCCAACGCCTTGACGGCCTCCCGGGCGAGGTTGCGGGACAGTCCCAGCTGGGCGGCCAGGTCAGGCTCCGGAGGCAACTTCGAGCCCGGCGGCAGGGCGCCGGTGCTGATCAGCTCGCGGATCCGGTCGATGGCCTTGTCCGTCAGCGACACCGCTCATCCCTCCCCCCACTGTGCCCCGCGAGCACATCCGACCTGATCAGCCCCTGAGCGCGGAGATCGTCCCAGAGGCCGTCGGGGACGAGCTGATCATGGAGTTCCACGTTTCGTCCGACCTGTTCCGGAGTCCGCATGCCGAGGGTGACGTTGATGATACGGGGATGCGTGTACGGGAAGGCGATCGCGGCGGCGGGCAGGGTGGCCACGTGTACCTCGCACACCTCAGCGAACTCCAGCGCCCGCGCGACGAGCTCCGGCGGGGCGTCCCGGTAGGCGCACTTCATACCCTCGGCGGGCCGGTCGCGGGAGCGGAGCCCGGAGTTGATACGCGGTGGCGCCACCACGCTCTTGCCCAGGTCCCGTGCGGCGGCCAGCGTGTCGTCCGGCTCCGACTGGTCCAGGAGCGCGTAGCGACCGGCGAGCATCACCACGCCGACGGCCGTCTCGCGCGGGAAGCGGGCGAGCACCGCCGTCCGTGGCGCGTCACCACAACGACGCCGCACGCTCTGATGTCATGCCGCGGTACCGGATCGACGGCCGCTGTACCGGTTCGCCGAGTCCACGCGGGGCCTTCGAGCACGTCGAGTGACAGTGCGACATGGTTACGCGAACCCCGCGCGCCGGCGCGGCGTGCGGACGCGTTCCTCAGGGGCGCGGGCACTCGGCACCCTGCCCCTTGTCCGACACGGCGGAAGGGTGGAGCAGAGCTCGCCGGAACTGGTCCGCGTCGAGGCTGCGGGCCAGTGCCCGCGCCCCGTGGCTCCCTTACGTCGCGACGCTCATCTCCCCCCGCGGTCACGGTGGCGAGGACGTGGCGGCCAAGGCCCGCAGCGCGGCGACCGGTTTGCGCAGTCCGTAGGCGACCGCCGTCGACGTTCCGTCTGCATGACTCCAGGTCAGCAGCGCACGTCCGTCGGCCACACTGCCCTGCACTGTGGTGGGTTCGCCGAGCAGCGGCAGACGGCCGACGATCTTGACGGTGAGACCGGCGACGTCGGTCCAGAAGTAGTCGTCCTGCGCTGGTCCCGGCGACGGGAGACCGAGGGCCGAGGCCGCCGCCGTCCTGCCCTGGGCGACGGCGTTGGACCAGAAGGGCGCACGCCGGTCGGGTCGTGTGCCGTCGCCGCGGAGGTAGGTGACGTCGCCGGCGGCGAACACGCCGGGCACGGTGGTGGCGCAGGCATCGTCGATACCGACACCGAGGCGGTCGGCGAGGCCCGTCCCTGCCAGCCAGCCGACGCAGGGCACTTCTCCGGCGCAGGTGACCACCAGGGCGGCGGTGAGCTCGGTGCCGTCCGGGAGCGCCACGCCGCCCACGGGGTCGCCGGTCAGGGTGGCGAAGCCGCTGACCCGCACGAAGCGGATGCCGTGTGCTGAGGCACGTGCGGTGATCTCGGCGGACAGGTGGTCGCCGAGGATACGTCGCAGCGGCCGGTCGGCGTCCACGACGGTGACCGGGATGCCGCGGGCGGCGCAGGCACTGGCCACCTCCATGCCGAGGAAGCCGGCGCCGATCACGATCGCCGAGTCGGCGTCCGCCAGGCGGGCGCGGAGCAGGCGGGCGTCGTCCAGGGTGCGCAGGACGAGTTCTCCCCGCTGCCCGGGCGTGGCGAGCCGGCGGGCGGCCGCGCCGGTGGCGACGATCAGCGCGTCGTAGCCGACGTGGCGGCCGTCGGTTGTTGTGACGGTGCGGCGCCGGGTGTCGGCGGCGACGGCGGGCGAGCGGATGACCTCGATGTCGAGCCCGTCGAGGGACAGACCCAGGGTCTGGTCCGCGGCCGGGTCTTTCAGGACTGCCTTGGACAGGGGCGGGCGGGAGTAGGCGCCGTGCTCCTCGTCGCCGATGATCGTGACCGGTCCGGTGTGGCCGAGGCTGCGCAGGTGGCGGGCGGCGGTGATACCGGCGAGCGACTCTCCGACGATGAGCACCGAGCGCGGTGTGGTCACGACAGGACTCGCAGGGCGGCGACCGGGCAAGCGCCCACGGCCGCGCGGGCGGCGGGCTGATGCTCGTCGGGGACGTCGGCGTCCTCGAAGTGGTAGGTGAGTTCGGCGTCGTCGTCCAGGCTGAAGACGTCGGGGGCCTGGTCGGCGCACAGGCCGTGGCCTTCGCAGCGGGGACGGTCGACGGAGATCTTCATGATGCTGTCCTCAGCTGTGCTCGAACGGGCGAGCGGCGGGGCTCAGGCGGGGATGAGTTCGAGCGGCAGGCGCTCGAGGCGATGGATGACGTTGTTCAGGGCCCACTCGGGTGGGCCGGTCACCTCGATGCGGTCGACGCGTTCGACCAGGGCGCGCAGGAACGCGGAGGTCTCCATGCGCGCCAGGCCCTGGCCCGCGCAGCCGTGGGAACCCTGCCCGAAGCCGAGTTGGCGGGCGGCGTCGCGGCGGATGTCGAAGGTGTCCGGGTCGTCCCACTCCAGCGGGTCGCGGTTGGCGGAGCCGTAGAGGACCAGCACCCGGGAGCCCTTGCGGAGGGGGACGCCCGCGAGTTCCGTGTCATGGGCTGCGGTGCGGGAGAAGGCGCGGATGGGGGATTCGTAGCGGACGATCTCGTTGACGGCCTTCGGGACCAGGTCGGGGTCCTCGCCCGCTCGAAGCGACGCCCGCCCGGGTCGTCAGCCGCCGGCGATCACCGCCCCGGCGTACGCCAGCGCCGTCAGAACCAGTACGGCGGCAGGCAGGGCCTGCACGGGCGGGTCGCCATGGCGCAGGTGAACCACCGCGGCAGCGGCCATGAGCAGAGCCAGCCCGGCAGCGGCGGCCACCCCGAGAGGGGCCGCGAACAGGCCGAGCAGCAGGCCGACGGCTCCCGCCACTTCCAGGGTGCCGATGACGCGGTAGAGGCCCGCTGACATGCCCAGGTGCGCGGCTGCCTGCCGCATGAACGGCACCGCGGCGATCTTCGCCAGCCCCAGGGGGAGGAAGACCAGGGTCAGGACGATGGCGAGGGTGGTGTGTGCGGTCGTCATGCTGATCGATTCCTGCGTTCGGCGCCCAGACGGGCGTAGTGGTCGATGAGGTCGGGAGCATCCACGGTGGCCAGATTGACGACCTGCTCGACCGGGGCACCCTGGAGGAGGCGTTTGACGGGGACTTCGAGCTTCTTGCCGGTGCGGGTGTGGGGGATGCCTGGTACCTCGAGGATCTCGTCGGGGACGTGCCGGGGTGAGGCACCGCTGCGGATAGCCTCACGAATGCGGTCGCGGAGAGCGTCGTCCAGTTCGGCCCCGGCGGCGAGAACCACGAACAAGGGCATCCAGTAGCCGCCGTCGGATTCCTCCGCGCCGATGACCAGGGCTTCCGCGATCTCGGGAAGGCGTTCGGCGACGTCGTGGATGTCGGCGCTGCCAAGGCGTACACCGTTGCGGTTCAGGGTGCTGTCGGAGCGGCCGTGGACGACGACCGAGCCGTGAGAGGTGAGGGTGATCCAGTCGCCGTGCCGCCAAACGCCGGGGTACACCGCGAAGTAGGCGTCGTGGTAGCGGCTGCCGTCGGGGTCGTTCCAGAAGTACAGCGGCATCGACGGCATCGGGCGGGTGATGACCAGCTCGCCGACCTGATCCACGACCGGGAAGCCCTCGGCGTCGTAGGCGGACAGCGCGACACCCAGGTGGGGTGCGGACAACTCCCCCGCCCACACGGGAGTGTTGGGCGCGCTGCCCGCGAAGCCGGAGACAACGTCCGTGCCGCCGCTGATGGAGGCGAGGAGAACGTTCTCGCCGACGTGTTCGCGGACCCAGGGGTAGGCGGAGGCGGGCAGGGCGGAGCCGGTGCAGCCGACCACCCGGATCGACGACAGGTCGTGGACGGACGGGTCGATGCCGAACTTGGCCATGCCCAGCAGGTACTGGGGGCTGGTGCCGAAGACGGTCACCCGGTGGCGAGCGGCCAGCTTCCACAGGATGTCGGGCTCGGCGAGGGGCGCCGGGCTGCCGTCGTAGGTGCAGGTCGCGGCGCCGGTCAGCAGCGTGGAGGCAACCAGGTTCCACATCATCCAGTGCGTGGTGGTGTACCACAGGAAGCGGTCGCCCGGACCTAGGTCGGAGTGCAGGCCCAAGGTCTTGAGGTGCTCCAGCAGGACACCGCCGTGGCCGTGCACAATGCCCTTGGGCAGGCCGGTCGTGCCGGAGGAGAAAACGACCCACAGCGGGTGGTCGAACGGCACCGGAGTGCAGGCGAGTGTCTCGGTGCGGGTCGAGGCGTCCTCCCATGGGACCACCGGCGACGGGTACGTCCTCGACGGCCACGGCAGGCCCACGTGGTCCACCAGGAGCGTCGCCTTCAATGTCGGCAGCGCGCCCGCGAGTTCAAGGGTGGCATCGCGTCGGTCGTGGGTGGTTCCGTTGAAGAGGTAGCCGTCGGCGGCTATCAGGACGGTGGGTTCGAGCTGGGCGAAGCGGTCCGTGGCGGCCTGGGGGGCGTAGTCCTGCCCGCACACCGACCACACGGCGCCCAGACTCGCGGCGGCGAGGAACGCGACGACCGCGTGCGGGGTGTTGGGCAGGTAGCCCACCACCCGGTCGCCCGTGCCGACACCGAGGTCGCGCAGGGTGGCGGCGACGGAGGCGACCTGGGAGCGCAGGCGTCTGGCGGTCACCTCGTAGCAGGAGCCGGTCTCGTCGAAGGCCATGATCGCCACGGCGTCGTCGGCGAGGTTGCGCAGGGCATGGTGGGCGTAGTTGAGGGTCGCGCCGGGGAACCAGCGGGTGCCGGGCATCCGCTGCTCTGCCAGCACCTGCTCGTACGGGGTGTCCGCGTCGATGTCGAAGTACTCCCAGACGGTGCCCCAGAAGCCCTCCAGGTCGTTGACCGACCAGCGGTGCAGAGTGGCGTAGTCGGCCTCGGGCATCCCGACGTGTCGAGCGAAGTCCATGATGTGGCTGGCCGCGACGGCCTGCGGATCAGGCGTCGTGAAAGGCTCGGGCACGGTCATCATGGGGCACTCCTCTGCAGACTGTTGTCGACGGTCCGTCGGGGTGGATGGGGGCTGCGGGTGGTGTGCAGGAGGGACGCCCAGGCCGCGGTGCCGGTGAAAGCGCGGGCCCCTGCCGGGACGATGTCCACGACGACGCGGTCGGGGCGCAGCAGTACGGCGTCCGCGCGGCCGGCGCGCAGCCAGGCGGCGAGGGTGCCGTCGTCGCAGAGGTCGCTCACGGCGATCGCCCGGATGCCGAGTGCGTGGGCGAGGGCGTTCAGCGAGGGCCCGGGTTCGGTGGCGGTCAGGATGGTGAAGGAGTCGCCGAGCACGTCGTCGAGGCGGGTACGCCGTCCGTCGGCGGCGATCCACGGCTGTGGGCAGTGCGTGCCCGCGAGGCGGCCCTTGCGGAAGCGGCGGCGGACGAGGGGTCCCGTGGTCAGGGGCGGGCTGAGGTCGCGGCCGGCCGCCGTTGCGAGCCCGGGCATGCGGCAGGCCGCGGCCAGCAGCCCTCGGCGGATCGCGGCGGCACTGTCCTGGCCACCGGTCATGGCCCAGCCCATGGCGACCGCGAGGCGGATCACATGCCGGGCGTGCGGCTTGCGCTCACTCTCGTAGGTCTCCAGAATTCGCTCCTCAGCGCCCTGCTGGAGGACGCGGGCCAGCTTCCAGGTGAGGTTGTAGGCGTCCCGCAGCCCGGAGCACAGTCCCTGGCCGATGAACGGCGGGGTGAGGTGGGCGGCGTCGCCGAGGAGGAAGACCCGTCCGCCGCGCCAGCGGTCGGCGAGGCGTGCCCGGAAGGTGTACTGCGCTTCGCGGACGATCTCGAAGTCCTCGTCGTACCTGGGCGGCAGCCACGGGGCGACCAGCTCGCGAACCGGCTGCTCCACCCCCTCGCGCAGCCGGAACTCCCAGCGGTAGCGGTCCTCCCCGACGCGCATGAACGTCGCTGGCCGGTCCGGGTCGCAGACCTGGTCGACCCCCTCCCAGCAGCGGACGTCGGCGTCCGTCCGGACGTCGATGACGCGCCAGCGTTCCTCGAAGCGCAGGTCCTCCCAGACGGCTCCGATGGCCTCGCGGGTGAGACTGTTCGCGCCGTCGCAGCCGAGGACCGCCTCGGCCCACAGCTCGTGCTCGCCGTCGTCGTCGCGGTACGTCACGCGCACGGGGCCCGTGATCGCCGGGCCGACGCCGGTGACCTCCACGCCGTCCCGCAGTTCGCATTCCGGGTGACGGGCCAGGGCGTCGCGCAGCAGCCGTTCCAGCTCGGGCTGGTCGAACATGCTGGTCTGCGGATAGCCGTGCGGGCCGTGCCCGGTGCGCCGGAACTCGGCCATCACCCGGTGCCGGGCGTCCAGCAGCCGCAGCCCGTTCGCCGGGCGGGAGATCGCGGTGAACTCCTCCCCCACGCCTGCGGCCTGGAGGATCCGGTGGACCTCGTCGTCGGTGGCGACGGCGCGCGGGAGCGGGTAGACACCCTGGTGACGTTCGAGGACGACGGTGCGGATTCCGCGCCGGGCGAGGAGGAGGGCGGCGGTCACGCCCACCGGTCCGGCGCCGATGATCACCACGGGCACTTCAGCCCCATTACGTTCGACGATCATGTGCTTCGGGTCTCATTTCGCGTCCGTGACGGGGGTGCGCTGCTCGCCGAGGTCGATCCGGCCGTCCGGGGTCGCGATCGTCGCCGTCATCACGTCACCCGTGTGCAGGTAGTGCGGGTTCTTCGCCTGGGACTTGAAGAACGCCTTCCACTTCACGGCGGGCGGCAGCAGCGCGCCGATCTTCTCGACCGCCTTCGGCGGGGCCTTGAGGGCCGTACCGCCCGGGGTGCCGGTCAGCAGCAGGTCACCGGCATCGAGGGTCTGGAACCGGGCCAGCAGCGTCAGAGCCTGCGCCGGGCGGACGATCATGTCGGTGAGAGTGCGGTCCTGGCGCAGGTCGCCGTTGACGGACAGCTTCAGGCGCAGGTCGAGAAGATGGGGGAAGTCCTCCGGGTCCAGCAGCGCCAGGTACGGGCCGGTCGGCGTGAAGGTGGGGTAGGACTTGCTCTCGTAGAACTGGGTCTTGGTCAGCTGGACGTCGCGGGCGCTGACGTCGTTGGTGATCACCAATCCGGCGACGTACGACGGCAGGTCGCGCTCCTCGACCACGGTGCCGACGGGCAGGGCGGCGCCCATGACGATCCCGAGTTCGATCTCGTAGTCGAGGAACTCCACATGTGAGGGACGGACGACGGCGTCGCCGGGTCCGCTGACCGAGCCGGACGCCTTACGGAAGAAGGTGGGCGGGATGTCGTCGGTGAAGCCCGAATCGCGGGCGTGGCTGCGGTAGTTGACCATCTGGGCGACGACCCGGCAGGGGGTGGTGACCGGTGAGAGGGCGACCAGGCCGGTGACGGGCGTGCCCGTGTCGGCCGACAGTGCCGCCTCCCGTACGGCGTCACGGTCGGCGATCAGCTCGGCGGTGGTTGCGGCCTTGGTGTCGACGGGGATGGCCCGGTCGCCGCGGACCACCCACCAGCCTTCGGCGGTGCGCAGGACATTGGTGCTCATGTCAGTACCTTCGTGAGGGGGTTGGAGGTTCAGGACGTGGCGGCCCTGAGGAGACCCAGTAGGCGTGCAGGGTCCATCTCGTTGTCACCGCGCAGCGCCTCGATGACGTCGCGGACGCGCTGGGGGGAAGGACTCGCGCCGAGGAAGTCGCGGGTGGCGGGCGGGCCCCACTGCGCCAGACCGCTGGTCGACATGGGCGCCCAGCCGGGTTCGACGTCGCAGGAGAACAGGTCACCGTCGGCGAAGTGCTCCAGCATGAAGCGGTCGGGGTCACGCCAGTAGTCGAAGAGCTGGCTGCCCTGGATGTGCCGACCGATGCCCCAACTGCGCTGGTAGCCACGCTCCTTGAGGTATTCGCCGCCGGCGGCGATCGAGTCGAGGTCGGTCACCTGGTAGGCGGAATGGACGTACCCCGTCCCCGGGCCCAGATGCATGGCCAGCGTGTGGTGATCGGTCGGCGTACTGCCCAGGTCGCAGCGGATGAACGCCATGACCGGGCCGCGCTCGCGCTGCCCGTCCAGGAACTGGAAGTCGGACACGATCATCCCCAGCATGTCCAGGTACCAGTCCAGGGCCCGGCTGAATACGCGGGTCTCCAGGACCACATGGCCCAGGCGCTGGATGCGCGACGGCTCGCGCGGAGGCCGCTGCGTGGCGTTCGTACGACGGTGATCGGTGCCGAAGTTGAGCAGCAGCGGCTGCTGTTCCGGTAGTGCGGGGAGCTGTTCGCCGCAGTGCACGACCCGCACGGGGAAGCCCGAGGGATCCAGCAGGCCGACCGCCTTGCCGCCGCCCGGCACGTCCGCGTCCCGCACGTCGGAGCCGGTGGCGCGCGCCAGCCGGTCGAGGTCGGCCCGCTCCGCCGCGCGGAACGCCGGGCCGATGAAACGGGAGGTACGCCCGCGCCGGATCACCATGCACGGTGAGCCCGCGAAGGTGCCCCGCAGCCATAGTGCACGCTCCGTGCGCGCGGCGACCTGGAAGCCGAAGTCCCGGGAGAAGACCTCGGCCCGCGCCAGGTCCGGCTTCTCGAACTCCAGCCAGGCCAGGTCCGCCACCTTGATCACCGGGTTCCGGGAGCGGCCGGGATGCTCCCCGCGCAGGGCTCCCTGTTCACTGTGCAGGTCCTGGTGGGCCGTCTTGACATCAGGCCCGTGGACGCGGGTTTCAGACATGGTGCCCTCCGAGCAACATCGCCACAATGAGGAAATCATCAGGTTTGACAATCTCTGCCGTCAAGATGTTGACGGCAGGGAAATGATGAAATCATCAGAGCTGCTGCCATCGTCGCTCCGGCGTGCGGGTTCGTCGCACGCCATGCGCCGGTCTGCCCGGCAACCGGTTCGAGCGGCGACGTGCCGAGACTCGTCGCGCCCACCGACGCAGCCCGGCAGATCCTCGCCGAGACCGGGGACGTCGGCGCCGACATCCAGGCGATCGCCGAGCGCGCGGCTGCCGGTTTCGCTCCTTCTGCAACCGAGGCGGTGGTGCGGGCGCGCGTGGCGGCCGCCGCATCGCCGAGATGGGATGCGACTGACGCGCGCTCCCCACGCACTCCTGGACCGGGCAGTTCAGCGTCGTCGTGGTGGCGGTCGGCGGAGCGGCCGGACTCGGTGCACCAGATCTGGTCGACATGGACGGCGCTCGACGCCCTTGCGCCGGTAGGCCGCCACGGCGGCGACCGTGAGCCACGCGATGCCGGTTCGCGAGATCCGGCGACTCGCCGTCCGTCCGACGAGGGGGCGTGCATGTGGCCGGCGAGTAGGGGATCGGGCGTCCGACCCTCCTGACCATGGCCGACAACCTGCGCTCGATGCTTCTCCGACATCCCTGGCTTCTGACCGCCATGACGATTCAGCCTCTCGACGGCCCGGCCAGGGACCATGACCGACACGACTCACCCGATCCGGGTGCGGGCCCGCGCCTACGCACGCGGCGCCGCCCCCGGCCTCCGCCCGCCGCACCGCCCCAGGCTCTCGCTGTGCCCGTACGCCACCCCGCACCCTGCCGTGCCCGTCCGGCTCCTCCGCGACCCCGCCGGGACCCGGGGTGCACGGCCGGGCCACAACGCGGCCAAGACGGTGCGACAGGAACCCCGCCTTCACCGGCGCGCCGAGTGACATTCCGAGCAACATCACGAGCCGACAAAGGTCTTCACACTTTCTCCATGTGCATGTTCAAGTGGCATGGGTAAGTTGCCGCCATGAAAGATCGGAGAGCGTTACCGGGCTCCCGCTCGCGGCCTGCCGTGAGCCTCGCCGACCTCGCACAACTCGTCCGGGCCCCGGCCGCGTTGAGCGTCCCCGGTGACGTCCTCGCGGGCGCCGCCGCCGCGAGGCACCCGCTGGGTGTGCGGACGGTCGGCGTGATGGGTTCGTCCGTCTGCCTCTACTGGGCCGGCATGGCCCTCAACGACTACGCCGACGCCACGGTCGACGCCGTCGAGCGCCCCGAGCGCCCCGTCCCGTCCGGCCGTGTCCCGCGCCGCACCGCCCTCGCCGTCGCCGGCACCCTGACCGCCGGGGGCCTCGCCCTCGCCGCCGCCTCGGGGGGCCGCCGCAGCCTGCTGGGAGCGCTTCCGCTGACCGTCGCCGTCTGGGCCTACGACCTGAAGCTCAAGTCCACACCGGCCGGCCCGGCCGCCATGGCCTCGGCGCGCGCCCTCGACGTCCTCGCGGGTGCGCTCGCCGCCGGGCGCGGACCGGACCGCACGACCCGGGCCGGGACCGCCCTGCTGCGCGGCGCCGTCCCCGCCGCGCTGGTCGGCGCCCACACCTACACCCTGACCGCCCTCAGCCGCCACGAGATCTCGGGCGCCCCCGCCCGGCTGCCGGCCGCGACCCTCGCCGCCTCCACCACCACCGCCCTCGCCACGGCACTTCCGGCCGCCCGCACGGCTCTCGCCTGGCGTGCCGGGCGACTCCGGGGGCCTGCCGCCACCACCACCGCCGCCCGGGCCGGCGTGGTGACCGCGGGCGCCCTCGCCTACCTCGGCAGCTACGGAACGGCTCAGGCCCGTGCCGTACGGGAGCCGTCGGGCGAGAACGTCCGACGGGCCGTCGGGGCCGGCATCCTCGGCCTCGTGCCCCTGCAGGCGGCGTTGACCGCCCGCAGCGGAGCCACGGCAGCGGCGGCGGCCCTCGGCGTCGTCCACCCCCTCGCGCGGCGGCTCGCCCGGCGCATATCCCCCACCTGAGCAGCGCGGATTTCCGTAGGAGAAAAGCCGGAATGACCCCGCCCCCCACCCCCCTCAGATTCGGCTACGGCACCAACGGCTTCACCAACCACCGGCTGAACGACGTGCTCGCGGTCCTCGCAGACCTCGGCTACGACGGCGTCGCCCTCACCCTCGACCACGGCCACCTCGACCCGTACGCGGACGACCTGCCCCGGCGGGTGGCCGCCGTCGCCCGGGACCTGGCCCGCTACGGACTGGACGTCACCGTGGAGACCGGCGCGCCCTACCTCCTCGACCCCTGGGGCAAGCACCACCCGACCCTCATGGCGGACGGGGCCGAGCGCAGGGTCGACCTGCTGCGGCGGGCCGTGCGCGTCGCGGCCGACCTCGGCTCGCCCACCGTCCACCTGTGCAGCGGACCCGCGCCGGACGAGGGGCTTCCCGAGCGGGACGCGTGGAAGCGGCTCGCGGCGGGCGTCGAGACCGTCCTGGAGACGGCGGAGGAGTACGGCGTCTCACTGGCCTTCGAACCCGAGCCCTACATGTTCGTCGACACCGTGGAGCGGTGCCTCGAACTCGCCGAACTGGTCGGCGGGCACGAGCTGTTCGGGATCACCCTCGACATCGGGCACGCGCACTGCGTGGAGGACCGGACCGTGCTGGAGTGCGTCAGCCTCGCCGCCCCGCGTCTGCTGAACGTGCAGATCGAGGACATGCGGCGGGGCGTCCACCAGCATCTCGAACTCGGCACCGGAGAGATCGACTTCCCACCCGTCCTCGCTGCCCTCCAGGACCTCGACCACCGAGGACTGGTCTCCGTGGAGATCCAGGGCGGCTCCCTCGACGCCCCCGAAGTGGCCCGCCGCTCGCTCGACTTCCTGCACGCGGCGACGGCCTGACCCGACCACGCCGGAAACCCCCGACCACACCTCGCCACCTCTCACGTCCCTCACCTCCGGCGTTCGTCGCCCCTGGTGTCCCTCACCACTCGCTTCCCCCACCCCTCACGTCCTCCACTCCACCGGAGGTTGTTCCGTCATGGTTTCCACCGGTACGTCGTCCTCCGGGACGGCCGAACCCACCGACCCCCGAGCCCTCCTCGCCCGCCACCCGCTGGACCCGGCCGCCCGCGCCTGGCTCGACCAGGCCGTGGCCCGTGTCACCGAGCGCCCCGCGGCCGTACGCGCGCTGTTCCCCGCCGCCCGAAGGCACTGCGGACGTGCCCGGCTGGACGCGCGCCGGACCGTCGACGAGGCCGCCCGCGCCGTCCTGCTCACCGCGCTGCCGCTGGGCGGACAGCCGCTCGCCGACGAACTGGCGGGTCTGTACCGCCACGGTGACCCGGCCGAACAGCGGGCGATCCTGCGGGCCCTGCCGCTGCTCGCCGCCCCGGACGGCGGTGACGCGAAACGGGAGCCCCTCGGTGACCTCGCGCTGCCGCTCGTCCGTGAGGCACTGCGGGGCAACGACAGCGGCATCATCGAGGCCGCCCTCGGCCCGTACGGGGCCGCCCGGCTGCCGGATGCGGAGTACCGGCAGGCGGTGTTGAAGTGTGTGTTCCAGGAGATCCCCCTGACCGGGATCGACGGGCTCCCCACCCGCGCCGACGCCGAACTCGCCCGGATGCTGGCCGACTTCGCGCACGAGCGGGTCGCCGCGGGCCGTGACGTGCCGGCGGACATCTGGCCCGTCGTCCGCCCCTTCCCCGCCGCCGACCGGCTCAGCGAGCGACTCACCGCCGAGACGCGGACCGCGGGCCCCGAGCGCCGGGAGGCCGCCGAGCGGGCCCTGGCGGCGCTCCACCGGGACCACGGCCTCGCCACCACCCCGCCCACCGACCACCCCGCCCTCCCTTGACCGAGCCGTACATCCACACAGCGTCATCGCCCTGGCCACAGCCGGAGCGCCCCACCGGACCGCCCGAGGGAAAGGCCTGCCCGTGCGCATCTTCGACCCCCACATCCACATGACCTCCCGCACCACCGACGACTACGAGGCGATGCACGCGGCCGGGGTGCGCGCCGTCGTCGAGCCGGCGTTCTGGCTGGGTCAGCCCCGCACGTCGCCCGAGAGCTTCTACGACTACTTCGACGGGCTGCTCGGCTGGGAGCCCTACCGGGCCGCCCAGTTCGGCATTCAGCACTTCTGCACGATCGCCCTCAACCCCAAGGAGGCCAACGACCCGCGCTGCCGGCCGGTGCTGGACGAACTGCCGCGCTACCTCGCCAAGGACCGGGTGGTCGCGGTCGGCGAGATCGGCTACGACTCCATGACGCCGGAGGAGGACGAGGCGCTCGCATCCCAGCTCCAGCTCGCGATCGAGCACGAACTGCCGGCCCTCGTGCACACCCCGCACCGCGACAAGGCCACCGGCACCCGCCGAACCCTGGACGTCGTACGCGAGTCGGGCATCGCCCCCGAACTCGTCGTCCTCGACCACCTCAACGAGCTGACCGTCGGCATGGTCCTGGACAGCGGCTGCTGGGCGGGGTTCTCGATCTACCCGAGGACCAAGATGAGCGAGGACCGCATGGTGACCATCCTCCAAGAGCACGGCACCGAGCGCGTCCTCGTCAACTCGGCGGCCGACTGGGGTCGTTCGGACCCGCTCAAGACCCGGAAGACCGCCGACGCCATGCTCGCCGCCGGGTTCGACGACGACGCCGTGGACCGGGTGCTGTGGCGCAACCCGGTCGGCTTCTACGGCCAGAGCGGACGGCTGGACCTCGACGAGCCCAAGCCGGACGAGGAGTCGAGCTTCCAGGGCAACTCCGTCCGGCGCGGCGGGGAGTGAGGAACCCCCATGCGCTTCCGTCACCCGGACGGCTCCACCGTCCACCTCGGCTACTGCAGCAACGTCCACCAGGCCGAAGACCTCGACGGCGTCCTCACCCAACTCGCCGACCACGCCGAACCGGTCCGGGAGCGCCTGGGGGTGGACCGGCTGGGCATCGGACTCTGGCTCGCCCGTGACGTGGTCACCCGGCTCACCTCCGCACCGGGCGAGGTGCGGCGCCTGAAGAGCGAGCTCGACACCCGAGGTCTGGAGACCGTCACCCTCAACGCCTTCCCCTACGCCGGGTTCCACCGCGACGTGGTCAAGAAGGACGTCTACCTCCCCGACTGGGCGGACGAGGCCCGCCTGGCGCACACCCTCGACTGCGCCCGCGTCCTCGCCGCGCTCCTGCCCGACGACGCGGAACGCGGCAGTGTCTCCACCCTGCCGCTGGCCTGGCGCACGCCTTGGCCACCGGACCGCGCCGAGGCCGCCCGCCGCGCCCTGGACCGGCTCGCCGCCGGACTCGCCACGATCGAGGCGGACACCGGCCGCCGTGTCCGCGTCGGTTTCGAGCCGGAGCCCGGCTGCGTGGTGGAGACCACCGCCCAGGCCGTACGGGAACTGCGCGGCCTCGACCCCGAACGGCTCGGCGTCTGCCTCGACGCCTGCCACCTCGCCGTGCAGTTCGAGGACCCCGGCGCCGCCCTGCGCCGCCTGGCCGAGGCCGGGTTGCCGGTCGTCAAGCTCCAGGCGTCCTGCGCGGTCGAGGCCCCCGACCCGTCCGAGCCTGCAGCCCGCACGGCCCTGCACCGCCTCGCGGAACCCCGCTTCCTGCACCAGACCCGCACGGCGGCGGGGTGGGACCGGAAGGCCGAGGAGCCGAGCCGGGCGGGAGGGGTGCAGCGGACGGCGGACCGGCGGGCGGAGCCGGAGGTGCGGGGCGTCGACGATCTGCCGGACGCGCTGGACGGGGGCCTGCCCACGGACAGCGGCCCCTGGCGTGTCCACTTCCACGCCCCGCTGCACGCCGACCCCGAGCCGCCGCTGCGCACCACCGCCGATCAGTTGGGCCAGGTGCTCGCCGGACTCCTCGGCGGGCCCTCGGCCGACTGCGACCACATCGAGGTCGAGACCTACACCTGGTCCGTCCTTCCCGACCCGCCCACCGACCTGCCCGGCGGTATCGCCGCCGAACTCGTCTGGGCCCGCGACCGGTTGACCGGCCTCGGTCTCAAGGACGACCGGCGATGACCCGGACGACGCGGCCCCACCGGGAAGCCCCCGGTCGGCTCCCGGCCCACCATCGAGGAGAACCCGCGATGAACCTCCGGACCAGCACCGAGGAGAACCAGCGATGAGTACCCGACCCAGCCGGCTCGTCGTTCTCGACATCGTCGGTCTCACCCCCAAGCTGCTCGCGCACATGCCCGCCGTGGCAGCCCTCGGCGAGCGCGGCTTCCGAGCCCGGCTCGACCCCGTCCTGCCCGCCGTGACCTGCACGGTCCAGTCCACGTTCCTCACCGGCGAACCGCCCTCCGGGCACGGCGCGGTCGGCAACGGCTGGTACTTCCGTGACCTCGGCGAGGTGCTGCTGTGGCGCCAGCACAACGCACTGGTCGGCGGGGAGAAGATCTGGGAGACCGCCCGCAGGACCGACCCCGACTACAAGGTCGCCAACATCTGCTGGTGGTACGCGATGGGCGCGGACGTCGACCTCACCGTCACCCCGCGCCCGGTCTACTACTCCGACGGCCGCAAGGAACCCGACTGCTACACCTGGCCGCCGACGCTGCACGACGAACTCATCGACCGCCTCGGCCCGTTCCCCCTGTTCACCTACTGGGGCCCCAACGCCGGCATGCCCTCCACCCAGTGGATCCTGGGCGCCGCCCGCCAGGTCTTCGACGAGCACGACCCGGACCTCACCCTCGTCTACCTCCCCCAACTCGACTACGAGCCCCAGCGATCCGGCCCGGACTCACCCGCCACGATCCGCGCCGCACGCGAACTCGACGACGCGCTGCGCCCGTTGCTCGACCACTTCCTGCGTGAGGGCGCCACCGTGGTCGCGCTCAGCGAGTACGGCATCACGCCCGTCTCCCGCCCCGTGGACATCAACCGCGCCCTGCGCCGGGCCGGACTGCTCCAGGTGTACACCCAGGACGGCATGGAGTACCTCGACCCCTGGACCTCACGGGCCTTCGCGGTCGCCGACCACCAGGTGGCCCACGTGTACGTACGGGACCCGGCCGACACCGCGGAGGTCACCAAGCTCCTGGCCGAACTCGACGGTGTGGAACAGGTGTTGGACGCCGAGGGCAAGGCCTCGCACGGCCTGGACCACGAACGCTCCGGCGAACTCGTCGCGGTCGCCGACCCGGACGCCTGGTTCACGTACTACTACTGGCTCGACGACGAGCGTGCCCCCGACTTCGCCCGCCAGGTCGAGATCCACCGCAAGCCCGGCTACGACCCCGCCGAGCTGCTCTACGACGAGACCGTCCCCGCGGTGAAGCTGCGCGCCGTCGGCCAGGTCGCCCGCAAGAAGCTGGGCTTCCGCTACCGCATCAGCACGGTGCCGCTGAATCCCGCCGGCGTCAGCGGCAGCCACGGCCGGCTCCCCGCCCACCCCGACGACGGCCCCGTCCTGCTGTGCTCCACGAGCGAGCCGGCCCGGGAGGCGTACGCCGCCACTGAGATCAAGTCCCTGCTGCTGGGCCTCGCGGGCCTGTCGGAAGAGGAGCCCCACGCATGACCACCCACCCGTCTCTCCCCACCCTCCGCCCGCTGCTCGACCCCTCGCCCGAGTACGCCAAGTGGCGTACCGAGGAGCCGATCCGCCGGGTGACGATCTGGGGCGACAACAGCCCCTGGCTGATCACCCGGCACGAGGACGCCCGCGCGGTCCTCGCCGACCCCCGCTTCAGCGCCGACGCGACCCTCGACGGCTTCCCCGGTTTCCGCCCGCAGTCACCGCCCCGCGCGCCGGGCCAGTTCTTCATGATGGAACCGCCCGACCACACCCGTCTGCGCCGTGTCCTGATCCCCGACTTCACCTTCCGTCGCATCGAGCAGCTGAGGCCGGCGATCGCCCGGATCTGCGGCGAACTGCTCGACGCGATGACGGCGGACGGCGCCACGGCCGCCGACCTGGTCGAGGCGTACGCCCTGCCGCTGCCGTCGCTCGCCATCTGCGAGCTGCTCGGCGTGCCGTACGAGGACCACGACTTCTTCCAGCGGCAGGCCAAAGCGTTCAGCAGTCTGTCGTCGGGGCCGGACGAGATGATGGCCGCCCGCAAGGCCCTCCACACCTACCTGGGCGAGCTGCTGGCCCGGCGCGGCCGGGAGCCCTCCGACGACCTCCTCTCCCGGCTCGCGCGGGACCGGGTGGCGACCGGCGAGATCAGCGCGCCCGAGGCCGTCGGCATCGCCTCGCTGCTGCTGGTGGCCGGCCACGAGACGACCGCGAACATGTTCCCGCTGGCGGTCGTGGCCCTGCTGCGCAACCCCGCACAACTGGCCGCCCTGCGCGCGGACCCCGGCCTGTGGCCCGGTGCCGTGGAGGAACTCCTGCGTCATCTGACCGTCGCGCACTCGGGACTGCGCCGGGTGGCCACCGAGGACGTGGAGGTGGCCGGTGTCCGCATCCGCGCTGGCGAGGGCGTGGTCGTGGCGCTCCAGGCCGCCAACCGCGACCCGTCCGTCTTCGCCGAGCCCGACACCCTGGACGTGCGCCGCGGTGCCTCCGGCCATCTGGCCTTCGGCCACGGACTGCACCAGTGCATCGGCCAGTCCCTGGCCCGCGCGGAACTCCAGGTCGGCCTGCCCGCGCTCTTCGACCGTCTGCCGGGCCTGCGGCTGACCGCATCGCCGGAGGACTTCGCGCTGACGATGACCACGGTCCACGGGGTGCGGTCGCTGCCGGTCGGCTGGTAGCCGGCGCGGTTTCGGCGGAGGCCGGTGAGGCCGGGGCAGGAACGTCGGCCTCCCGGCCGGTTCGCAAGCCGACAGGGGAGCGGCCCCGGCCGGCCAGGTGCTGCTGATGAGCACCCGCGTGCTCGGCGAACTGACCATGCGGGCCGAGTGGGCCTCCACCCGGTCCGCGCGGTCACCGGCCTGGGGGTCCGTCACGAGGTCGGGCTCCGCGACCATTCGCTGCTCGGCTGCCGAGTCCTGCAGGAGCACCTGGTCGGCTGCGGGCCGGGACGAGCGCCTCCGCACTGCTGCGGCCAGCCCGCGGGGTGCTGCTCGTCCCCGCCGCCGATTCCGCGGCGGCGGTCGGCTCCCCTGGGGCTGCACCGCTGGTTCGGCACCCGTGCTGACCCGCCCCCACCGGAGCTACCGACCTGACCTCACGAAGAGGACACGGATGCACAGCGCTCTGATCGCCGCCTGGATGTCTCCCGAATCGTCTGCCGAAGCCGCCCGGCGCTTCGGCGTGTTCGACGCGAGGGAGATCTCCCGTCTGAGGGGGTCCCGGCGTCGCAGGCTCTCCTCCTTCGAGCGGATCGGCGCCGATCCACGGTCCGTCATCGACCGGACGACCCCGCGTGGCAGACCCCGTCGGACGCGATGGACAGGCGCATGGCCCTGTGGAACCCACAGGGGATCGAGACGCAATCCGTTCCGTCCAGCAGTTCGATCATTCCGATCGGTACGACTTCCCCAGCTCGGCAAGATCGATCAGACCTGCGGCAACACCTGGAAAGGATGGGCCCGATGCCCGTACGCCGGCTCAATCACGCTGTCCTGTTCGTCCGCGATATCGAATGTTCCGTCGCCTTCTACAGCCAGGTCTTCGACTTCTCCGTCGCGCACGAGATGCCCGGCAGAGCCGCCTTCCTCAGGGCCCGGGGCAGCGACAACGACCACGACCTCGGCCTCTTCGCCCTAGGACCCGACGCGCGAGGCCCTCAGCGCGACCGCGTCGGACTGCACCATCTCGCCTGGGAGGTCGGCACACTTGGTGAACTCGCCGAGACGGCGGAGCTGCTCAAGGCGCGCCAGGCTCTGACCGGGAGCACCGACTTCCTGACGGCCAAGTCCCTGCACGGCGTGGACCCGGACGGCAACGAGTTCGAGGTGCTGTGGCGCACCCCACGCGCCGACTGGCCGATCTCGGGCGAGAACCAGAAACCGCTCCCGCTGGACCTCCGGTCGGCGATCGACCGATGGGGCCCCGATCTCAGAACGGGAGCGGCCGCCGGGGCGGTCACGTGACAGCGCGTCGGACCCGGCTGCGCGAGACCGGTCGGCGGGCAGGGTGCCGTGACATGCACCCGTTCAAAGGTCTTGCCGGCCGGATGGTCTCTCGACTACCGGCCCAGCGGTGAGGCCTTCTTCCCCGCCCGACTCTCCGACGTCCACGCGGGACTGCGCTGGCCGGCCGCGCGCTGCGAGGACCTCGAACTCCACCTCGACGTTGCCGGTGTCGTGCTCTGGGGAGAGTCGGCGGCGGCCACCGGGCGGCGCTGGTCGGACTGGACGCGCCGACCGGCTCCGGCACCCTCACCGAGGAGACGCACGGCACCGCAGACTCGCTCGTGCCCTTCGCGCAGAGCCGCGCGCCGGCCGAGGCACGGGCCCGGGCGGGAGCCGAGGCCGTGCTGATGGCCGTGCCGGCGGGGAGCACGGCGGTCGGCATGAGGAACACCGCGAGCCCGCGTGCCAGGTCCACACCGATCGGGCGCCCCACCTGGAAACGTCCGCTCTCGGGAGCGGGCTCGGTGCTCGCACCGGGGCTTCGGGCGACGCGGCACCCGGGGTGACGTCGCCGTGTCGTCTGCGTCTGGTCATACGTCCAGGCTGTGGAACAACCCGCGCCCGAAGTATCCGGCGAATGTCCGGCCCGCCCCCGCCCCTCGGGGGGACCCTGCTCCGGCTGATGCCCCTTCCGGACGGCTGTGGCCGAGGCCGGCTGTACGACCGCGGCCGGGACCGGCTACACGACTGTGGCCGCCGGCGTCGGCCACGCTCCGCGGTCCACCAGGTCGAGGACGAGTGCCGCAATGTTCCACGCGTCGTCCTCGCCACGGTGGTGGCGTCCTTCGAGGGGCAGCCCGGCGATCCGCAGGGCGTGGCTCATGCCGGGCTTCTTGCACAGCCCGTACGCCGCGGCGAACGCGGCCTTGGCATTGGTGTGCGTACGCTCCGTCGGACGGCCGAAGGGGTAGGCCACCCTGCCGGCCTGGCTCTGCCGGGCGAACTGCAGCCGGTCGTACTCGCCCCAGCTCGCCCAGGGACGCTCGGCCGCCTGGTGCTCTGCGACGAGGATCCGGCATGCCTCGGCGAAAGAGACGCCCCGGTCCACCTCGGCCTGCGTCAGGCCGGTCAGTTCCGTGCAGAAGTCGCTGACGGCCGACCGGGCGGGGCGGACCAGGATCCGGTGCCGGGACACACGGCTCCGTGCCGACACGTCCACGACGGTCAGACCGATCTCGATGATCTCGTGCACGGAGCCGGGCGGCGGTTGCCCGTCCCAGCAGGTGGCTTCGACATCGATGACGTTCAGCAGGCCGGGATCGTGACGCATGGGGACGAGGTTAGGGACGCGCACCCGGGTCCGGCACCTGGATTTCTCGGCCGAGGGGGCGGGTCAGCGCGGGTCCGCCATGCCGGCGGCGAACGTCGTGCCGTCCGTCGGGTCGATCAGGAGGAAGGAGCCGGTGCGGCGGGAGTCGGCGTAGGAGTCGAGAGCGACCGGTTCGGCGGTGCGGATCCTCACGCGCCCGATGTCGTTGGCGACCAGGCTGCCGGGGGCGGGATACGGCGCCAGGGTGTCGAGGGTGAGCCGGGACGGGATCTCCTCGACGATCGCCCTGACCGTGCGGGTGGTGTGCTTGAGCAGGACGCGCCGGCCGACGGTCAGCGGCTGGTCGGCGACATGGCAGACGGTCGCCTCGACGCTTCGGGTGAGGGCGGGTGCCCGGTCGCTCGCCACGATCAGATCACCGCGCGCGATGTCGATGTCGTCCTCCAGCAGGACAGTCACCGACTGGGGGGCCCAGGCGGCCTCCACCGGCCCGCCCAGTTCGTCGATGGCCGTCACGGTCGAGGTGCGGCCGCCGGGCAGGACGGTCACGCGGTCGCCGACGCGCAGTGTGCCGCGGGCGATCTGCCCCGCGTAACCGCGGTAGTCGGAACGCTCGTCGGTCCGCGGGCGGATCACGCACTGCACGGGGAGACGGGCTGGTTCACGTGCCGTGTCCCGCTCCACGGGGACAGAGGCGAGGTGTTCGAGAATGGTGGGGCCAGCGTACCAGTCCATGTTCGCGGACGGTTCCACCACGTTGTCGCCGGACAGCGCCGAGATCGGGATGGTGGTGACCTCGTGGGCGCCGAGGGCGCCGGCGTAGGCCGTGAACTCCTCGGCGATCGCGGCGAAGACAGATTCACGGTGGTCGACGAGGTCCATCTTGTTGACCGCGAGCACGATGTGCGGGACCCGCAGCAGCGTCGTGAGCGCGGCGTGGCGACGGGTCTGCTCGACCACTCCGTTGCGGGCGTCGACGAGGACGACGGCGAGGTCGGCGGTGGAGGCGCCGGTGACCATGTTGCGGGTGTACTGCACGTGGCCGGGGGTGTCGGCGAGGATGAAGCGGCGGCGGGGCGTGGCGAAGTAGCGGTAGGCCACATCGATGGTGATGCCCTGTTCCCGCTCGGCCCGCAGGCCGTCGGTCAGCAGCGCCAGATCCGGGGTGTCCGTGGCGGAGGCCCTCGTGACGGCCACCAGTTGGTCGGTGAGGACCGACTTGGAGTCGTGCAGCAGGCGGCCCACCAGGGTGGACTTGCCGTCGTCGACCGACCCGGCCGTCGCGAAGCGCAGCGTGTCGATGGTCGTCATGGCTAGAAGTACCCCTCCCGTTTGCGGTCTTCCATCGCGGCCTCGGACATCTTGTCGTCGGCGCGGGTCGCGCCCCGCTCGGTGAGCCGGGAGGCGGCGATCTCGGTGATCACGGCGTCCAGCGTGGTCGCGTCCGAATCCACGGCACCCGTGCAGGACATGTCGCCCACCGTCCGGTACCGCACCCGGCGCTTCTCGACCCTCTCGTTCTCGCGCGGCCCGCCCCACTCGCCGGCGGTCAGCCACATCCCGGCCCGCTGGAACACCTCACGCTCGTGCGCGAAGTAGATCTCCGGCAGCTCGATGCCCTCGCGGGCGATGTACTGCCAGACGTCCAGCTCGGTCCAGTTGGAGAGGGGGAAGACGCGGACGTGTTCGCCGGGTGCGTGGCGGCCGTTGTAGAGGTTCCACAGCTCGGGGCGCTGGCGTCGCGGGTCCCACTGGGAGAACTCGTCGCGCAGTGAGAACACCCGCTCCTTGGCCCGTGCCTTCTCCTCGTCGCGGCGGCCGCCGCCGAAGACGGCGTCGAACTTCTCCGCCTGGATCCTCTCGGTGAGCGGCACGGTCTGCAGGGGGTTGCGGGTGCCGTCGGGGCGTTCGCGCAGCACTCCGCGGTCGATGTAGTCCTGGACGGAGGCCACGTGCAGCCGCAGCCCGTGGCGGGCCACCGTGCGGTCGCGGTACTCCAGCACCTCGGGGAAGTTGTGTCCGGTGTCGACGTGCAGCAGGGAGAAGGGGACCGCGGCGGGGGCGAAGGCCTTCAGTGCCAGGTGCAGCATGACGATGGAGTCCTTGCCGCCGGAGAAGAGGATCACCGGCCGCTCGAACTCGCCCGCGACCTCGCGGAAGATGTGGACCGCCTCGGACTCCAGCGCGTCCAGGTGCGACAGCGTGTACGGGGTGGTGCCGGTCTTGCCGGAGACACGGGTGACGGTCGTCATGCCAGACCCCTCTCGGTGAGCAATGTGTACAGCGCCGTCGCGGACTGCCGTACGGACTGGGCTTGCGAGTCGATCCGGAGATCGGGCGACTCCGGTTCCTCGTACGGGTCGTCCACACCGGTGAGCCCGGAGATCCGCCCAGCGGCCTGCCGGGCGTACAACCCCTTCACATCGCGTTCGGAGCACACCTCGACCGGCGTCGCCACATGAACCTCGACGTAGGCAGTCCCGGTCGCCCGATGACGCTCCCGGACGGCGGCGCGGCTGTCCGCGTACGGCGCGATCACCGGCACCAGTGCCAGCACCCCGTTGCGGGCGAGAACCTCGGCGACCAGTCCGATGCGCTGCACATTGGTGTTCCGGTCCGCGCGGGAGAAGCCCAGGCCGGCCGAGAGGAAGCGGCGGATCTCGTCGCCGTCCAGTACTTCCACACGGCGGTTCTCCGAGCGCAGCACCCGCGCCAGTTCGCATGCGATCGTCGTCTTCCCGGCGCTCGGCAGACCGGTGAGCCATATCGTCGCGCCCGGCCGGCAGGTGCAGTAGGCGACCGGGGTGGTCCGGGTATCGGTCTTCGTGGTGCAGCTAGGCATGGGAGAGGTCCTTGTCACTGGTGGGCGGTCCGGTGCGACCGATGGCACTCTCGGGTGACCCCTCGCGGGGGAGCTGCAGGGTCAGCGCGCCCAGGACCAGCGTGGTCACCGCGATCACGACGTAGTACCAGGTGAAATCCCCGGTCCATGACTTGAGGAAGCCCGCCGTGTAGTTCCCGACGATTCCGCCCAGCCCCTGCGTCACGTTGGTGACGCCGAAGATGACGGTGGCGGCGGCACCGGAGGCGGTCTTCGACACATAGGCGGGAACGAGCCCGTAGATGGGATAGAAGGCGAGGGCGAAGAGGACTCCGGAGACCATGGGGAGATAACCGACGGGCGCCAGCACGAGCAGGACCGCCGAGACGAAGAACATGCCGTAGCACAGGACCAGCGAGCTGCGAACACCGATCCTGTCGGAGAGCCAGCCGACGGCGAAGCCCGCGAACATGCCGATGACGCCGATGACGCCCCACACCTGTGCCGCGAATCCGATGTCGAAGCCGAGTCCCTCACGCAGGTAGGGCGAGAGATAGTTCTGGAACGGCATACAGGCGAACCCGTTGAGGAACTTCATCACCCAGACGATGACGACCCACCGCACGAGCACCATGCGCCAGCCCGCCCGCGCGCTGTCGTCGCGGTCCGTGGTTCCCTGCGTTCGGGGGCCCAGCGCGTCGCCGGCCGGATCGGAGGCCCGCTCGCTCCGGAACAGTCCCAGCCGGTGGAAGGCGAAGGCCGCGATGGCGGTGGAGGTCAGGGTGCCGAGTCCGACGCAGTACCAGAGGCCGCGCCAGTTGCCGGCGCCGACGAACGACGGGACCAGGAGACTGTTGACGAAGACGCCGTAGCTGGTGCCGCTGGAGATCAGGCCCAGCACCTTGCCGCGGTGTTCGTAGTCGATGGTCCTGCCGACGATCTCGACCAGCGGTACATAGACGGAGGCCGCCGTACCGCCCATGATCGTGAGCAGCACGCCGATGACGACGATGCTGTCCGTGAGCGGTATGAGCACCAGGCACAGACCGCACAGGGCAGCCGAGCCGATGGTCACCTGACCGCCGCCCACTCGGGTGGAGAGCCAGGTGCCGAGCAGCGCGAACAGCAGGAATCCGAGCTGTCCCGACGCCGTGACCGTACCGACGACGGTGTAGCCGAAGCCGAGGTCCTTGCGCATGTCGGTGACGATCTGCGCGAAGAGATAGAACCCGAATCCGTAGGTGGCCGCCACGAAGCTGGTCAGCAGCGCCGTGATGACGAACGCGGCGACGACGCGTGAGCGTGGTGTGGGTGGCGAAGTCTCGGTTGCCACAACCGGTGCCTTTCTCTACCTGTCCGACCAACTGGTGTGGGCCGGTCGTGTCAGGGCTTCCTGGCGACGTGGATGATGAAATCGGTGGTGTCGTCGTCGAAGTTCCGGTCGAAGTCACCGAATTCCTCGACCGCCGCGAATCCGGAGTCCACGAGCAGGTCGGACAGTTCGGCGGACAGGATCGGGTACACCTCCAGATGGTGGGTGTCGCCGCCCGGGAAGTCGTAGCGGAAACGGCAGAGCCGGTCGTCGATGTGCGCGACCGAGACCGAGGCCCCCGTCCCGCAGTAGTAGTGGTTGCCGCTGCTGCGGTAGCGGTGGCGGCGGATGGCGTCGAAGTTGCGGTGGTCGACGACGAGCACACCGCCGGGGTTCAGCGCCTGATGGAACTCGGCGAGGACCGCTCGGCGCTCGGACTCCTGGAAGAGATGGGGGAAGGAGCTCCCGAGGCAGACGATCGCGTCGTAACGGCCGTCGATGTTCTCCCGCAGCCGTCGCCAGTCCGACTGGACGATGGGAAACGACTGGCCGTGACGGGCGGCGTTGACACGGGTGCGTTCGATCATCTCCGCGCTGCCGTCGACCGCGGTGACGTCGAATCCGGCCTGTGCCAGCGTCACCGCGTGGTACCCGGTGCCGGCCGCGACGTCCAGCACACGACGGGCTGCGGCCGCCTGCAGGATGTCCACGAAGAAGCCCTGTTCGGACTCCCCGCGGCGGTCCCAGTCGATGAGGTCGTCCCAGTGGTCGACGAGTGTGCGGACGTACTGGCCCGCGAAGTCGTCCGCCGATGGGGCGGTGTCGGTGGTCATGTGTCTCCCCGGTCGTCTGTCGGTGTGAGGGGATCGATCGCTTCGCGGCGGCGGGCTCAGCGGAACCCGGCGGCGAAGGCGGCGTACTTGCGGCCCAGTTCGTCGGCCCAGTCGGCGCAGTCCCCGAGCTTCATGCTGGGGCAGTCGTAGCCGAGCAACCGCTTCATGACGGACATCTCCGGCTCGGTGAAGTGCACGGTCGCGTCGTCGTCGATCCGGTCGATGCCGTCCGCGCGTTGGCAGTCCTCGTTGAGGCGGACCGCTTCCTCCTGGGTGAGCCCGTCCGGCAGGTCGAGCGTGCCGCCCTCCCGGTGCACACGGACCGGATACCCACCGGGGAGCCCGCCCGGTGCCGGGGCGTGCGCCAGGACTCCGCTGTCCGTCGCCATGCCGTGCAGGACCCGCACGGCGGAGGAGGCGGTGAGCAGTTGGCCGTCGATGCCGCCCAGCCGTTTGAGCCGGTGGTCGAGCTGGGCGAACAGCGCGTGGTGATCGACCTCGGCGGTGCTCGCGCGGCCGTCGACGCGCACGTCCAGGTGGTACGCGCCCTTGCCCGCGTCACCGAACCGGGGGACGTAGTGACTGAAGTAGTGCTGGGCGACCAGGCGCAGCCGCACGTCGGCCGGGTGTTCGCCCAGGAGATGTGCCGCCCCGTGGGTGAGGGCGGGCACGATGTTGGCGACGTTGCCCACGCCGATGGTGGGAGCGAGGCCGACCTTGCCGAGCACGGGGCCCACGGCGTCCGGGAAGGCGGCGTTCACCACCCTCGTGTCGACGGCGGACTCCCGCACCGCCCGCATCAGCAGGTGGTTGAGTGTCAGGTGCATGGGCAGCCAGGGCCCGAACTGGGCCTCGTCCAGCTCCTCGAACGTCTGCCGGGGCAGTTGGGTGATGACCCGCCACGACTGGAGTGAGCCGCCCATGAAGACGATGTCCGGGCGCACCCGCGCGAGGGTCTCGGCCGTGGCCCCGACGTTCCTCAGGTCCATGTGCACCGTGTCGACGCTGCCGTGCCGGCCCAGGTTGGTGGCGGTGAACAGGGCGAGATTGCCTCGCCTGCGGATGGTCTCGGTGTCTCGCCCGGCCAGCACGACCCGGTCGGTCGCCGGATCGCCGAGCAGCATGGTGAGGACCTTGGCCGAGAGGTCGCCCATGCCGACGAGCATGATGAGGGGTTTTTCCTCGGGGCTCGGTGTCGTGCCCCGGGTGCGGGAGTGTCGGCTCACCGTCTTCGCCTCTCTCTCAGCGCGGGTAGCAGCCGTTGTCGGCGCGCAGCAGGGCGCCCGTCAGGGTCCGGGACCGGTCGCTCAGCAGGTAGGCGCACACGTCGGCGACGTACTCGGGGAGGATGTCGCCGTCGAGCAGCTCCTGCCGCTTGTACTCGGCGTACCGGTGGTCGGGGATGCGGTCGGCGATGGCCGTACGGACGATCAGTCCGGGTGAGACCACGTTGACCCTGATGTACGGGGCGAAGTTCATGGCGTTGGACTTGGTGAGCCCGATGACGCCCGACTTGACCGTTCCGTACAGCGCGTCGGAGCTGCCCACCTCTCCGGCGACCGAGGCCAGGTTCACGATCGCGCCACGCCGCTCGGCGGGCAGGAGGTGGCCGGCGAAGCGCCGCGAGAGCCACAACGGGCCCTTGATGTTGACGGCGATGACCCGTTCGATCGTCTCGTCGTCGTACTCCCACACCGGTTGTCCGAGGTAGAGCCCCGCGTTGTTGACCAGCCCGTCGACGTCCGGATGGGCGTCGATGACCGCGTCCATGAAGGCGTCGCAGTCCTCGTGCGAGGCGACGTCGCGGACGTGCGTCTCCAGCGGCCGTCCGTCGTGCTCGTCGGCGAGGGACTTCAGTCCGGCCTCGTCGATGTCGCAGGTGACGACCGTCCTGCCCTCGTCGAGGAGACGGCCCACCAGGGCCCGGCCCACTCCGCCGGCTCCGCCGGTGACGATCACGGTGCGGGCGCTCACAGCGCCACCTCCTTCGCCGGCCGGAGCCGGAACTGGTCCAGGTGTGTGTAGAAGGGCAGGCAGTGGCGCACGAAATCCCGCAGGTGCGGCTTGTCGGCGTAGCTGAACCGGTAGTCGCGCCGCGGGGCCCGGATTCCGCTGCTCGCCGAGACGTCGGTGTGCCATCCGCTCCACGTGGTCCACTCCGGCCGCTCCCCCGCCGACCAGCGGAGGGCTTCCGGCAGGAACGGCACGTCGATGGCCTCGCAGTAGGCGGCGATGGTCTCCGTCGGCCGGGCCGCCAGGTCCGCGGCGTTGAGGACGATCGGTTCGGTGCCCGTCAGTTCGGTCACGTGGTCGAAAAGCCGGGCGAGTTCCTCGTAGCCGAGTACGTCCCGGGTGACGTCGGGGTGCACGGTGGCGTGCGAGAGGACCGCCTCCTCCGGGTCCCGGATCAGGAAGGTGTTGACCTGACCCCGCAGGTACTCGGGGTCGGCCAGCAGATGGTCCAGGCAGTGGTAGGGGAAGTCCTTGTGGAACACCGGCTGTTCCCGCCGCGCCTCCTCCATCGTCCGCTTGAGGTCGGGGTAGGTGAGCGGGTGCCCCGGCTGGGGGTTCTTGTGGGGGATCGCGGCGCGTTCCTCGTGCATGAAGAAGACGTAGGCGAACTCCTCGTGGAAGACCTTGAAGTCGCCACGCTCGATGAAGGACCGTTCGAGCGCCGTCGACATCGATCTGGGATGACTCCACAGCGCGATGGACGGGTGCATGGGGGATTCATCTCCTCGGGCCGTGGTCATCGGGTGCTTCCGGAGAGCAGCAGCGGCTGCGTGGAGTGGGACATCGTCTGCAGTTGATGGGCGATGAAGTCGAGCAACTTCCGTGTGTTGCCGAGGACTTCGGCGTAGGTCTCGATGAACGATCCGTAGTGCGAGAACTCGTCCACGCCCATGCCCTGCGGGTCGTAGGCCCGGTGGAAGGAGGGGAGCCACATCAGCTTCTCCAGCACCCGGGCCGGGACCTCGCGCTCGATGGCGTCGGCGGCGAAGGCCGGCAGCTCATGGTCACGGCGCATCACATCGGCCACGAACCGGGGCTTGCAGGTGTAGGCGATCGCTCCGCCCGCGCTCTCCTCCAGATGCATGCTCAGCGCCCCGGACCCCGTCGCCGGATCCTCGACCTCGAGGCTGGACAGCAGCAGCTTCACCGGGTGGCCGTGTTCCGCGATACGGCGGTGGACGCGTTTGAGGATGGCGACCTCGGCCCAGCGGATCTCACTCGGGGTGAGGTCCATGCCGCGGATGGCGGCCTCGCACCGCAGATCGGTGTTGGCCCCGAAGCGCCCGGTCATATGGGTGAAGACGGCACGCCACCGGTCGGTCGCGACGCCCCGGCGGCGGGCCTCCGCGAGCCCGGACTCCACGGCCTCGGCGCAGGCGAGGAACTGCGGAACGGTGTACGAGAGTGTGTTGTTGACAGACGTCCCGCGGGCGACCAGGTTCCGGATCACCTCGTACCCGGCCGCGGATCCGGGCACCTTCACCATCAGGTTCGGCGCTATCCGAGCGATCCGCAGCGCCTGTTCGAGCATGAGGTCGGCGTTGAACATCAGCCGTGGATCGAGCTGTCCGGAAACCCAGCCGAACCGACCGTCGCTGGCCTCCCACATCGGCAGCATCCGGGCCGCCGCCCGGCGCAGCGCCTCCTCGTACACGAGACGGAAGGTGCTCTCCACGTCCGGGAGGCTCTGCCTGCGAATCGTCTCCCGGATCTCCGCCCGCCACGTGTCGGGCGAGGCGAGAATGCTCTTCGCCACCAGTGAGGGGTTGGTCGTGATGCCACGGACCAGCGAGGTGTCGGGTTCCTCCGGACAGAGAAAACGGTCGAGTTGCCGGCTCCAGCGACAGCGCGATTCCGTGTCCGGCGCGTCGTCCAGGAAAAGCTTGCGCCACCGGGGGAAATCGAGCGGTGAGGAGTCCCACCAGATTTCGGCGGCGGGGCTGACGCGCTGCAGTTCTTCAAGAACGATGGGCATGCGAAGAGCACCTTCCGGTCTGATCCCCGAACTCGGGGAAAGACGGCACACGTACTGAAGCAGGCCGTTCTAGCGAGCCGATATCGAACCGCTCACGGGCCGCCGCGCCGGCCCCGTCGTGAGCAGAGCGGGCAGCGCGGCCATCGACTCGAAGGTGACCGCGCCGGCCGCGCCGAGAACGGCGGCCGTGCCGTTCTCGGGCGGCGCGTACCCGAACACCGTCATTCCGGCGGCGACCGCGGCCTGCACGCCGACGAGGCTGTCCTCGACGACGACGCATCGGTCGGCCGGAACGCCCAGATCACGCGCGGCGTGCAGGAAGAGTCCGGGGTCCGGCTTCCACGCGCCGACCTCGTACGCGCTGTAGATGCGGTCGGCGAACCGCGGCAGCAGGCCGGTCAGTCCGAGCGTGTGCTCGATCTTGTCGCGGGGTGCGCTGGAGGCCGTGCAGAACGGCACGGTGAGTTCGTCGAGCATCCTCGGCACGTCGGGCACCGGCCGCAGGGCGACGGTGAACAGGGCGGCCGCCCTCCGGCGGAACTCCGGCACGAAGTCGGGCGCCAGCGACCTGCCGAGGCGGGTTTCGAGCTCCGCGACCCAGGTGGCGACCTTGCGGCCGCGGATGAAGGCGAGGGCGGCGTCCGGTGTGAGGACGATTCCCTCGTCCGCCGCCATCTCCAGCATGGCCTGTGAGCTGAGCTTCTCGCTGTCCACCAGTACGCCGTCGCAGTCGAAGACGACCAGACTCTTTTCCACGGTCGGGGCCTTTCGTCGAGATGCGAACGAATCCCACAGCACCACGGCTGCCTCACGATTCACTCCTCGTCGGATATCACGGGTATCAGCGCGGCCAAAAAGGTTGAAAACGGGCGCGGTTGACATAGTCCTGAGTGATTCGAGCCGGAAAGTGGAGCCGTTGTGGTGCCCGAGTTACGTTCTGCAGCACCGGAAACTTCGACACGAGAGGAATTCCCATGGAGTTCGGAGTTCTCGGCCCGCTTTCCGTGACGGATTCGACGGCGAGTTCCACGGCCCGCGCCGCGTCGGGTGAGCGTCCGTGCGACATCGGGGGCCGACTGCCGTCCGCGCCCAAGACACGACAACTGCTCGCGCTGCTGCTCCTGCACGCGGGCGACCAGGTCTCGCTCGACACCTGTGTCCAGGAGTTGTGGGGTGACGACTCACCACGCAGCGCGGTACAGAGCGTGCACACCCGGGTCTTCCAGCTGCGCAGGGCACTCGCGGCGTGGCCGTCCGTGGGTTCCGCGGACGCGGCGAAGCAGCTCCTGCAGACGCGCTACCAGGGCTACGTACTGCGCGTGCGGCAGGGCGGCCTGGACCTGCACGCGCTGGAGGGCCGCCTGGCGCAGGCCCGCCGTGCCCAGGCGTTCGACGACGACGTGCTCCTGGCGACCTCGCTGCGCTCCGCACTCGCGCTGTGGCGCGGCCGCACCCTCGTCGACGTCCAGGCCGGCCCGCACATCCAGGCCCAGGTCGCCCGCCTCGAAGGCGTGCGGATGACGGTCCTCGAACAGTGTCTGGACGCCGAACTGAGGCTCGGTCTGCACCACCAGTTGCTGTCCGAGCTGGGGCTGCTCGTCTCCCGCTATCCGATGCACGAGAACCTGCACGCCCAGTACATGATCGCCCTCTACCGGTGCGGGCGCACCGCGCACGCGCTGGAGGTCTTCCACCTGCTGAGCCGCCATCTCGCCGACGAGTTGGGCATCGAGCCGTCGCACAAGCTGCGCAAGCTGCAGACCGCCGTGCTGACCGAGAACGCGGAGCTGGACGTGCGGCCCCCGCAGAACCTGCGGCTCTCCCTGGATCTCGTCGCCAGCCGCTGACACCCCTCGCCGACGAAAGCGCCCGGGCACCCACGAGAGCCACCGCACCCCATGAGAGAAGAGTCAGCGATGCCGGCCCCGTCTCCCCGCGCCGCCACCGTCCCGGCCACCCCCGAGGAACGCCGTGTCCACCGTTTCCAGACCCGTGTCACGGTCTGCGCCGGCGGCGGCGAGGTGTGCGACGGATGGATCCTCGGGGTCGTGGGCACCGCCCTGCCGCTCGCACGCGCCGACCTCGCGCTCACCTCGCTCCAGACAGGACTGATCGGTGCCGCCACGCTGATCGGCATCTTCTTCGGAGGGATCGTCTTCGGACGGCTCACCGACAGGTTCGGACGCCAGAAGATGTACCTCTTCGACCTGCTGGTCTTCCTCGTGGGCTCGGTGCTCCAACTCGTCGTCGACAACGCCCTGCACCTCTTCGCCGTACGGCTGCTCATGGGTGCCGCCGTGGGCGCCGACTACGCCATCGCCGGGGCGCTGGTCGCGGAGTTCGCCCCACCCGAGCGCCGGGGACGACTGCTGGCCTCGCTCATCGCGTTCTGGTACGTCGGCTACACACTCGCGGCGACCGTCGGCCTGGCCCTGTCGTCCTTGAGCACCGACCCGTCCCTGTGGCGCTGGATCCTCGCCAGCAGCGCCGTGCCGTCCCTCGTCGTGCTCGTGGCCCGGCTGGGCACCCCCGAATCACCGCACTGGCTGGCGAGCAGGGGCCGGTTCGCCGAGGCCGACGCGATCAGCCGGCGCTGGCTCGGCACCGGCTACGACGGGACGGGCACGGAAGGGACCCTGCCGGCACGGTCCGGCCGCGCCGGGACCGGAGCCGACGGGACGAGGGACGAGAGGACCAGGGACGGCAGGAGCAGGGACGAGAGGACACCTGCCGCACCGGCCGGCCTCGCGGCGCTGTTCTCCAGCCCCTACCGGCGCAGGACCGCCTTCACCAGCCTCTTCTGGCTCTGCCAGATCACCCCGTTCTTCGCCATCTCCACCTTCGCCCCGCAGGTGCTGTCCTCGCTCGGCGCGGGCGACGACGGCACCGGTGAGGTGGCGCTCAACCTCTTCCTGCTGCTCGGCTGCCTGAGCGGGGTCCTGCTGATGGACCGGGTCGGCCGGAGGCGGCTGCTCATCCACCCGTTCCTGGTCACCGCGGCGGCCCTGCTGGCTCTGGGTCTGTGGCCACACGGCCCGCGGTGGGCGATCGTCGGCTGCTTCGCCGTCTTCGCGTTGTTCCACGCGGCGTCCAGCACGCTCCAGGCGGTCTACCCCAGCGAGGTCTTCCCCACCGAGATCCGGGCCACCGGTATCGGCTTCGCCGCCGCCGTCAGCCGTGTCGGCGGCGCGGTCGGTACCTTCCTCGTCCCCGTCGGCCTGCAGGAATGGGGGGTGAGCGCCGTCGTCCTCTGTGGCTGCGCCCTCTCCCTGGTGGGAGCGCTGGTGTCGGTGGCCTGGGCCCCCGAGACGAGCGGCCTGTCGCTGTCGACGTCGAGTGCGCCGTACGACGTGCCGCCGCGCGACCCGAACGCGGAGAACCAGCCTGTCTGACCTGCCCCCGCGCCTCTCGCACCAGTTGCCGAAGGAGAGCCCATGTCCCGCCGTCTGTTCACGTCGGAGTCGGTCACCGAGGGCCACCCCGACAAGATCGCCGATCAGATCAGCGATGCCGTCCTGGACGCGCTGCTGAGTGAGGACCCCCTGTCACGCGTCGCCGTGGAGACACTGATCACCACGGGACACGTCCACGTGGCGGGCGAGGTGACCACAGGCGCGTACGCCCCGATCGCCGCCCTCGTGCGCGACACGATCCTCCGGATCGGCTACGACTCGTCGGCGAAGGGCTTCGACGGGGCCTCGTGCGGGGTGTCGGTGTCGATCGGCTCGCAGTCGCCCGACATCGCCCAGGGCGTGGACACCGCCTACGAGAAGCGCCTCGCGGGAGAGGCCGCGAGTGAGCGGGACGATGGGCTCGACGCGCAGGGCGCGGGCGACCAGGGCCTGATGTTCGGCTACGCGACCGACGAGACGCCCGAGTTGATGCCGCTGCCGATCCACCTCGCGCACCGGTTGTCCCGACGTCTGGCCGAGGTCAGGAAGGACGGGACGATCCCCTACCTCCGTCCGGACGGCAAGACCCAGGTCACCGTCGAGTACGAGGGGGACCGACCGGTCCGCCTCGACACCGTCGTCGTCTCCTCCCAGCACGCGCGCGACATCGACCTGGACGCCCTGCTCACGCCCGACCTGCGGGAACACGTCGTGGAGCACGTCCTCGCCGGGCTCGCCGAGGACGGCGTCAAACTGGAGACCGAGGGGTACCGGCTGTTGGTGAACCCGACCGGCCGCTTCGAGATCGGCGGCCCCATGGGGGACGCGGGGCTGACCGGGCGGAAGATCATCATCGACACGTACGGCGGCATGGCCCGCCACGGCGGCGGCGCGTTCTCGGGCAAGGACCCCTCCAAGGTGGACCGCTCGGCGGCGTACGCGATGCGCTGGGTGGCGAAGAACGTCGTGGCGGCCGGTCTGGCCCGTCGCTGCGAGGTCCAGGTGGCCTACGCCATCGGCAAGGCCAGGCCGGTCGGACTGTTCGTGGAGACCTTCGGCACCAACACCGTCGACACCGAACGCCTCGAACGGGCCGTCACCGAGGTGTTCGACCTGCGCCCGGCCGCCCTCGTCCGTGACCTCGACCTGCTGCGCCCCATCTACTCCGGGACGGCGGCGTACGGGCACTTCGGCCGTACGCACCCGGACTTCACCTGGGAACGCACCGACCGAGCCGCCGAGCTCCGGCGCCGAGCGCTCCTCTCACGGTGACCGGCGCCGGCGGGCCCGCGGCGGGCATCCTGGAGAGGAACGGGGCACCGGGCCCGCGCCTGCCGGGCGCTCCGGCCGACCGCGAACGGCCCAGTTTCTCCTTCGAGTTCTTCCCTCCGAGGACCGAGGCGGGCGCCCGCACCCTGTGGGAGGCGGTCCGCCGCGTCGAGGCACTGTCGCCGGCTTTCGTCTCCGTCACGTACGGCGCCGGCGGTTCGTCCCGCCACCGCACCGTCGAGGTCACCCGGCGGATCGCCGCCGACACCACGCTGCGGCCCGTCGCCCATCTGACGGCGGTCGGGCACTCGGTCGCCGAACTGCGCGGCGTCATCGGGCAGTACGCCGACGCGGGCGTGCGGGACGTCCTGGTCCTGCGCGGTGACCCTCCCGGAGACCCGCGCGGCCCCTGGGTGCCCCATCCGCGGGGCCTGCGCCACGCCTACCAGCTCGTCGAACTGGTGCGCTCCCTGGGGGACTTCTCCGTGGGAGTGGCCGCCTTCCCCGAGCGTCATCCCCGCTCCCCGGACTGGGAGAGCGACATCCGGCACTTCGTCGCCAAGTGCCGAGCGGGCGCCGACTACGCGATCACGCAGATGTTCTTCCACGTCGACGACTTCCTGCGCCTGCGGGACCGGATCACGGCGGCGGGCTGCCACACGCCGATCATCCCGGAGATCATGCCCGCCACCGACGTCCGCCAGATCCGCCGCTTCGCAGCGCTGAGCGACGCCGCCTTCCCCGAGGACCTCGCGCATCGTCTGGAGGCCGCGCGCGGCGACCCCGCCGAGGGCCACCGCATCGGGGTGGAGTACGCCACCGCGATGGCAGCCCGGCTGCTGGACGAGGGCGCGCCGGGGCTGCACTACATCACCCTCAACAGGTCCACCGCGACCCTGGAGATCCACCGGAACATCGAGCCCGTCCGGGTCCCCCACGGACCACCCGCCCACGAGTACGGCTGGAGAGCGACACGATGCGCATCGCCGTCACAGGTTCCATCGCCACCGACCATCTGGCCACCTTCCCCGGGAGGTTCGCCGACCAGTTGATCGAAGGCCGGCTCGATCACGTGTCGCTCTCCTTCCTCGTCGACGAACTCGACGTACGCCGTGGCGGAGCCGCCGCCAACATCGCGTACGGCCTCGGCGTACTCGGGCTGACACCCCTTCTCGTCGGCGCGGTGGGAGCCGACTTCGACGAGTACGAGATCCTGCTCAAGGAGCACGGCGTCGACACGGGCCACGTCCATGTGTCGGCCACGCGCCGCACCGCGCGCTTCATGTGCACGACCGACGCGGACCAGAACCAGATCGCCTCGTTCTACGCGGGAGCGATGGCCGAGGCACCCCGCATCGATCTCGCGCGGGTGGCCGACCGCGGCGGGGCGCTCGATCTGGTCGTGGTCTCCCCGAACGATCCGGCAGCGATGCTGCGCCACACCGAGCAGTGCCGGGAGCTGGGCATCCCCTTCGCGGCGGACCCCTCGCAGCAGCTCGCCCGCCTGGGCCGCGACGAGGTCCGCCGGCTCGTGAGCGGAGCGGGTTGGCTCTTCACCAACGAGTACGAGGCCGCCATGCTGCTGAGCCTGAGCGGCTGGACGCGCGAGGAAGTGCTGGGCCGGGCGGGGATGTGGGTCACCACCCGGGGAGCTGAGGGCGTCAGGATCGACACGGCGGAGGCGCAACCGCGGTACTTCCCGGCGGTGCCGACGAGTCGGGTCGTGGACCCCACGGGCACCGGCGACGCGTTCCGGGCGGGATTCTTCGCCGCACGGAGCTGGGGCCTTCCCCTGCGGGCCGCCGTACCCCTGGGCTGTGCCCTGGCCACGACGGCCCTGGAAGCCCTGGGACCGCAGCAGTACGCGGTGTCGCCGACGGACCTGCTGGACCGGGTCGAGGCCGTGTACGGCGGCGAGGTCGTCGCGCTGCTGGCCCCCCGCCTGGCGCGGGCCGACTGCCGGTGACGGCGGTGGACGCGCTGACGACAGGAGGACGGATGGGAGACGAACACTGTGCCGCCGAGGGCCCCGGGGACGGCTCGGTGCTGCGGACTCTCGCCGCGGAGGGGGTGTCCCTCTGGCTCGCGGGGGTGGGCAGGCCGGAACTCGTGGACGGCTCGCTGCGGGCATGGGTCGCCGACGCGTACGTCACCGGCGTGGTTCTGTCCGCTGCGGCGATGACGCGTGAGCTCCGGCGGCACGGCGACCACGCCTACCTCGAACAGTTGAGTCTCCTCGCGCGGCGGCGCGCCTCGCCGGAGGAGATCGTGCGCGCCCTGTCCGCGTACGACGCGCGCTGGGCGTGCGACCTCCTCGCCCCCGTGCACGCGGCCGCGGAGGGCCTCGACGGCTGGGTCTGCGCGGAACTCGACGCACGGCTGGCGGACGACGGCCCGTCCGCGCTCGACGAGGTGCGCGCCCTCGCCCTGGCGGTCAACCGCCCGAACCTGCTGGTGACGGTCGCCGCGACCGACGCCGGTCTGGACGTGGTGCGCGCGTGCATGGCCGAAGGCATCGGCGTGTACGTGGCTCCCCTGCACTCGGTGGAGCGCTACGCGGAGGTCCTCGACGCCGGTTGGGAGGGCCTGGAGCGGGCGCACCGCGCCGGGCGGGCGCCCCGGGGCGCCTGTGTGGCCGCCCTGGACGTGGCCGCGGTGGAGGCCGCGGTGGACCGCCGGCTCGGCGGGCCGGGCGGCTCCGCTGACGCCGCCGGACCGCGCGGCCGTACCGCCCTCGCCCTGGCCCGCGTCGCCTACGACCTCCATGAGCGGCGGCTGGACTCCTGCCGCTGGCGCGCGCTGCGCAACGCCGGCGCCCGACCGCAGCGGCTCGTCTGGTCCCGCGCCGACCAGGACGAGGACCTCGGCGCCGGTGAGCCGGATACCGACGTGCGTCAGGTGGAGGAGATCGTGGCGTGGCGGACGGCCCATGTACTGGCGCCCCGTGGCGCGGCGGAAGCCGCTCGCCGTGCGCGGCCGCGCGGCGACTCCCTGTCCGGGGAGGCGCCGGCGGCGCACGACACCGTGGCGGCACTGCGGCGGCGGGGCGTCGACGTCGGCAGGCTGGGCGCGGACCTGGACCGGCTCCGGTTGCGGCAGCGGTCGCGGGATCGTGCGGAGTTGCTCGACGCCGTACGGGACGCCCCGTGCGTCAGGGCGTACCTGTGAGGCCCGCCTCCGTGAGCGCCGGCCGTCGGCCCGGGAACTCCCCGCCGATCAGCGCGAGCAGCGGGGCCGCCTTCACCGCCGTCTCCTCGAACTCGGCCTCGGGGTCCGACAACGCGGTGATCGCCCCGCCGATGCCGTACCGCACGCGGTCGGGTGTGACCACCGCCGTACGGATCACGATGGACAGGTCAGCGGTGCCGAGCAGGGAGAAGTAGCCGATCGCGCCGGAGTAGACGCCCCGCGCCCCGCCCTCCAGGTCGTCGATGATCCGCATGGTCCGTTCCTTCGGGGCTCCGGTCATGGAACCCCCGGGGAACGCGGCGCGCACGCAGCGCACCGCGCCGCTGTCCGGCCGCAGAGTGCCGCGTACGGTGCTGACCAGTTGGTGCACGGTGGCGTGCGTCTCCACGGTGAAGACCTCGGAGGCGGTGACCGAGCCGATCTCGCAGCATCGGCCGAGGTCGTTGCGGACCAGGTCGACGATCATCAGGTTCTCCGCGCGTTCCTTCTCGTCCGCGCGCAGTTCCTTGGCGAGGGCACGGTCGTGAGCGGGAGTGTTCCCGCGCGGACGGGTGCCCTTGATGGGGCGGGACTCGGCCGTGCCGTCGGTCCGCACCCGCAGGAAGCGCTCCGGCGAACTGCTCAACACGGACAGGTCGCCGAACCGCAGCAGGGAGCCGTGGGCGCTGGGGCTGATCCGGCGCAGCCGGCGGTAGCCCTGCCAGGGATCCAGCACGGCCGCTGCCTCGGCCATGTTGGTGAGACAGATCTCGTACGACTCGCCGGCGGCGATCTGTTCCTGGCAGCGCCGGATCAGTTCCAGGTAGGCGTCCCGGTCGTGGCGCAACTCGATCCGGCCGCCCTCCGCGGGTGCGGGTGCGGCAGGCGCCGGTGCCGGTTCCCTGCCCGCCAGGAGGGCCAGTCGGGCGGCCGTCCGGTCGAGCCAGGAGGTCGCGGTGGAGGTCGCGTCGTCCTCGGCCAGCGCCAGCAGATGGGTGGTTCCGGTGTGGTGGTCGAACACCACCGCTCGGTCGACGAACAGCATGGTCGCGTCCGGTTCGGAGGACTGGTGGGTCGGCCGGCCGCCGCATTCGGCCGCCAGTTCGTAGCCCAGGCTGCCGACCCAGCCGAGTGCGAAGTCGAACGGCAGGTCCGGGGCGTCGACCCGTAGCGAACGCAGGTCCTTGTCGAGCCAGTCGAGGAAGCCGCCCGTGACCAGGCGCAGGCCGTCCCGCGTGGTGATCCGGACCGTCCGGCTGTGCACGTCGGCGGTGGCGACGCGGGAGAGCGGGCCGGACGCGTCGCCCATGAAGGAGAACCGGCCGGAGTCGTCGTCGGTGCGGCTGCTGTCGAGCCAGAACGCGTGGGTGGCGGCCCCGTAGAGGTGCTCGAAGACCACTTCCTCGTTCCAACGGGTCGCCAACTGGCGGGCGTGGACGGTCAGTCGACGTCGAGCGGGCCGCTCCGGCGATTTCGCCGCGGGCACCGGCCCGCGCCGTCGTCCGCCGGCCCGTCGCAGGAAGTTGCGCAGGAGCCGACGGCCGTACGGGGTACCGATGGACTCAGGGTGGAACTGGACTCCCCACAGGGGACGGTCCCGATGGCGCAGGCCCATGAGTGTGCCGTCCGGGGTCCAGGCGGTCGCTTCGAGGGCGGCGGGGAGGGTGTGCACCGCGAGGGAGTGGTACCGCACGGCTTCGAAGGGGCTCGGCAGTCCGGCGAAGATCTCCCGGCCCGTGTGGAAGACGGGGGAGGCACGGCCGTGGCGGGGCTCCGGTGCCCGGCCCACCACTCCCCCGCCCGCCACGGCTATGCCCTGGTGGCCCAGGCACACGCCGAGGAGGGGGATGCCGGCGGTGTCGACGATCTCGCGGCAGATGCCGAAGTCGCCCACACGGCCCGGGTGCCCGGGTCCGGGCGAGAGGACCACGGCGTCGAAGGCCGCGAGGTGGGCGGCCCGCCAGTGGGGGTCGTCGTTGCCGACGACGGTCGGTTCCCGGCCGCCGAGTTCGGCCAGGTGGTGGAACAGGTTGTAGGTGAAGGAGTCGTGGTTGTCGACGAGCAGTGTGCGCATGGGGGTGGGGCCCTTTTCGTGGTCGGTGCCGTCAGGCGTGGGCGAGGTCGAGGCCCGGTCCGGGCCGGGCCCCGCGCTCCCGGGCCGGTCGTATCTCCAGCAGCATGTGCTCCACCGGGTCGGGTCCTTCGTGGACGGTGCGGGTCCGGAGCGTGCGCAGTTCCCGGTCGCACCCGGCGGCGATCCGGCGCAGGGCGCCGAGGTCGCCCCGGTCGCTGAAGTGCAGGAGGGCGATCCCCTCGTCGGTCAGATGGTGCAGGACCTCGGAGAGGTACCTGCCGTGCGCGCGGTAGCCGGGGTCGACGTAGGCCCGCTCGTGGTCGCTGCGGTACGTGTAGTCGGGCGGCGCCATCACGTAGTTGGAGCTCCAGAAGATCCGGTCGAACCGGGCCCCGGGGTCGAGGGCCGAGAAGAGGTCGCCGTGCAGTGCGGTGACGCGGTCGGTGACCCGGTGCCGTTCGGCGTTGAGGCGTGTGTTCTCCACAGCACGTTCGTTGATGTCCGTCGCGACGACGGGGCCCCAGCCGGCGAGTGCCGCCTGGACGGCGATGACGCCGGCGCCGCAGCCGATCTCCAGGAGGGAGAGGGGCGACCGGTGGGGGGTGGTGCCGGCGAGCCCGAGGAACTCGGCGCCGATGCGGGTCGAGGGGGAGTAGAGGGGCGCGAAGACCTCGCCGAGCAGGTCCCAGCGTCGGCCCAGGAGGGTGAACTCCCCGGGCCTGTCGGGCCGGGTCAGCGAGCGGTGGCTGCGTTCGAGCGACTTGAGGTGGTCACGGACGTCGGACATCAGGGCCTCCGGAAGAGGTGTGTGGTGCTCCGGCGAGTCGAACTCCTCACACCTTTCTCGATGGGGGCCCGCGCCCGGAAGGTGATCGAGTGACAGCCCCGGCCGCCTCGGTGGTGGCTCGGCCACAGGGTTGGGTGCGCCCCATGCTGGGCAGGCGTGCGAGTGCGCGGGGGCGGCCTCAGCCGGGACGGCAGGCAACCGCCGTGTGCGGACATGGCGGATCCGGTGCGTGGGGGAGAAGCGTGCGTTCAGACGAGTTACCGATATCCGAAGGCGGACGACCGGACGAGAGCGCACACATGCTCTCCGTCCTCGAACTCCTCGCGGCGGAGGCCCCGCCGGCACGGGTGCGGGAACTCGTGAGAGGTTTCGGCCGCGGGGACCCGAAGCCGGACCGCGAGGCGGTCCTGCGACTGGAACGGGCCGAGAGCCTGGCCCTCCAGGTCCACTCGCTGTTCGCCCGCCGCAAGCAGCGAGAGGCGGAGCTGTCCGCGCTCGTCGACACGGCGCGCGATCTCACGCTGCCCTACGAGCTCGACACCCTCATGGGGACCATCACCCGGCGCACGCGCGGCCTGCTCAGCATGGACATGTCCTACATCAGCTTCCATGACGACGGCGGGAACGGGAGTTTCGTGCAGAGCGCGGACGGCCACGCCTCAGCCCTGACGGTCGGTTACCGAGTGCCCGACGAATCGGGCCTCGGCCGCGCGGCGACCGAGAAGGGCGTCCCCATCTGGACCCCCGACTACCTCTCCGACGACAGTTTCCGGCACACCGGCGTACTCGACGACGTGGTGCGAGCGGAGGGGATCCGAGCGATCATCGCCGCTCCGCTGTCGGTCGGCGGCCGCACGTTCGGCGTGCTGTATGCGGCCGACCGGAACGTGCGCCACTTCAGTGTCAACGACGTCGCCCTGATGAGTTCGCTCGGCGGCCTGGCGGCCGTGGCCATAGACAAGACCCGCGCCCTGGAGCGCAGCCACGCGGACGTCGTCGGCCTCACCGACTTCCGCCGCCTCGGGGAGACGCACAGCAGACTGGTCGACCTCGCCCTCGCGGGCGGCGGCCTGCAGACGCTGGCCACCGAGGTGGCCGACGCCCTGGACGGGGCCGTGCTCGTGCGGGACATGGAACATCGCTCGCTCGCCTCCGTCGGGACGCTGCCCGAGATCGACGAGGAGGAGGCACGGGCGGCCGTCCGGACGGCCGCCACGGTCGGCGCACAGCGCGCGAACCAGGGCCGAACGGGGGTGTGGGCCGTGCCGGTCATGGCGGGCAGCGAGGAACTCGCCGTACTGCTGGTGCACCCGCGGCGGCCGCTGGACGAAGCCGGTGTACGCCGCTTGCGCCTTGCGGCACAGGCCGTCGCCGTTCTCCTCCAGGTCCAGCGCAGTGAGGCGACAGCGGCGAGCCCCTTCCGTGACGAGTTGTTCGACGACCTGCTGGCCCTTGAGCGACGACCGCTCAAACAGCTCGAACTGCGGGCGAGCAGACTGGGCATCGCCCACGACCAGTCGTTCGTCCTGGTGGTCGTGCGCCCCGAGGGCGGTACCGCCGGGCGCGTCGCGAGCTGGGCGGCCTCGTACGCGCACCGCGTGGGCGGACTCCGCAGCATCCAGAGCGGGTGCATCTCCCTGCTGGTGCCCATGTCGGCCGCCCCCGAGCCCGGCTGGGGAGCGGGGGACTTCGCCCGGTCGGTCTCCGACCAGCTGGACGGGCTGCTGGGACACCCGGCCACGGTGGGCGCGGGCGGGCCGGTCCGGGGGCTGGACCGGGTGCGCAAGGCCCATCAGGAGGCCATGCGCTGTATGGAGGCGCTGGTCGCGCTCGGCAACGAGGGGGCCAGCGCGTCGGCGGCGGACCTGGGCTTCCTCGGCGTGCTGCTCTCGGACGACCGCGACGTGGCCGCGTTCGTCGACTCCACGATCGGGCCGGTGCTCGACTACGACGCACAGCGGCTGACGGATCTGACGAGAACCCTGGACGCGTTCTTCGCCGCGGGCGGCAGTCCGACCAACGCGGCGGAACTGCTGCACGTGCACCCCAACACGGTCTCCCGGCGCCTGGAGCGCGTGGCCGAACTCCTCGGCGCGGACTGGTCGAAGCCGGAGAAGGCACTCGACGTGCAACTGGCTCTGCGCCTCCACCGGACGAATCGCATCCTGCGCCACCGGAGGCGGGCCCGCCGGACGACGGAGCCCTCCTCTCAGGCGGACAGCCCGCAGACCTTCGAGCCCGAGCCGTACACCGACTGACCGGCGGCGTCCGCCGCAGTCAGGGCGGAGATCGCGTAGGCGCAGGAGGCCAGGGTCATGTGCCGGTGCCAGCCCTCCAGCGACCGGCCCTCGAAGTCGCGCAGTCCCACCGCCTCGCCAAGGGTGCGCCAGCCCTGCTCGGCTCTCCCGGACAACCGGGTGAGGTTCAGCAACGCGGGCGCGGAGAGGGCGGGCACATTGGTCAGCCACACCTGCGACGGCGGGTGGCGCAGGTCGTGCCAGACCCCGAGGGCGGTGAGCGGCCCGCGGCCCGGCCCTTGGCCGGCGAGGCGCACCGGGGTGGTCACGAACGCCGTGTCCGGCCGACCGCCTCCCGTGGGCGACCGGGTGTGCCGCGATCGCAGCGCCCTGTCGAGGATCCGCTGCGCGGGGGCGACGCAGGGGCCGTGACCTCCCGACGTCGGATGTTCCGCCGCGATCCGCATCCGCCCGCCGATCCGCACCACGAGCGGGAACCCGGCCTCCAGACGCCGTGTCACGAGACCTTCCTCCTCCGGTACGCCGCGCACATCGAGCAGCGCCGGCCGCGGCGGGTCGCTCCAGCGGCGTACGTCGTCCAGGAGCCCGGTGACGGTGTCGTACCGGCCGGTGTCCGCCGCCGCGTCGTCGCTCCACCGCCCGGTCAGCCTCAGGCGCCAGCTGACCGGTGCGGTCACGCTCGGGGACGCGAACCACATGCCGTACGCCTGCTGGCCGTTGACGAGCTGACGGGTGTCGGGCGAGAAGTGCCGGCCCACCCCCACACTGTGTTCGCCGGTCTTGCGGATCGACACCGGTTTCAGCACCCAGGCCGACGCGGGTCCCGTCGTCTGGAGGAAGCGGGCGAGGGCCCGGCGCAGCGGCGTCCACTCCCAGCGCGAGCTGCTGACGAAGTGGTGCAGCCGCTGGGCGTCACGGGGTGCTCCGACGGCCGACGCGATGTTGGCGATGGACTTGCGTCCCTCGGCGCTCAGCAGCCCGTCCAGGTACTGCCGCGCCTGGATGCGCTGGTCGTAGCGGCGAAACTCCGTGAACAGGACGGCGCACAGCTGGGTGGCGATGTCTTCCATGACACACCAGGCTTCTCGTCGCCGGTGCGGAGGACGAGGTGGGAGGAACACACCGCTGCCGCCCGCCGAGGGTGGCCCGGTCACCAACCGGCGCCGGCCAGGATCCCGTCAACCGCCCGAATCGGGCGGCGAGGTGGTGGCCGGGCCACCACTCACGTCTCCGTCGCCCCGTCGTCCTCGGAGAGGAAGGCGACCAGTGCGTCGAGCAGGCGCGTGGTCGCATCCAGTGGCACCAGATGGCCCGCGCCGGGGATGAGCCGCAGCCGCGCGCCGGGGATCAGTGACACCAGTTCATGGGCCTTCGCGACGGGGATCCAGGAGTCCTCCTCGCCCCAGCACACGGTGACGGGGACACCGATGTCCCGGTACCGCCCCTGGATCTCGTCGGTGTGGCGCTGGTCGGCCTGGGCGATCTGCCGGTAGAACGCCGCTTGTCCCGTCTCGTCCGTCCAGGGCCAGGCCAGGGCGTCGGCCGCCTCGGGGCGCAGCCCCGCGTGGCTCGCCGAGGCGATGTACTCGCGCACGAGCGCGCGGTGCAGTGCGGGCGGCAACTGCTCGAACACGTGCGCGTACTCGCCGACCAGCCGGAAGAACGGTGAGCCCCACGGTGCGAGGGCCACCGGATCGACGAGCGCCAGGCGACGGTAGGGAACGTCGTGCAGCAGATGGGCCCTGAGGGAGACACAGCCACCGAAGTCGTGGGCGACCACGGACGGGGCCGACAGCCGCCAGTGCGCCACCAACTCGGCGAAGACCTCGCCCTGCGCCGCGAGGGAGACGTCCTGGCCCTCGGCCTTCTCGGACGCACCGTAGCCGGGCATGTCCCAGACGAACACCTGATGGCCCCGGTCGGCGAGCGCGGAGGCGATCTCCCGCCACACGTACGAGGAGAACGGGGTGCCGTGCAACAGCACGACGGGTTCACCCTCTCGTGGTCCCAGCCGGTTCCATCGGACTGTCCCCGACCGGCTTTCAAAGGTCTCGGGCAACTCCCAGTCGTGCAACGGTCGGTTCCTTCCCGTCCTCACCAGGCATGGACGACCGGAGGACTCCGGTGTCGGTGCGTCATGAACAGTCTCTCACCGGGACACCGTCCGGGCCTCGCGGCCGGGGTGTGGTGGCCCGGGCACCGTCCCGGCGCCCGGTTCGGGCGGTTGCCGCGTCCCGGGCGGTGCCGGGTGGTGACCGGACCACCGCGAGGGGGCCGCGAGGGTGTGTCCCTCGCACCTCGCCCCGGGCACCGGAACGCGGGAAGTCTGGTGCGCCGTGGACGACATCGGCCCGTGCGGCGCGTCTCCACGGACTCCCCTCTCTGCTCACACCGCTGCGGTCCCGGCGCGAGATCCCCCGGCACGCAGCGCCTCGATCCGAGAGAAAGAAGACAGAACACACATGACAGTGAACACGAGCACATCCGTGGAACCGGACCGGCTGGACTCCCCCCACCGTCGCGTCGCGGACCTCGCGTCCGTGCTGGCCACGTGGTGCCCCGACCTGTGCGCGGCGACCCCGTGCGGTGTGCTGGCTCCGCTGCTCGGCCGACTCGAGGGGGGACCATCCGGAGTTCCGGTACGTCCATCGTGAGGACAACGCCGTCGCGCTGGCCGTGGGCACCGCCCTGGCCGGCGGGCGTGGCGCCGTGCTCATGCAGAACTCGGGCTTCGGACAGTCCGTCAACGTCATGGCGTCCCTGGTGGAACCGTTCGACGTGCCGCTCGGACTGATCGTCAGCATGCGCGGCACCGGTGTCGACGGCACTCGGGAGAACCGGGGCATGGGAGAGGTGACCGTGCCCGTGCTCGACCGTCTGGGGGTGCCCTGGCGCACGTTCGGACCGGACGGCGACCGCGGTGCGGTGGCGTGGTTCGAGACCATGCTGGCGGACCGGACGGGGCCCGTCGCCCTCCTGGTGCCCCCGGAGTCCTTCGGCTGGAGCGCGGCCCGGTGACGCGGCGACCGGACGTGCTGGAGGCGGTCGTGGCCCACGGACACGACAGCCCTGTCGTGTCCACCACGGGCTACACGTGCCGGGAGGCCTTCGCCGCGGGCGACGCGCCGAACCACCTGTACATGACGGGCTCCATGGGGATGGCCTCGGTGATCGGTGTGGGAATCGCCCGGCGGACGCACCGGACCACGGTGGTGGTCGACGGGGACGGCGCCTTCCTCATGAACCCCGGGGCGCTGATGGTCGTGAAGCAGTACGGGCCGGAGAACCTCCTCCACCTCGTCCTCGACAACGGCGGCTACGAGTCGACCGGCGGCCAGGAATCGTCCAGCGCCCTGTTCGACATCCCCCTGATGGCCATGGCCATGGGCTACCGCGCGTGCACACGGATCGAGGACCCGGCGGACCTCCGTCGACGACTGCCGGAGCTCGTCCGCACCCCCCGGGGGCCGCATCTGGTGTACGTCCCCACGGAGCCCGCGCCCGCCGGGAGCAGTCCACGGATCGCGGTGGACCCCGCGGCCAACTTCCTGCGCTTCCGCGACTGGATGACCGGTCCACGAAAGGTGGAGGTATGACGACCGCCCTCACGTCGCACGCGACGTTCGACTCGGAGATCAGGACGACCTCGTCGGACAGCCTGATCGTGCGCTACTACCGCGGGATCCGGCTGGTGTCCGAGAGGCTTCGCGACAGGGCGCCCGGCGACACCTTCACCCCCGCGTTCGACTACCCGGAGCTGAACGACACCTGGGAGGAGTTCTTCAGCGTCGCGCGAGCGTCGTGGACGGGGCTCGACGACTACGGCGACAAGCGGCTGACGCTCCTGGACCTGACGAGGAATCCCGCGACCCGCACCGGCAAGACCCCCGCCTCGCTGCTGATGGTGGCGCGAGCCGTCCGCCACATCCGGCGCACCGGCGAACCGGTCCTGCTCTTCACCCCCTCGTCGGGCAACAAGGCGATCGCCCTGCGGGACGCGGTCGGGCGGGCCCTTCGGCTGGGGCTGGCGGACCCCGACGAACTGCGCATCGTGACGCTGACCCCGCGGGGGACGCTCTACAAGTTCCGCCGCGACCCGCTCATCGACTCCGACGAGCTGCGGCGTCTGAACCCGTTGATGGTGTACGAAGGCGACGATCCGGCCGCGGTGAAGAGGATCGGCGCGGAGTTCACGCGCGTGCTGTCGGCTCCCGGGCACGGGCCGTGGCGTGTCTGGCAGTCCTTGAACATCGCCAACTACCAGGCTGCGGACTGCTGCCGGGCCTTCTTCGAATACGAGTTCGGTGACGGGCCCGGCCGCCGGCTGCATGCCCACGCGGTGTCCAGCGCCTACGGACTCCTCGGCTACCAGCGCGGCCTCGACCTGCTGGCGAGTCTGGGCCTGCCGGTGCGTCAGCCCGGCTTCCTGCTGGTGCAGCACTCCGAGACGAGCGACATGGTGCGGCACTTCCTGCGTGCCCGGACGGGCGAGGAGCCCCGCGTCGAGTACCGGCACGACAGCCGCACCGGACTGCTGCGACAGGACGCCTCGCCCCACTTTCCGCGGACCACCTGGTCCGAACGGGAGAACCTGGAGCCGACCTTCTACACCAAGGAGCCCCCGACCGCGCCCGAGATGACCGGGCTGATGAAGGCGCACGGCGGCTCGGGCGTCATCGTGTCGCTGCAGGAGTGCCTGGCCCGCTACGGCGAGGTGCGGCGGTATCTGCGCGGCACCGGCTGTGAGCTGCCCGACGACCCGCGCACGCTCGGGGAGTGGTCGCTGGTCATGGCGCTGACCGGTGTCTTCAACGCTGTCGACCGAGGACTGGCCGACGGCTTCGGCGACCTCGTGGTCCACGGCTCCGGGGTCTATCACCGGCCCGTGGGCGAAGGTGTACGACCGGACCAGGTACAGGTGGTGACCGACGCGCAGCACATGGCCCTGCTGGTCTCCGAGGCCCGGTGACCTCTCCCCCGCCGTCCCGAGAAGAACCGTGCGGTGAAGAACTGTTCGACGAAGAACCGTGCGGCGAAGAACCCCGAAGGCGAGAACCGAGAAGGAGTTGACGACCCGTGAAGCGTGAACTGCTCAAGTCGAAGATCCACCGGGCGACCGTGACCCAGGCGGACCTGCACTACATCGGTTCGATCACCCTCGACCCCGACCTCATGGAGAAGGCCGACATCCTGCCGCACGAAAAAGTGGACGTCGTCGTCCTCAACAACGGCGCGCGCTGGACGACCTACGCCCTTCCGGGCCCCCGCGGGAGCGGTGTCATCGGGATCAACGGCCCGACCACCCGGCTCGCGCTGCCGGGCGACCTCGTGATCATCATGGCGTACGCCGGCGTCACCGAGGAGGAGACCAAGACGCACGAGCCCCGGGTCCTCTTCGTCGACGGTTCGAACAAGATCATTCACGAGGGCACCGACCCGGCCGCCGCCCCCGAGGGAACGGGCACCTTCCGCGGCGACCAGCTGAAGGAACCTCACCCCTCCGCCCCGCACCCCGCGGCACGGTAGGAATGCCGTGCGGGACCGGACCCGCCCGTCGCGGGTCCGGTCCCGCGCCCGCCCGTCGCGGGACGACCTCAGAGGAATTCCATTGACCAGTCGCGACATCCTGATCGTCGGAGTGGGATCGCTCACGCGGGCGATCCGCTCGTCCCTCGCCACCACCGCCGCCGAGCGGTGCACCGTGACCCTGCTGTCGGGCACACCGCGCAACGCGGCGGAGGTCTGCTATGTCGCGAACACGCGCGCCGCACTCAGCGGGACCGGGGCGGTGTTCCGCGCGCTGCCGGCGCCGGAGTACTCCGCCGAGGTGTTCCGTGCCGTGCTGGCACGCGTTCGGCCCGCCGTCGTTCTCAACTGCGCCTCGCACCAGTCACCTTGGGAGGGGACGCGCACTCCGTCGGCCTGGAGCGATCTCGTGGCCCGGGCCGGGTTCGGCGTGACCCTGCCGCTGCAGTCGGTGCACGCCCTCACTCTGGGAGAGGCGATCGCCGAGGTGAGTCCGCGGGCCCTGCTGGTGAACGCCTGTTTCCCTGACGCGGTCAATCCCGTGCTGGACGCGCTCGGCGTCCCCGTGTTCTGCGGGACGGGCAACGTCATGACGATCGCCGCCTCGCTGCGGTCCGCGCTGAGTGCCGAGGAAACACCGGGAACCCTGCGCGTGCTGGGTCATCACGTACATCTTCACGCGCCGCGCCACCCAGACGACGAAGCGCTGGCCTGGCTCGACGAGGCGCCCATGGCGGAGGTCACCGACGCGCTGCGCGCACAGCGCGGCACCCCGAGGTCCGAACTCAACGCGGTGGGCGGCCATGCCACGGCCCTTCTCCTCGGGCACCTCCTCGACGGGCGCGACACGCACGCGAACCTCCCGGGGCCCGCGGGCCTGCCCGGCGGTTACCCCGTGCGGATCCGCTCGGGCCGCATCCACCTCGACCTGCCCCGGGGAATGTCCCGGGAGCGGGCCGTCGCCCTCAACCAGCGTTGGGCGGTATCGGACGGCGTCCAGGTCAGGCCGGACGGCGAGGTCCGCTTCACGGCGGAGGGCGACCCGGACACCGACAAGGAACTGCCGGACGTCCTGCGCCCGTCACACGTCTCGGACATACGGGAAAGGTGCGCCCGGATGCTCGCGCTGAGGACACGGCTGCGGAACCTGCCGCCACGGGCCTGCGCATGAGGGAGGGCCAACGCGAGAGGCGGGCCTCCGTGGTGCCGGACACGACCGCGGGGCCGGGCGTGCCGCCCACCCTGATGGTGCTCGGTGGCATCGTCGCCCTGGAGCTGGGCGCCGCCCTCGCCAAACTGCTGTTCCCCCTCGCCGGTGTGGCGGGAGTGGTGGCCCTGCGGCTCCTGTTCGCGGCCGTCGTCCTGGCGGCCGTCATGCGGGCGTCCCCGCGCGCCGTGCGCGACCGAGCGACGCTCGGGCTCGTCCTGCTCATCGGAACCCTGCTGGCCCTGCACCATCTGGCGTTCTACGCGGCCGTCGACCGGCTGCCGTTGGGGGTCGCCGTCACCATCGAGTTCACCGGCCCCCTGGCGATCGCCCTGTTCTCCTCGATGCGACCACGCGGTCTGCTGTGGGCGGGGCTGGCCGCGGTGGGGGTCTGTCTCACCGCGCTGGCCGACACGACGGGTCCGGTGGGTGTTACCGGGGTGCTGCTGGCCGTCGGGGCGGCGGTGACCTGGGGCGGCTACATCCTCGTCTCCTCGGCCCTGGGGCGCCGGACCGCGGACGGGCGATGGCTGACGGTCGCGACCGCGTGGGCCGCCCTCCTGACGCTTCCCCCGGCCCTGACCACCTCCGGCACCCGGTTGCTCGACCCCTGGGTGCTGCTGGGCTGTCTCGGCGTGGCCCTCCTGTGCGAAGTCGTGTCCTACTCGCTGCAGAACAACGCCCTGCGCCGCATGCCGGCGCAGGGCTTCTCTGTCCTGATGAGCCTGGAGCCCGCCGTCGCCGCGCTTCTCGGGCTGCTGATCCTCGGCCAGGCCGTCTCCGCCTGGCAGATCGCCGGGATCGTGGCGGTCGTGCTCGCCTCCATCGGCAACACGCTGGCGCCCGGCCGGAAGTGAGCTCGGCGCCCCCGGTCGGCCGCTCAGTCGTTCCAGTGCGCGGGCGGGGGCGCCGGCCGCAGCCCGTGACGGATCGCATGGGCCGCGTCGATGCCGTACACCACATCACGGAAGAAGCGCTTGAAGGCGATACCCAGTGCGTACATTCCGTCTCCACCTCTCTTCATCTCTGCGCCGATACGTCTCTGCGTCTCTGCGCCGATACGTCTCCGCATCTCTTCGTCCTGTTGACATCACCCAGCGTTCCGTGAGCGCACGACGCGAACCAGTGGCGGCAATGACACCTTTCGATAAGATTCCGCCAGGGACTCCGTCATACCGAGGGAGGAGCGAGCGATGAGAGAGCGGCAGGCAGAGACCCCTTACCGGGTCGCCGTGCTGGTGACGGACGAGACCTCGGCCTTCGAGGTCGGCATGGCCACGGCCGTCTTCGGCCCGTACCTGGGCGACCTGATCCCCGGACGCTACGAGCTGCGGCTCTGCGCGGAGCGGCCCACCTCCGTCCCCCTGGCGGGCGGTGCCGTGCTGACCACGCGCTATGGGCTGCGGCAGCTGCGCACCGCCCACACCGTCATCGTGCCCAGCAGCGCCGATCTGGACGTACCGCCGTCCGACGCGCTGATCGAGGAGTTGCGCGCCGCGCACCGGGCCGGTGCGCGCATCGTCTCCACGTGCACGGGCGCCTACAAGCTGGCGGCGGCCGGACTGCTGGACGGCCGGCGCGCCACCACGCACTGGCGGTGGGCCGGCCTGCTGCGCACCCGCCACCCGCTGGTCGAGGTGGATCCGAATCCGCTGTACGTGGACGAGGGCGATGTCCTGACCGGTGCCGGCAGTGCCGCCAGTCTGGATCTGTTCCTGCACCTGGTGCGCAAGGACTTCGGGACGGAGCTGGCCAATACGGTGGCACGCCGCCTGGTGATCCAGCCGCACCGGGACGGCGACCAGGCGCAGTACATCGAGGCGTCGGTGGCGGCCCCGCCGGAGGACGACGGGCTCGCGCGGAGCATGGCGTGGGCGCTGAAGAACCTGGGCGGACCGATCACGGTGGGCACGCTGGCCCGCGAGGCGCGGATGTCCGAGCGCAGCTATCTGCGGCATTTCGCGAGGAGCCAGGGGATCTCACCGATCCGCTGGCTGATCTCGCAGCGGGTCCGCGCGAGCCTGCCGCTGCTGGAGACCTCACAGGCCTCCGTGGAGGAGGTCTCGGCCGCTGTCGGCTTCGAGTCACCCGTGACCTACCGACACCACTTCACCAAGATCATGCGCACCTCGCCGTCGGCCTACCGCCGAGGCTTCCGCACGGTCCAGGTGGGCAGGGAGGCGGCTGGGCCCGATGCGCTCCGTACGGTAGCGCCATGAGCGATCACTCAGAAGCAGCTGTCGCGCCCGTCGAGGCCTACGAACCCCCTTACTACGTGGCTGTGTTCACCACCGTGCGGACCGAGGATCAGGAGGGCTACGCGGAGACGAACGCGCGTATGGAGGAGCTGGTGAAGTCCCTCCCCGGCTACCTCGGGATGGACCATGCGCAGACCCCCGGCGGGCTGGGCATCACCGTCAGCTACTTCCGTGACGCCGACGCGCTGACGCGGTGGCGTACCGACGTCGAGCACCGCACGGCGCAGAAGCGCGGGCGTGCCCAGTGGTACCAGAGCTACTCGCTGCATGTGGCGAAGGTGGAGCGGAGCCACGGGTTCACGCGAGCGGGGGCCCCGCGGAACCCGGCAGTGGACTGACCGGCGGACCGGGGCGGGCGGCGGTGCCGTCGAGCACCGCCGCGAGGTCGTCCGCCGACTCGGGCGCGAGCCGGTAGAACCCCTGGAGGCTGACCGCGCGCTGCAGTCGTCCGTCCGCCACGTACTTCAGGTTCCGGGTCTGTCCTCGGCGGTTGCGCCAGGTCAGGCGTCCGAGGAGGTCGCCGGGTATCGGCAGGTCGAAGCGAACCGGTGTGGCGTCCACGTGCACGGCCTCGGCCCCGCAGCCGCCCGCGCCTAGCGCCGACCATGCGTGGTGTCCGGGGAACCCCGGGTCGCTCCAGGTCGCCGGAGCGGCGCCGCAGCAGTCGCGCCGCTCCCTGTCGACCACGCGCATCCGGCTCACCACCAGCACCTCGCCCCGGTTCACGTGCAGCGCGTACACCTCGTCGTCGGGGCGGGCGCCCGACCAGGCGGGGAGCGAGGAATGGACACCGCTGAAGGCGACGGGCGGGCGCTCACCCTCGCGCCCCGCCGTGCGCAGGGCACGGCACGTGTCGTGGGTCCACAGGACCGTGAAGGCATCGGACATGCCGAGATCCTACGAACGGGCGCTGACAACGCATGGTCAGCCTTCGGCCGCCTCGCGGGCGATCTGCTCGAACTGTGCGCCCATCGCCTCGGACAGCGCCTGGGCGGCGGAGAGCGGTCGGACCATCACCGTGAACTCGTCGATCTTCCCGTCGTCGTCGAAGTGCAGGAAGTCGCAGCCCTGGAGCCGCTTGCCGGCGACGGTCGCGGTGAAGACGAAGGCGTGGTCGCGCCCGTCGGGGTTGGCGATCTCGCGGACGTACGTAAAGTCCTCGAAGACGCGGGACACACCGCGCAGGATCGCGGCGGTGATCGCCTTGCCCGGATACGGCTTGAACGCGACCGGGCTGGTGAAGACGACATCGTCGGCCAGCAGGGCGGCGACGGCCTCCATGTCGCCGCTCTCCACGGCCTTACGGAAGGCGTGCATGAACCCACCTCTCACAGAGATTCATATTCAACGAGTTGAGTAAGTCATGAGGAGACTAGAGGGGCGCGTCACCCTTGTCCACAGGGCGAAAGAGCAGGGAATGGTCACCTCGTTGAGTGATCACGACGCTGCTAGCGTGTGCCCATGGCTTTGCGGAACGCGGTGATGGCCGCGCTGCTGGAGGGCGAGGCATCCGGATACGACCTCGCGAAGGCGTTCGACGCGACGGTCGCCAACTTCTGGATGTCGACTCCCCAGCAGCTCTACCGGGAGCTGGAACGCATGGAGGCCGAAGGGCTGGTCACGGCCCGCGTCGTCGAACAGGCACGCCGCCCCAACAAGCGCCTGTTCTCGCTGACCCGGGCCGGGCGCGAGGCCGTGCGCGCCTACACCGCCGAGCCGCCCGGGAAGCCGGAGGTGATCCGGGACGAGCTGATGGTCAAGGTGCAGTGCGTGGACGTCGGCGACAGCGAGGCGGTTCGGGCCGCCATCACCCAGCGCATGGAGTGGGCCACCACCAAGCTCGCCCACTACGAGAGGCTGCGCCAACGCCTCCTCGACGGACGCTCGGAGGAGGCCTACTTCACCGAGGCCGAACGCGTCGGCCCGTACCTCACACTGCTGCGCGGGATGTCCCTGGAGCGGGAGAACCTGCAGTGGGGGGACATGGCCCTGCGCAGACTCGACCAGCGCGCGGCCGCGGCGCGCCCTCGCGTCTAGGCCCTGCCGGACAGGCCCTGGCGGGGGTCCTGGCCGGACGCCTGGTCAGTGGGTGCGGTCAGGGGCGTGAGGGTGGGGCGCTTGGCCTGACGGCCGTCGCCCGAGGATCGGCCGCGCAGACGGCGGCCGAGCCAGGGGCCGAGGAAGGTACCGATCCAGCGCGCCTCGGCACCCACCGCCCGCCAGGCGGCGACGGGAGCCTCCTCGACCGGCAGGGGCAGGGTCCAGGTGTCGTCGCTGCCCGGCAGGTCGAGCGCCTGGGCCACGGCGGCCGCGATGCGCTCGTGCCCCAGCGGGCCAGCGTGCAGCCGGTCGGCGCTCCACAGTCGCGGGTCGGCCGCCGCGGCGTGCACCGCCGTCTCCGCGACCACCACTCCATGACGGCCTGCGGCCTCCCGGACGCGGTCGTTGAGGGCGAGCACCCGGCGGCCGATCGGGCGGGCCAGCGGGGAGATGCGCCCCACGTCGGGGAAGGTGAGGGTCGCGACCGTGGCGCCCTGGGCGGTGAGGGCGGCGAACATCGCCTCCAGATGGCCCGCCACCTCGTCGAGGTCGACGCGCGGGCGCAGCACGTCGTTGACTCCGGCGACCACGGTGGCGAGGTCGGGGCGCATCGCGAGCGCCGGGGCGAGCTGCCCGGCGCGCACCTCGCCGGCCTTGCGGCCGCGGACCGCGAGGTTGGCGTACCTGAGGCCGGGGTGGTGCCGGTCGAGCCGCTCGGCGAGCCGGTCCGCCCAGCCCCGCGGACCACGGTCGTCACCGTCCCCGAGCCCCTCGGTCTGACTGTCGCCCAGGGCGACATAGCGCAGATACGCACCGCTCGGCACGGACCGACCGCCTCTCGTCGACGCCGTCGGCACAGCGACGGCCCCTCGTCATAGTCAACGATGAACCTAGGTGCATCGTTGACTATGAAGATAGCAGCCGGCTCACGGCCGCACAGGGGGTGCCGGGACGCGGGGCCCGCGGACGGCGCCGCCCTGCCCGCCGTCGCGCGCTTGCAGTTGCCCTGGTTCGTCCGGCACCCCGAGTCGGTCTGCCGGACGGTGAACATGTTCGGCGTCACCGAGACGTGCGGCGGCACGGGTCTCAGAGGAGTCGCAGCTCGCGGGCACGGCGTACGGCGTCGTTGCGGCGGTTGACCGCGAGCTTGCGGAAGACGCTCTTGAGGTGCGTCTTGACGGTGTTGACCGACAGGCACAGATCGGCGGCGATCTCCTCGGTGGACATCATCCGGTCCAGGCGCCGCAGCACATCGCGTTCGCGGCCGCTCAGCTCCTCCACGACCGGCGGACGTTCCTCCGGTGCCGGCGGCCCGGTGCGCGTGGGCCGTCCGGCCGGTTCGGGGGTGAGCCAGCCGGCCGCGAGACTCCGCAGCGGGGCGGTGTCGAGCAGCGGCCGGAGCCAGCCGCCGGCCTCGGCGAAGGGCCGGCGCAGCCGCTCGCGCCGGGCCTCCTGGAGCGCCTGGGCGACGAGTCGGCGCACGGCGGCCTGGTCGCCCAGGGCGTGCGCGGCCTCGGCACGGACCAGCAGGGCCCGTACGGTCACCGCCGGGCCGGTGGGGCTCTCGGGGCGCAGCCCGTCCAGCAGCTCGATGGCCGCGAGGGGCGCGCCCGCGGCCAGGCGGGCGCGTGCCTCGCCCACCGCGCACACCGGCTGGTGGCCGGGCACGGCGTGCAGCAGTTCGGCGGCTGCCTCGGGCCGGCCTCGGGCGAGGTGGGCGGCGGAGGCGACCAGGGCAGTGTTGCCCTCCGCCCAGGGGGAGGCGACATCGGCGGCCACGGCCGGTTCGGCCGCCGCCAGGGCGGACCGGGTGTCGCCGCGGGCCAGCAGCAGACGGGCGGTGGCGAGGGCCCGGCCGGCCTCGGTCACCGGGTCCCGCGTCGCGGGCGGGGTGTCGGCCGCCGCGTCGAGATGGGCGCGGGCCAGCCGTAGTTCGCTCCGGTCCACGGCCACGGCCGCGAGGACGAGCCGTGCGACGCCGAACCCGGACGGCTGCGGCAGGCTGTACCGCTCGGAGACGGTCAGTGCCGCCATGGCCTTGCGTTCCGCCCTGCCGAGCCAGCCGTTCAGATAGTCGATGAGGGCCAGTCGGCCGAGGGAGTCCTCCCGCGGGAGCGCGGTCGACACGCCGTCGGAGCCTTCGGCGACCAGCGACAGGGCGGTGCGCGCCTCCTCGAAGCGCCCGGCCCACAGCCGTGCGGAGCCCAGATGGGCGAGGAGCAGGGCGGTGAGTTCGGGGTGCCGGTCCAGGAGGTGGGCGGGGACCTGGTCGCGCAGCCGCTCGGCGGTCCCGGCGGCCTGTTCCGCCCTGCCCGGTGAGCCGGTCAGCCGGGCGGCCAGCGTCTCCAGCAGCAGGCAGCTCAGGCGGGCCACCGCCGGGCCCGGTTCGTCCTGGGCCCGTGCCCTGTCCTCCTCCCCCGCGAGGCTCCGTTCGGCGTGCCGCAGGTGGGTCAGGCCGCGGTCGAGCTCGCACCGGGAGAGCTCGCGGGCGGCCCGTACGAGGTCCGCGGCGGGACTCGTGGCCCCGGGGTCCATGTGGGAGAACAGGTCGGTGAGGTCGTCGGAGCGCAGGCCGGTGAAGAGCTGGCCGATGGCGAGGTCGTCGACGAGGGCTCCGGCGGTGAACTCCCAGTCGCCCGCGGCGGCGCCGTGCCCGAGCGCCTCCGCGAGCATGTCCGAGCGGAGCAGCCACTGGGCGGCCCGGCGGTGGAGCACGGGTTCCAGGCCGGGGTGGCGCATCCGCAGATGGGCGCGGAGGATCTCCCCGAAGAGGGGGTGCAGGCGGTACCAGGCGTGCCCGAGGTCCTCGACGAACGCGTTCCCCCGGTGCAGCCCGGCCAGGATGCGCTCGGCGTCGTCGCGTTCGGTGAGCGCGTCCGCCAGTTCGGGGCGGAAGCGGTCCAGGACGCTGACCCGCAGGAGAAGGTCCTGGGTCTCGGGGGTCTGCCGTTCGAGCACTTCCGCGAGCAGGAAGTCGGCGACGGCCGTGCGTTCCGCCTCGAACCGTTTCAGATAGGTCTCCGGGTCCGGGCTCTCGCTCGCGGCCAGCGCGCACAGCCGCAGACCGGCCGCCCACCCCCGGGTGCGCTCCACGAGCGCCTCCGCGGCGGGTACCGGGAGCCGCAGGCCGTGCAGGTCCAGCAGGACGGCCGCCTCCTCGGGCGTGAAGGCGAGTTCGGCGTTCCTGATCTCCGTGATGTCGCCGGCCGTCCGGTGGCGGTGCAGCGGCAGCAGGGGTTCGGTGCGGGTGACGAGGATCAGGCGGAGACCGGACGCCGCGTGGTGCAGGACGAACTCAAGCTGGTCCGCGATCTCCGGATCGGTCACCCGGTCGTACTCGTCGAGCACCACGATGACGGGCCGCTCAAGGGCGCCCAGTTCGGCGGCGAGCCGGGTCAGCAGGGTGCGGTCCACGCGGCCGGCGTCGGCCGGGCAGCCGATGTCGGCCGGCAGGGGCACGCCGGCCGCGCGGAGCGCCTGGAGGACATACGCCCAGAACATGCCGGGGCCCTGGTCGCCGGCCTCGGTGGTGAGCCAGGCGACCGGCCGGTCCCGCCGGGCCGCCCAGTCGGCGACCAGCAGGGTCTTGCCGGCACCGGCGGCCCCGTTGACCACGGTCAGTGGTGTGCTCAGGGCCTGGTCGAGGTGGCCGTCCAGACGTGTGCGCCGCAGGAACGTGGCGGGCCGGGCCGGAACGGCCAAGCGGGTCGGCAGGAACGGGGCGCCCTGGGGATCGGCGCGGGTTGCCGACCCCTGCCCCCTCTCCCCGGACCTCACCATGGCGTTCACCACCACCAGTCGTCGGAACTCGGGCAGCGTTCCTCGTTCAGCATCCCAGCGTTCCCCCGTGTCCGCCCGTCGCACGGCCGCCGAGGGCGCACGGGGGCTCGGCGGAGTGCCGTCCGGCGTCAGTGGGACTCGCGGCTCACCTCGGAGCCGCTGGAGCCGAGGAGGAAGTCGAGGTCGGCGCCGGTGTCGGCCTGGAGGACGTGGTCGACGTAGAGGCGTTCCCAGCCGCGGCGCGGTGCGGCGAAACCGTCGTGTGTGGCCCGGTCGGGCGTGCGCGCTGCCAGCTCGTCCGCGGGCACGTCGACGTCGATGCGGCGGGCCGCCACGTCCAGGGTGACGACGTCACCGGTCCGGACGAGGGCGAGCGGGCCGCCGGCCGCGGCCTCCGGCGCCACGTGCAGGACGACCGTGCCGTACGCGGTGCCGCTCATCCGGCCGTCGCAGACGCGGACCATGTCACGGACGCCCTGTTCGAGGAGCTTCTTCGGCAGCGGCATGTTGGCGACCTCGGGCATGCCCGGGTAGCCCTTGGGGCCGCAGCCGCGCAGGACGAGGACGGAGTCGGCGTCGACGTCGAGGTCCGGGTCGTCGATACGGGCGCGGAAGTCCTCGATGGAGTCGAAGACGACGGCCCGGCCCCGGTGCCGGAGCAGGTGCGGTGAGGCGGCGGCGGGTTTGATCAGCGCGCCGTCGGGGGCGAGGTTGCCGCGCAGGACGGCGATGCCGCCCTCGGCGACCAACGGTTCGGAGCGGGTGCGGATGACCTCGGCGTCCCAGATGGGGGCGTCGTCGAGGAAGTCGACCAGCGGCCGGCCGGTGACGGTCAGCGCGTCGGGGTCGAGCAGATCGCGGACCTCCCGCAGGACGGCGAGCAGCCCTCCGGCACGGTGCAGGTCCTCCATCAGGAAGCGGCCGGCGGGCTGGAGGTCGACCAGGACCGGCACCCGGGAACCGATGCGGTCGAAGTCGTCCAGCGTCAGGTCGACGCCCGACCGGCCCGCGATCGCCAGGAGGTGGACGACCGCGTTGGTGGAACCGCCGATCGCCGCCAGGGCGACGATCGCGTTGTGGAAGGACGCCTCGGTCAGGAAGGTGCCCGGCCGCCGGTCGGCGCCCACCATGTCCACGGCCAGCCGGCCGGTGTGGTGCGCGGCCTCCAGCAGCCGGCTGTCGGCGGCGGGGGTCCCGGCCAGACCGGGCACCACCGTGCCCAGCGCCTCGGCGACCAGCGCCATCGTCGACGCGGTGCCCATCGTGTTGCAGTGGCCCCGGCTGCGGATCATCGCCGACTCGGAACGTACGAACTGCTCCTGCGAGAGCGTGCCCGCCCGGACCTCCTCCGAGAGTTGCCACACGCCGGTGCCGCAGCCCAGCCGGGCGCCGCGGAAGGTGCCGTTGAGCATCGGTCCGCCGGGGACCACGACCGCGGGGAGATCCACCGAGGCGGCGGCCATCAGCAGGGAGGGGATGGTCTTGTCGCAGCCGCCGAGGAGTACCACGCCGTCGACGGGGTTGGCCCGCAGCATCTCCTCCGTGGCCATCGCGGCCATGTTCCGCCACAGCATCGCGGTGGGCCGCACGTTCGTCTCGCCGAGCGACACCACCGGCAGGTCCAGCGGGATACCGCCCGCCTCGTACACGCCGTTGCGCACCGAGGCTGCGACCTCGTCCAGATGCGCGTTGCAGGGAGTGAGGTCCGAGGCAGTGTTGGCGATGGCGATCTGCGGCCGTCCGGTGAAGGCGTCGCCCGGCACGCCCCGTCGCATCCACGCCCGGTGGATGTAGGCGTTGCGGTCCTGTCCCCCGTACCACTGCGCGCTGCGGAGCGTCACCCGGAGTTCCTTCCGACTATCGGTACGGCGGTCTACAGTCTGGAACGCGATGAAGCATACGCAGGCGTACGGGAGCGCGACAGACCCCGCGGAGGGTGGCCCGACGGGTGCCGGGGGCGGCCGTCTCGTGGGGGCGGACCGGGTGTTGGCGGTCCTGAAGGAGCTGGCCAGGTATCCGGGCGGGGTGGGTCTGGAGGAGCTGACCCGGGTGGTCGGCAGCCCCAAGCCGACGGTGCACCGGGCGCTGGTCGCGCTGCGCCGGGCCGGGCTCGCCGACCAGGACGCGCGGGGGCGTTACGGGCTCGGCGACGAGTTCCTGCGCATGGCCTTCGCGCACCACGAGGCGCGGCCGGAGCACGTCCGCGTCCGCCCGGTGCTGGAAGCTCTGGCCCACCGTTTCGGGGAGACCGCGCACTACGCGGTGCTCGACGGCCGGGAGGTCGTGTACCGGGCCAAGGTCGACCCGCCCGACGGCGCCGTCCGGTTGACGTCGACGGTCGGCGGGCGCAACCCGGCCCACACCACCGCCGTCGGGAAGCTGCTGCTCGCCGGGCGGTTGGGCACCCCGACGGAGGTGGACGCGTGGATCGCCGGCTCGTCCCTGGAGCGTCGTACACCCCGGACGCTGTGCACGGCCGCCGCGCTGCACCGGGAGCTGGCGGCCACCCGCGCCCGGGGCCACGGCGTCGACGACCAGGAGACCGAGACCGGGGTCAACTGCGTGGCGCTGCCGGTGTTCCTGACCTCGCCGACCGTCCCGTCCGGGGCCGTGAGCGTCAGCGCGCTCACGTACCGGACGCCCCTGGCGGCCCTGATCGGCGCGCTCGACGAGATCCGCGCGCTGCTCGGGCCCCTGGGCGAGCCGTATCGATGAGGCCCCGCGCCGATGCGACCCCTCGCCCCGCACCCCGCAGAGACCTCACCGAAGCCCGGCCCGCCGTAGAAGACCCCGTCCCCCGCCCGGCCCCGGGCGCACGGCATCCCACCAGCCCTGGAGAAAGACCCGTGGACCTCATGCGCGCGTTCGTCCTCACCGCCCCCGGCTCGTACGAGGTCCAGGAGCTCCCGGCGCCGGTGGCCGGGCCCGGGGAGGTCGTCGTCGACGTGGAGCGGGTCGGGGTGTGCGGTACCGACATGGAGTTCTTCACCGGCACGATGGCCTACCTCCACCAGGGGCACGCGGCCTATCCGATGCGCATCGGCCACGAGTGGGCCGGGCGGGTGTCGGCGGGCGGGGACGGTGTCGACCCGGGCTGGGTCGGCCGGCGCGTCATGGGCGACACGATGCTGGGCTGCGGCGGCTGCCGCCGCTGTCTCCGGGGCGACCAGCACGTCTGTGAGCGGCGCCTGGAGGTCGGCATCCGCGGGGGTCTGGCGGGGGCTCTGGCGGAGCGGCTCACCGTACCGGCCACGTCCCTGCACGGCCTGCCGGACTCGGTGGACGCGGTGCTCGGCGCGCTGGTGGAGCCGGGCGGCAACGCGCTGCGCGCGGCGGAGGCGGCCGCGACCCGGCCGGGGGACCGGGCCCTGGTCCTGGGCCCGGGGACGATCGGGCTGCTGGTCGCGCTGTTCCTCCGGGCCGCGGGTGCGGAGGTCCACCTCATGGGCGAGAACGCCGCCTCCCTCGCCTTTGCCCGCAGTCTGGGATTCGAGCACACCTGGACCGAGGACTCCCTCCCGGACCTCCCCTTCGACTCCGTCGTCGACGCCACGAACGCGGCCCGACTGCCGCACCGCGCAGTGGAGTTGGTGGAGCCGGGCGGCCGCGTGGTCTACATCGGGCTGGCCGCCGTGCCCAGCCGGATCGACACCCGAGCGCTCGTCCTCAAGGACGTCACGGCCGTCGGTGTCCTGTCCGCCTCTCCCGGACTCGACGCGGCCATCCGCGCGTACGCCACCGGCGTGATCGACCCCCGGCCGCTCGTCGCCGCCACGGTGACCCTCGACGACGTCGGCCCGGTGCTTGCCGGTGAGCGGCCGGCCGGGGCCGGAGCCGGGCCGAAGGTCCATGTCGACCCCCGGCTCCGGCCGCTCCGGCGGGGCGGTTCCCGCCCGTGGGAGGACCCGGCTTAACGTACGGGGAGATCACGATCTGCCCGGGAGTTGGCATGGCCGGAATCCGCCGGAAGAGACCTGTCGAGGCCGTCGACGCCTTCGAGGCCATCGAGCCGCCGCGCAACGCCGAACTGATCCTCGGCGTGCTGGCGGTCACCGCCGTGGTGGAGGCGCTCGGGGTGCTGTCCGGGTCCGAGGTGTGGCTGCTCGGCCTGCTGGTGTTCCTGCCGGGCACGGCCTCCGCGCTGTGCACGGTCCGCCAGACGGCGTTCGTCGCCGCGTGGACCACGCTCGTGGTCACCACCACGGCGGTGGTGCGCAACGTCGACGCCGACCGCTGGCTCGACCGGCTCCTCCTCGTGCTGCTCACCCTCGCCCTGGGCGTGGCGTCGGTGTACGCCTGCCACCGGCGGATCCGGCGCGAGCACGAGATGTTCCGGCTGCGCTCCACGGCCGCGGCCATGCAGCGGCACATCCTGCACCCTCTCCCGCTGCTCACCGGCGACGTGCTGGTCAACGGCGTCTACGAGCCCCTCCAGGAGGACCGGCTGGTCGGCGGGGACATCTACGACGTCGTCGACTCGCCCTGGGGGACCCGGGTGCTGATCGGAGACGTCCAGGGCAAGGGACTGGCCGCCGTGGGCGCCGCGTTCGCCGTGATCGGCACCTTCCGTGAGGCCGCCCATCGCGAGCCCACTCTCACCGCCCTCGTCGACGCCCTGGACGCGGCGGTCGTGCGGCACAACTCCTACGCCGAGCACACCGGTGACGACGAGCGCTTCGTCACCGCCCTCGTGATCGGCATCGACGCGCACGGCGACGAGGTGCAGGCCGTCAACTGCGGGCATGTCCCGCCGCACGTGCTGCACGAGGGAACGGTCACCACGGCCGCGCTGGACTCCGGGGTCCCGCTCGGCCTCGCCGAACTGGCCCTGGAACCCACGATCGTGGGCTGGTTCGCGTTTCCGGAGGGCGCGACGCTGCTGCTGAGCACCGACGGCCTCACCGAGACCCGGGCCGCCGACGGCACGTTCTACCCGGTCGACGAACGTCTCGCCGAGCATCTCGACCTCTCCCCCACCGAGCTGCCCCGGGCCCTGTACGAGGACGCCCGCGCGTACGCGGGCGGCGGCGGCCGGCACGACGACGTGGCCGTCCTGACGGTGCGCCGGTCACCACGCCACTGAACCGGACCGAACCGGGACCGAAGAGGCCTCCTGGCGCCCGATGGCGCCGTCGGGCACGTAGCGGGCCCGGCCCACGGACCGTTTTCTCCGGATCGTCCCAAACCGCTTGCCCGGTGCGGACGCCCTGCTCATCCTTGAGCGGTGACCGATGAGCAGGAGCGGGCCGCCCCCGGTGTCCCGACGGTGTTGCACAGGCTGGTGGACGAACTGGGCCGGGTCCGCGCGCTGGGGCTGCTGCGGCTGCACGAGGCGGAGTTGGAGATGCTGCACGCCTGCGTCGCGGGCCGGACGCCCGGTGCGGAGACAGCGGAGACAGCGGAGACGTCCGCACCGGGAATCCGTGTGGAACCGGAGGCCGTCGAGCGTCTGCTGCACACCGTGGTCCTGGGCCTCGACGGGGCGCTGCTGCGCGACGCGGCCCTCCACTCGTTCGGTTTCGCCTCCGGCACCCGCGACCTGTCGGGCAAGGAACGCCGGGAGCGGGCGGCCCATGTCTACCGGGTCGGGGCGGAGCGGTTCCGCAAGCATCAGGAGAAGCTGATGCTCCAACAGGTCGCGCGTGCGCTCCTGAACGGCGAGGGCCGCGACGCCGCGGCCGTGCCGGGGACCCGGGCGGGTCCCTCCGAGGGTGTCGGCGCGGCACCGCCGTCGGATGCCGTCCTTCCCGTCCGGGCGGGACGCCACGTGGTGCGGACCGCCTTCTCCCACGGGGACGTCCTGGTCACCGTGCATGTGGCGCCCATCGAACTCGTCACCGGCGTGGACGTCCTGGTCTCCTCGGAGAACATCTACTTCGAGATGTCCAAGACGTTCCGCCGCACGGTCTCCGGCAGTCTGCGACGGGCCGGTGCCACCAAGGACTCCGTCGGCCGTATCACGGACGACGTGATAGCACGCCAACTCGCCGCCTGGATGCGCAAGTTCGGGGTGCCCGGTCTGCCGGTGGCGGCGGGCACGGTGGCCGTCACCTCGCCGGGAGCCCTGTCGGCGCAGGGGGTGCGGCGAATTCTCCACGCGGCGGTCGCCACGCCCTCGGCGACGGGCGACGGGTACGAGACCGCGCCCGATGCCGTCGCGGCCGCCGTCCGGCGCGTGTTCCAACTGGCGGCGGCGGAACGCCGTGCGGGCCGTGTCCCGCTGCGGTCCATCGCCCTGCCCCTGCTCGGGGCGGGCCGGGGCGGTCTCGACGCGCGGACCAGCGCCGAGACGGTCGTCGGAACGCTGGAGCAGGTGCTGGGGGCCGATCCCGACTGGTCGGTGCATCTGGTGACACGCAATCCGGTCAGTGCCCGTGCGGTGTTCGACGTGCTGAGCGACAGGCGGCCCTGAATCCGACGTGCGTTTCGTCCGACGCGAGAGAGCACGGTATTCGAATTCTCTCGCCCGGGAATCTCGAATACCGTGCCCTGCTCCTGCCGCATTCCCCCGACTTTCCCCCGCCATTTCCCCGTGTTCTCACTGCGGCCTTCCGATCAGAAGTATGCACGGACGCCAGGGACGCCGGAACCTCTTTTTACCGATCCCCCGAGGAAATCCGGAAAGCTACCGGTTCCCGCCCGGAAAGTGCCCGGGAGGGACGGGCGGGGGCGGGGTGGGGGCGGGCGGTGTCAGGAGCCGATGCCCGGCGCGGGGTCGACCGTCCCGATCTCGACGCGGTAGTCCTCCAGGGTCTCGGCCAGCCAGTTCAGACCGTCCGCGTCGTCGAGGATCCTCGGCGGCTCGTCGGTCTCCGTCAGCAGGTCGTTCTCGGCGGCGGACCCGAAGAGGACCAGGGACTCGTTGGGGCCGTCCAGCCGCGACCGCCAGACGAAGCCGTCCGCCCAGTCCGCCTCGCCGCGCAGCCAGTGCCCCCAGCGCCGGGTGAACGCGTACTCCGTGGGGTCGGACTCCACCAGCCACCAGTCGCTCTGCTGCACGGCGTTGAGGTGGACGATGCTGCTCAGGGAGACCAGTTCGACGTCCCGGGTGAGCCGCACCTGGGACAGGAGTCTGCCGTCCAGTTCCTTCCGCGGCAGGACGCGGGAGTTGCCCTGGCCGTCGAAGCGCAGGGTGCGCACGAACCTCTCGATGATCGCGGTCTCGGGTTTGGGGGCCGCGTAGAGGTACGCGTAGGAATCGTTCGGAGTGCTGTCGAAGCGACCGCCGCCGAAGTGGTGGTCCTGCGGCTCCGGGTTGAAGTGGTGCGCCCGGCGCCGCCGTGAGTGCACCCGGTAGAAGACCTCCCCCGCCCGGCGGACCGCCTTCCTGGCGTTCGCCGTGCCCTTCTCGGGCAGTTTCGCTCCACGAGCCATGTCAGTCGTCCTCCCCCACCACGCTCGCGGCGGCGAGCAGTTGATCGTCCAGCCCCGTGCCGAGCAGGGTCGCCGGCACGGCGTCCAGCCACGGATTGGGCCCCAGCCACCAGTCGGCCACCCCCCACGGGTCGGCCGCCGCGCCGAGCATCGCGTTGATGGCGAGCACCAGGGGCCGGGGGCGGCCCTCGCCGTCGAACTGGAACGCGGGCAGTTGCTCGGGCCCCGCGGCCGCGCGGAGCCTGATCAGTCCGGGCTGGTCGGCCGCGACGCCGAAGAGTTCCGTCAGGTCCGTCTCCGTCAGGGCGGGTTCGGCCAGCAGCCGCTCGCGCGCCGAAGCCCACCGCACGGCGCCCGGCGGTGCGCCACGGGACCCCCGGGCCCCCTCGGGGCCCCTGCCGGGCAGGTCCGTCCCGCCCGGTGCGAAGCGGTCCAGGAGCACGTCGTGCGGCGGCCGCCGGACGAGCGACGAGGAGGTGTAGCGCCGGCTCACCGCCCGCCCCTCGTCGCCCGGCAGGGCCGCGCGCAGATGGGCGGCGACGGCGCGGCTGATCCCCCGCAGCCGTTCCTCGCTCCCGCCCTCGGCGACGAGGTCCAGCAGGACGTCGAGTTGTTCCCGGTCCTCCGGGGCGAGTTTTTCCCGGATCGACTGCGGTTCCGACACGAGCGCGGCGATCAGTTGCTGCTCGTACTCGTCCATTCGTTCCCCTCCTGGAATCCGGAATCCGGATGCGGCCGTACGCTAGTGAGCTACGATCCGATTGGCAATTCGAGAGCCGGTACGGGGAGCATTCCCCGAAGCGGGCAGGGGGATTTCGTGTACACCGGAAATCAGGGAATCGATGATCACTCCGGGGAATCCGGGATGTCGGATCGTTTCGCTCGGATCGACCTCGTCGTACAGTTCCTCGAAGCGGCCGAGGACGCTTTGGAGGGGGAAGGCCGGGAGCACGTCGTGGACCTCCTCGACGAGGTGGAGCGGAACCTGACGGAGCTGACCGACTCCGCCACCGGCCCGGCCGAACTCCGGCTGCTGCTCGGGATGTCCGCCGACGCGGCCAGGCTCCGCTACGCGTACGGCCAGGCACCCGCGGACCTGGACGACACGATCGCGCGCCTGGACCTCGTACATTCCCTGGCCACCGAGGCGTACTCCTCCACCGGGCCCGGCACCCCGCCCGACCGCGCCGACCTGGTGCTCGTCCGCCGCGAACTCGCCCTCGACCTCGCCGAACGCTGGCGCACGAACGAGCCCGGCACCCGGCGGTCGGCCGACGCGGACCGGGTCGTCGAACTGCTCGGCCCGATCCTCGGCGGCCCGGACGTGCGCCACCTGCCGGATGCCACCTTGTGCCGGGCGGTGCTGGGTCTCGTCCTCTCGGACCGCTGCCGCTGCCCCGACCACGACAGTCCGGAACGGCTCGCGGACCGCCGCGCCGCCGTCGGACTCCTGCGGTCGGCACACGACTCCGGCGACCTCGACGCGGACCTGCGCCCCGACGTGGCCTTCGACCTCGCGATGCTGTCCTTGCTCGAACTGGGTGACCGCTACGAACAGTCGACCCCTTCGGACACTCAACCTCCGGATCCTGCGGCCGAGTTCGGTGGCGTGCTCGACGTGTTGCGGCCGCTGCTGAGCGACCCCGGCCCCGGGGGCGGCGACGCGGCCGAGCTGGGTGCGGACGCGTGCGACGCGCTCACACAGTACGACTCCGGTCAGCGGGCCCAGTCGATCGCCGTGGACTGGTACCGGACCGCCCTCGCCCATCCCGCGCTGCCCGAGGAGGCCTCCCACCGGATCGCGACCAACCTGGGGCTGGCCCTGGCGGAGCGGTCCGAACGCAATCGCGCGGCCCAGCACCCCGACGACCCGGCACCGGCCCATGACCGCGCCGAGGCGGGGGCCCTGTGGGAGCAGGCACTGACCCGCCTCCCCGGGACCGGCGAGGCGAGGGTGGCGTGTCTGGCCGGGATCGTCGACCTGCTCTGGATCGAGCTGTCGAACGGACTGCTGGACGACGACGGCGTCGACCGGCTCGCGGCCCGCGCACGTGAACTCGCCTCCCTCGTCGCGCCGGACGACACCGACCGGGCCGAACTCGTCCTCAAGACCGCGATCACCCTGAACCAGCGGGCGATCGACCGCGGAACGCCGTACGCGTACGACCTGTCCAACAACGCACTCACGACCGGCACCGCGGACCCGGCCCTGTCGCCCGCCCAGGCCGAGCCCCGCATGGTGGCGGACCTCCGCGAGGCCATCGGGCTGCTGCGCACGGCGACCGGCCTCTACCACCACGAGGACGAACTCCACCTGGCCGCCCAGTGTGTGCTGGGCGTCGCCCTGCTGCTGGACTTCGCCTGCGCGCTGCCGCAGGTCCGGCACGAGTCCCTCCGCGACGCCCTGCGCATCCTGCGCGTCGTCCTGGAACGCGCCCCGGCCGACAGCGAGTTCCGCGACGAGAACCTGCACGCCTCGTTCCGCACCGCGATGCTCTACCGCGTCTGGTACACGGACCCGTTCACCGCGCCCCAGGATTCCGGGAACCGGCCGGTGCCGGACGTCACCGGGTTCCCCACCGTCGAGGACGATCTGCACCTGCTCGCCGGGCTGCTGGACCCGGCCGCCACGGAGCAGGAGCCGTACTTCGTCTTCCTCTCCGTCATGGTGGGCTTCCTGCGCTCACCGGACGGGATGCCGTCGGCGGCGGACTGCCGCGTCTGGTCGGACCGGTTGCGGCGGGCCGCACCGCTGCTCGAACCGGAGGCCTGGGGCCTCAGGGCCGTGATGCTGGCCGTCGCGGGCACCCTGGGGCTCGTCCTGGACCGTTCGGGAGAGGCCGCGCTCACGGACCGGGCCACCACCACGGCGACGCTCCGTCAGGCCCGAGCCCTGCTGCCGCCGGGATCCGCGACGCGCGTGATGATCGACCAGGCGCTGCGGCAAGGGGCGGTGGCCGACTTCCGGACGCTGCTGGGCACGCTGTTCCCGGCCGCCGCACGCCGGCAACGGGCGGACGCGGCGCCGGGGACCCGGCCGGAGAGCCCCGCACCCGGTGCCTCCGGCCCGGCGGAGCCGCAGGAGGACGAGGGTGCGCTCACCCCGCCCACGATCGACCCGGCCGCGACCGTCCTGCTCGGGGACGGCACGCCAGACCCGTTCGCGCTGCCGTCCGGCCGGGTCGCCGAGATCCTCGGCGGCGACGAGGCCCCGGCGAGCGCGGCCGTGGCCGCCGCACGGGCGCTGCTGCACTACCGCCGCTGGCTCCGCGAGCGCGACGGCCAGGACCTGACGAGCGCGATCGCCCTGGTCCGGCGGGCCCTCTCCACCCCGGACACGGCAGGGGACGCGACGGCGGCCACACACGCCACGACCTCGGGCGACGGCAACGGCAACGGCAACGGCAACGGCAACGGCAACGAGCACGGGGCGACAACGGCCTCCCCGGCGCTGGCCGACCGGTGTGCCGAGTTCCTGGCCCATCTCCTCCTCGACCGGCATGTCCTGCTGGGCGACCACGCCGACCTCGACGCCGCCGTGCACGAGTACGACGTGCTGCTCGACCGCACGCCCGAACACCTCGTCCGTCCGCCGCTGCACACCGTGCTGGCCGAGGCCGGGGATCCGCGCGTGCCGCCGCACATCTTCCGCGCCGCGGAGCCGACGGGCGGCCACGCCCCCTTCAGGGGTGAGCTGTTGTCCGCCGCGGGCACGGCGTGGCTGTTGCTCGCGCGGTCCCGTCGGCGGCCCTCCCCGACGCTGGCCGCCGACGCCGTGCGCGCCTGGCAGGAGGCCGGGCGCACGCTGCCCGCGGACCATCCCCGGATGCCGGCGGTCCGTACGGAACTGGCGGCGCACGCCCTGCGCGAGGCACGCGAGACGGGGAACACCGAGGCGGTCGAGGCCGCCGTGGGCGCCCTCGTCGAGGCCGCGACGGCCTGTCCGGCCGGGAGCCCGCACCGCCCCGCGCTGCGTCTGCGCGCCGCGGCGGCCCTCGCGCGGCGCACGACCGTCGCGGGGCAGGCGGCGCCGGACCGGCTCGACGCCCTCGGTCGGGGCATCGCTCTGCTGAGGGGTGCGGCGGCGGAGGGTCCCCACGAGTTCCACGGGTCGCGCGGGCGGTGTCTGTACGGGCTGGGCACCCTGCTGCTCACCCGGCACCTGGAGTCGGGGCGCCGCGAGGAGTTGGAGGAGGCGGTCGCCGTCCTGCGCGAGGCTCGGGTGGTGCTCAACGCGAGCCCGGGTGACCCCTTCGCCATCGCGCTGATCCGGACGATCGCCCTCGCCCATCGCGCCTTCGGCCCGCAGGAGGCCGAACACCGGCGGCAGTCCCGTGAGACGGGCAGATCGGCGCTGACCGCGTACGGCCGCTCCGTGCTGCTGCAGTCCGGCGCGGACCACGGGCTCGAAGCCGCGCGGGCCATCGCGCCGGACATGCTGCGGCTGGTCCGCTGGAGCCTCACCGACGGGCTGCCCGAGGCGGCGTTCGAGGCGCTCGAACTCGGGCGCGGGCTGGTGCTGAACGCGACGACGATGAACGTCACCGTCCCCGACCTGCTGCGCGAAGCCGGTCACACGGAGCTGGCCGACGCCTGGGTGCGGGCCGCCGTCGACAGCGGCCGGCTGAGCGAGGTGCCCGACGATCTGCGGCGGCGCGTCCTGGAGGCGCTGGCGGGCGGCGCCGCCGAGAAACGGCTGCTGTCCGCGCCCCGTCCGGGGGTGCTCGGGCGCACACTGCGCCGGATGGGGACCGACGCCCTGGTCTATCTCGTGCCCGGCGAGGACGGGGCCTGCGGCCACGCGGTGATCGTCACGGCGACCGGAGTGGTCCGTTCGCTGCGGCTGCCCGGGCTGACCTCGGTGCCCACCGGCCCCGTCGGCGCGTACGACGCCGCTCTGCAGGCCTTTCAGGAGGAGGGCCGTCGGGAGCCGCCCGCCCCGCACCACCCACTGGTCATGCACGAACGCCGTCGCAAGGCGCTGCTCCTGCTGGAGGGCAGGTGGCGGTCGGCTCTGGGACGGCTGTGCTCATGGGCCGGGGAAGTCGCGATGGAACCGCTCCTGGCGGCCGCCGAGGCCTGGTGGCCGGGCCGCGTCCCTCGGATCGTCCTCGCGCCCGTGGGCCCCCTCGGCATCGTCCCCTGGCACGCGGCCCGCCGGCCGGTGTCCACGGCCTCGACCCCGGGTGGGCGGGGGGCGGCGAAGGCCGGCCACGCGTGCGAGCGGGCCGTCATCTCGTACTGTGCCAGCGCCCGCCAGCTCATCGAGGTCGCCGACCGCCCCACGGCCGTCATCGGCCGGGGCGCCGTGGCCGTCGTCGTCGACCCGGACGGCTCGCCCACCATGCACCGTGAGGCGGCGCTCGTCGTCTCCCTCCATCCGCGGGTCACCGTGATCGGCGGCATGGGCGGGGGCCCGGGCACCGGCGGGGCGGCGCTGCCGCCGGAGCCGCGGTCGCTCGAACCGTTCCTGCCGGGACGGGGGCCCTCGCCGACCGCGCTGCTGCACGTCAACTGTCACGCGGACACCGGCACGACCTCCAACGACTCCGTCCTCAAACTGGACGCCACGCACACGGTGTCGGTGCAGGACCTGCTGACCGGCGCCGCGGGCCGCGACCCCGCGATGCCCGGTGGCACGGTGCTGCTCGCCAACTGCACGAGCGATCTGACCCTGAGCGACCACGACGAGGCCCTGACCCTGGCGACGGCTTTCCTGGGCGCGGGCGCCACGGCGGTCGTCGGCTCCCGCTGGGCCATCGCGGACGACCCCCGGACGACTCTGCTGGTGCTCCTCGTCCACCACCACATGAAACAGGGCACGCCACCCCGGGACGCGCTACGGGCGGCCCAGTTGTGGATGCTGGACCCCGACCGGGTGCTGCCCGCCGAACTGAGCGCGTGCGAGGCGCTGTTGACGGACACCACGACCGGGCCGCCGGACGAGCTGGAGATCTGGGCGTCGTTCACGCACCACGGTCAGTAGGGGACGTCAGCCAAGGGTGTCGTCGACGCCCAGATCGCGGCGCATCTCCTGGCGCATGTCCGCCAGGAGTGTCCACGCCTTGCGGACCTCCGGGTCGAACGCGTCCAGCGTCCCGGCGTCCACGGGCACGGCGGCGAGGAACTTCCGGAGCGTCCCGTACCCGCTGTTGAGCTGCCTGCTCGCGGCGCCCGCGGAGACCAGCACGGCGGTCGGCAGGATCAACTGGGCCTCGGCGCAGGCCTCCCGGTGGGCGGCGCGGCGCTCGTCCAGTCGCTGTGCGCAGTCCTCCACCTCGGGGCCGTCCCGCAGGGCGTGGCACAGGTTGACCTGGGCGGTCTGGTACTGCCGGGCGGCGGTGTTGAGGGCGACGCAGCAGGCACGCCGCAGCTCGTGCCGTTCGCGTCCCCGGGCCGCGGCCAGCTCGGCCCGGCGCACCCGCTCGGCGTGCTCGCGCTCCTCGCCCTGCTGCCGGGCCAGCGCCTGGAGTTCCAGTCGTTTGGTGCGGTCCGCCCGGCTCTGCGTCAGCAGGGCGGCGCCCAGTGTGCCGACGACGCCGACCGTGGCGACCGCCAGGGCCACCCACGCCTCCCCCATATCAGGTGTCGCCGAGGACGACCACCCTGCGCGCGGTGCCCGCTCCGGGGGTGGTGGTGGCCGGGCCGGACCGTCCTGCGGGTACCGCGCGTTCCCGGCCCCAGGCGCGGATCTCCTCGATCTGTTCGGGGTTGCTGCGGCTGAGGGGGGCCGTGTTGGCGAAGGTGTCCTCGACGAACGACGCGTCGAGCCGCTCCACCCCGCCGCCGAGCAGGACCTCGGCGCCCACGTCGTGGAGGGCCGACTCGATGTCGGAGCCGGCGAAGCCCTCGGAGAGGTCGACGAGCCGGTCGAGCTGGTCCGGGTGGGGTTCGGCCTTGACGTAGCGCCGGTAGTAGAGGGCGATGATCTCCCTGCGGTCCTGGTCGTCCGGCAGGTCCACGAAGAACAGTTCGTCGAAGCGTCCCTTGCGCAGCAGTTCGGGCGGCAGGCTGCGCACGTCGTTGGCGGTGGCGACCACGAAGACCCGGGAGTCGGACTCCTGGAGCCAGAACAGGAACTGCCCGATGATGCGCTGCTGGACGCCGGAGCTGTCGTGGCTGCCGGCCAGCCCCTTCTCGATCTCGTCGATCCACAGGATGCAGGGAGCGACCCGGTCGGCGGCGTCCAGCGCCTCGCGCATCCGTCCTTCGGACTCGCCCAGGTACCGGCCGTGGATGCCGGCCATGTCCAGCCGGTACAGCGGCAGCCGCCACTGCTGGGCGATGGCCTTCGCCGACAGGGACTTCCCGCAGCCCGGGACGCCGACCAGCAGGACACCGCGCGGCGGGCGCAGCTGGGTGCCGCGCAGGTCGGTGTGGATGAGCCGGTGTTTGCGCTCCAGCCAGCCGCGCAGGTTGGTGAGGCCGCCGACGGAGTAGTCGACGTCCTTGAGGGCGAGACGTTCGAGTCCGGCGAGGTTGTTGAAGATGCGGTCCTTGGAACTGGCGAGGGTCAGCACGTCGGCGGCCTCCACGGACCCCTTGGCGATCAGGGTGGCCATGAGGTTCACCGCCTCGCCCTCGGTGACGCCCTGGAGGAACTCGGCGGCCCGGCGGGCGTCGTGCTCGGTCCAGGCGATGGAGACCACGCCCCGGTGGTCGGTGAGGAAGCCGCTGATGGTGGCGTACATCTCGTCGGCGTTCGGCAGGTCCAACTGCAGGCTCATACCGAGTCGTTGCAGACCGCTCCAGATCGGGTTGTCCGTGATGAGGACGACGCATCCGGCGTGGGTGTCGGCGATCCTGGCCAGTTCGGCGACGTTACGGGTGAAGGGGGTGTCGGACTCCAGCTCGCCGGGGTCGACCAGGACGAGGGTGGCGTGGGGGCGGGCGGCGAACTGGGCGGCGGCGAAGTCCATGGCGCCGGTCAGCGACCGGTCGTCGAGGACGGCCGCTCCCGACCGCAGATCACGCAGTCCGGTGGCTCTGGTGTGGATCCAGAACTGCTGGTTCGCGCGTCTCGGCTGGGTCGCCACCTCCTTGAGCATGCGCAGGGCGCGGGCCTGTTCGATGGTGCGCAGTCCGACGACGGGCACCCGGGCGGTGAGGTAGTTGTCCAGATCACGCTTGCTGTCGGAGTAGTTCGACATGGTGGGTCTCCGGGGTGCCGTTGCCGTCAGTCGGGGGTGACGATGCGCCGTCGTCCGGTCGGCTCGTACCAGCCGGCCGGGGGCGGGGCGGAGGGTTCGGACAGGACGGCGGTGAGGGGGTTGTCGCGCAGGGTGCGGCGCCGGGTCTCGACGGCGTGGGGATCGGCGCCGTCCGCGAGCAGGGCCCGCACACCCCGTTCGAGTTCCTCCTGCAGTCGGCGGGTGTGCTCGTCCATGAGGGTCGCCATGCGGGCGCGGAAATCGGCGGGCAGGCTCGGGTGGGTGACGACGGAGCGGACGGAGCGCAGCACGTCGCGGCCACGGGTAAGGGCCCGGCCCACCGAGAACTCGTCGGCCGCGTCGTTCACCTCACGCACCATCAGGTCCAGTCCGCCCTGGAGGCGGCGGTCGACGGCGGAGGCGATGCGTGCGAGCAACCGCTGCCAGGTGTCGGCGGGCAGGTCGTCGGGGGACAGCGGGGGAAGCTGGAGGGGATCGGGGCGGGCACCGTCGGCCCATTCGTCCAGGGTGCGCGCCCAGCTCAGGTAGTCGCTGTCGCCTCCCCACCGGGCGCGGTTCACAGGTCCCTCTGCGGTCGGCGTACGAGTTGTTCACCGGGCGGCAGGGGGTCCCAGGCCGGGAGGTCGGTCACGGTCCGCCGCAGCCGTCGGGTGACGGGATCGGGCGTGGGCTGCCCCGGCGGCCGGGCCGGTCTTGAGGCCCAGGGGGCGGGTGCGGGGGACGGTGCCGCGGGGCCGGGCGGCGGTGGGGCGGCGGGGTCGCTCTGTTCGGGGAGGTCCGGCGGCTGGGCCGGCCTGGGGGGCATGGCGAGCGGGCGCAGGTGCTCCGGGATCTCCGGTCTGAGCCAGGGCGGCGTCCCGTCCGGCGAGAAGGCGAGATCGTCACTCATGGTCGTTTCCTCTCGGTGGTCTCGGCCACTGCGGGTGGTCCCGGTGGTCTCACTCGCCGGTTCCGACGACGCGGCCCTCGAACGGGGAGGGCGCGTTGGTCGCGGTGTTCAGGGACGCGATGAAGGTGCGGGCCTCGGCCTCGACGAAGTCGGCCGCCCAGTACTGCTGTTGCCAGTCGGTGAGTTCGGCGTGGGCGCCCCGGAGCCGGCCGAGTGCCTCCGCCATGTGCCGGCTGAGCAGTTCACGGGCCTTCTCCTGCGCGGTGCGCCCGGCTTCGGCACGGTTGTGCAGGACGATCCCCCAGATCCCTCCGACGGCGATCGCCGCGAGGAAGGCGAAGCCGACGTTCACGCCGAGGAAGACCATGAGGATGGCGGCGACCGTGGCACCGAGGAGGGCGAGCTGGGAGGTGTAGTTGTAGGCGAGCGACTTGATGTACAGGTCGACGTAGCCGCTCCAGTGCCGGGTCAACGACGCCTCCAGGTCGGGCAGGTCGTCGGTGAGCGGCTTGGTCCAGGTGGTGAGCTTGAAGCGCTGGGTGCCGTGGCTGACGCCGTAGGTGTTGCGCAGGGAGATCTCGATCTTCGGGGGCATCGCGGCCCGGTAGTCGCGGCTGAATCCGGCGTGCGCCTGCGCGAACCACTCCTGGCACGACGCGACGGCCATGCGCTGCGCCGCCGGCGAGGCGCCCACGGCCGTGGGGTCGAGGGCGGCGACCGACTGCACGCTCAGGTAGTTGCGGGTCTCGTCCAGCGCCTCGGACCGCATGTCCACCTCCTGGCGGGCGGCGTCCTCGTCCCCCTCGTGGCGCACGATGGCCTCGTTGAGCAACAGCTCGCGTTGCAGGGGGAGTTCCTCCTCGTCCGAGTTGCGGACCAGACCGTCGAGGATGTCGTCGACGGTGTCCTCCAGGTGGGAGGCGGGCAGGAGTTCGCTCTCCATGAGGGCGCGGAAGCGGGCGAGGAGTGCTTCGTGCGCGCGGGCGCGGGCGAGGAGGTCGTCCAGCACCGGCCACTGCGGGCACACATCGGCCAGGCGCGGGAGGTCGTCGGCGGCCGAGGGGGCGCGCAGGGCGTCGATCTCCTGACGCCAGCGCGCCACCTGGGCGGCGCGTACGGCGTCGTCGTCGAGCAGGCGCTGCCGCCACTCCTCCAGGGTCTCGCCGAGCAGTTGACGTCCCCGCGCCCCGAAGGCGCCCTGGGAGACGCACTCCAGGACGACCTGGAACTCCCGGCCGAGCACCCGGGGGTCCTGGCCCTCCAGATAGTGCCGCAGCCAGCGCACGGACGCGTCCTGCCGCCCCTGTCTGCGCAGGATCAGGGCGAAGAAGAGCGAGGTCTTCGAGGTCGAGCGCCGAAACGCCTCCTCCACGGCCCGCGCGCACAGCGCCTCGTCGTCGCCCGCCCAGGCGGCCAGCCCGACCAGGGCGGGGGCCAGCCAGTAGCGCGGCGTCTGGATCATCAGCTCCTCGCTGACCTGCCGGACCGTCTCCTCCTGGACGAGTCCGGTGTCGAAGGCCTGGAGGATGCCGGTGGCGGAGCGGCGGACGACCTTGTGATGGCCGTAGGTGTGCTCGATCTCGTCGTTGATGCGGACGATCCGGGTCTCGGCGCGCTGGGCGGCGGCGATGCGTTCGGATCTCTCCTTGTACTTCTGGAAGTCGTCGCAGAGTTCTTCCAGGCGGGACCTCGTCTCTGCCTGTACCGCTCTGACCTCTCGGACCCCACCGTCCACCTGCTCGATCTGGCCACCGAGGGAGCGGACGGAGTTGTCCAGCTTGCGTTCCAGGTTGTTGAGGCTGCTGATGATCGGCCCGAGGTTGATGTCGCTCACGGGGGTCTCCGTTCCGTGCCGTGTCGTTCTGGTGAAGCGCGGTCCGCCTGTGCGCCGCTCAGGGCCTGACGACGCTGCCGTCGGGCAGCACGGGCAGCACCAGTCCGTCGGCGTACACCTCGACGAACGCGTACGCGCCCGAGCGGGCCAGCATGCGGGCGGCGTCGAACGGGGGCGGCATCACGTCGTGTGCCGCGCAGTGCCCCAGGATCCGCCCGTCCAGGCCGAGCCGATGGTCCACGTAGGGAGAACCGAGCAGGCAGGGCGCGACGAATCCCACGGGCACCGGCGCACCCCGGCTCACGTACTGCTCGTGCAGCCAGGAGGCGATGTCCCGGACCGAGGCGTCGTCCACGGCGGCATCCAACCGCCGCAGCCGGCCGAGGAGTTCCGGCGTCCGGGTGGCGAACAGTTGCCGGGTCGCGGCCGGCCCGGTCGCGGCCGGCGCGGCGATCCGGGCGCCGCTGTACGGGACGAACGTGCCCGGCGGGACGACGACGCGGCGAGGCCGCTCAACGGAACCCATGAATGCCCCCCCTGCTGAACATGGACCGACAGGCGTCCCTTCGGTGACGCTCGGTATCCGAAGGGTAGTGACGCCTCGTCAACTACGCCTAAGTTGAGCGATATTCATCGACAATGACCGTTTACTACCCGGATAAGTACCGGATAACTACCGGGCGGCCCACCGCGACCGACGCCGGCTCAGTGCGGGACGAGCTGATCGGCCAGGCGGTGGGCCTGGGCCAGCAGCGTCCCGTACGTCACCAGCGCGTCGGGGTCGTCGGCGACGGCGGGCAGCCGGCCGCGGAAGTCGTCGAGGGTGCGGTGGAGTTCCCCGACGACCTCGCGCAGCTCCTCCGCGCCGGCGTCGTCGTGACCGCCCTGGGCGAACCGGGTCCGTCCGTAGAGGCTGACGGCGCGGGCGGTGCGGTACAGGAAGTCCGCGTAGGGCCGGGCGATCGCCTCGGCCGGACGCGCGGCCTTCCCCCCGCCGTCGGAGACCTCCCACACCGTCCGGGTCACGCCCGAGGTGTGGACGGCCACATGGTCGAGCACGGCCAGTGCGTCGGCGTACGCCTTGCCGGGCGGGGCGACGGCGTGCCTGCGGCGCCCCCATGGGTTGACCCGCATGCTCTCCTTGCTCCAGCCGATGGCCTGCCGCGCCTGGTCGACCAGCCGCCCGAGCCGCAGTGCGCGCTCGTGCCACTCCCCCGCCTGGTGCCCTTCCCACTTCCCGGCGGCCAGCCCTTCCGCGACCGCGTCCAGGATCGCCTCGGCCTCCCGGGCCGCGTCCCGGAGCGCGGCGCGAGTGTCGCGCAGATACACCGGGGGCCTGATCAGCGCGTTGACCGCGACACCCACCACCGCGCCGAAGACCGCCTCCGCGATGCGGGCGGCCGACGCGGCGACGGTGACCTGGCCGCCGGTCAGCACGAAGAGCGCGCCCGTGGCGGCGTAGACGCCCTGGCTCCCCAGCCGTTGCCACTGGCCCAGCACCAGCACCGTCGGCAGCACCAGGGCCGTCGTGACCAGCGTGTGGTCCACTGCCAGGGCCACGCCGGTGGCCACCACCGTGCCCACCGCGATGGCCCCGAGCTGCTGCAACCCGTGGGCGAGCGACCGGAACACCGTGGACTCCACCAGGACGACCGCCACCCAGGGCGCCACGAACGCCATGGGAGCCGCGAGCCACCAGCCCACGACCGCCCACGCCAACCAGGCGGCCAGCGCCGCCTTGCCGGCCTGCGCCACCAGATCCCGTTCACGCCCCGGTCCGGCCCACGCCAACCGCACCGTCCGTACGGCCGCCGCGCCACGCCGCCGTGTCGCCCGCATCACCCTGCCGGTCCACTCCATGCCCCACCAAGTGCCACGACAGCGGCGACCCGCACCTCCCGATCGTGATTCCGCGGCGGACGGCCACGGTGGACGGTTTGGACCGGCACCGCCTTGGTCCGGCATCGGCTGGGTCATCGTCCTCGGCTTGGTCCGTCATCCGCTTGGTCCGTCATCCGCTTGGTCCTCGTCATCGTGGGCACGCGATGCGTGCAAGCACGGCGCGCGGCCCGGCCGACGGCGCCCCGCCGTGGACAGCGCCGGCGAAAGGCACACACCTTGCCGTCCCAGCACGAACAGCCCGCACCGCAGGTCACCGCCGAGCCCTCCCCGCCCTACGACTCGGACAAGCGGCGACGGCCCGGTCTGGAGGCCGACATGCGCACCGCGCCGCCGGAGAACCGAAGGACAAGGTCGCGCTGATCACCGGCGGCGACTGCGGCATCGGACGGGCGGTGGCACTGCTCTACGCCCGGGAGGGCGCCGACGTCGCCGTGGTCCATCTGCCGGAGGAGCGCGTGGACGCGGAACAGGTACGGCAGGAGGTGGAGGAGCAGGGCAGGCGCTGCCTGTTGCTGCCGGGCGACCTCAAGGACACTGAGTTCTGCCGGGAGACCGTGGAGCGGACCGCGGACCGGCTCGGCGGGCTGAGCATCCTGGTGAGCAACGCCGCCCACCTCAACAGCAAGCTCGAACGGGAGCAGCTGACGGCCGACGACTTCGACCGGACGTTCAAGACCAACATCTACGCGTACTTCCTGGTCATGGCCGCCCTGCCGCATCTCGACCCGGGCGACGCCGTGATCGCCACCACCACCGAGGAGGCGCTCAAGGGCAGCACGACGATGATCGACTAAGCGGCCTCCAAGGCGGCGCTGATCACCCTCACCAAGTCGATCGCCCCGCATCTGGCCGAGCGCGGCGTCCGCGCCGACGTGGTGGCCCCGGGTCCGACCTGGACCCCGCTCAACGAGGCGGACCAGCACATGCCGCCCGAGGGTCTGGCTCGGATCGGCAGCGAGGCGCCCCTGGGCCGCGAGGCCCAGCCGGAGGAGATCGCGCCGACCTACGTCTACCTGGCCTCCGACGCCCGACTCCAGCTACACGGTCGGCGAGGTCATCGCCGTGACCGGCGGCATCGTCGACACCCGGTGACCCGGGCCCACCGTGAAGACGGTGGCGTACCGCGCGCCGCCCCGGGAAGGCGGCTGTCGCAGCCGCCTCTCCACGGGGTCGCGTGCGAGGCTTGGTACGTCGAAATCTCCCAGGCCGGGCGAAACGGAGGACGGTGTGGACTGGGATCGGTTCGCCCAGCAGATGGCGTCGATGGCGCGCGACCTGCTGGCACAGCCTTCGGTCGACTCCACACTGGAGCGGATCACGGCCTCGGCCACCGAACTGGTGGAGGGCTGCGACGCGGCCGGCATCCTCGTGCTGCACGGCACGTCCGCGGAGACTCTCGCTCCCACGGACCAGCTGGTCGTCGACAGCGACCGGCTGCAGGAGCGGCTGCGGGAGGGGCCCTGTTTCGACGCCGCCCGCGATTCGGAGGGCGAGCGGGTCTTCCGTATCTCCGACTTCACCGCCGAGCAGCCGCGCTGGTCGGCCTACGCCCCGCAGGCCCGCCGTCTCGGGGTGGGCAGCATGATGGGCTTCCTGCTCTTCACCGAGGAGGAGGACCTCGGCGCCCTGAATCTCTACTCGCGCAGGCCCGGCGCGTTCACCGAGATCAGCGAGTTGGCCGGCTGGCTGCTGGCCTCGCACGCGGCGGTCGCCTTCTCCAGCGCGCGCACCCATGCCCAGCTGGAGCGGGCCGTCGCCACCCGCCATGTGATCGGCGAGGCCATGGGCATCCTCATGGGCAGCCACCAGCTGACCGAGGAGCAGGCGTTCGACGTACTGCGCCGCTTCTCGCAGGAACACAACATCAAGCTCCGCGAGGTCGCCCGCCGGGTCTGCGAGCAGGGCAGCCTCTGATGTCACGGCGCGTGGGCCGGCCCGTGTCACCAGGGCGGATGGGCCCCTGACGCGTCCAGGGGACGGCTCCTCCGGCACGTTGTCAGAACCAGAGAAGCCTGGCCGGGCCGACCCCCAGGGGAGCGCCGTCGAACCCGGCCTTCCCACCGGGTCCCCCCGCCTCGGCTCCCCACACCCCGGAACCGCCGACCACTTCCGACGGGTTCGGCCACAGCCGGGGCCGCCGGTCCGTACGGCGTCGAGCAGGCAGGTTCGGGTACCCGGCACGGGCACGCGGGGGCGACCGTCCTCCGCCCACCCACCCGACGAAGGGCCGTACCCATGAACGACGACGTGCGGAACCCGGTCGAGCGTCACCCCCGGCCGGATCTCCCCCAGCAGGACCAGGACCATCCCGGCTGGACCGGCCCGATGGACCGGCCCGATGGACCCGCCGCCCGACCACGGGGAGGACTCCTACCGGGGCAGCGGACTGCTCCAGGACCGCAGGACGGTACTGACCGGAGGGGACTCCGGTATCGGCCGCGCGGTCGCCCTGGCGTACGCCCGGGAGGGCGCGGACGTCCTCTTCACCCATCTACCGGAGGAGGCCGAGGACGCCCGGGAGACGGTCCGGCTCGTCGAGGAGGCCGGGCGCAAGGCGATCGCCGTCCCCTGCGACGTACGCGACGAGGAGCAGTGCCGTCGCCTGATCGAGCGGGCGGTCGACGAGTTCGGCCGGATCGACGTGCTGATCAACAACGCCGCGTGCAAGATGGCGCAGTCCGACGGCATCGGCGCGATGACCACGGAGCAGTTCGACCGGGTGGTGCGGACGAACCTCTACGGCATGTTCTGGCTGTGCCGGGAGGCCCTGCCGCACATCCCGGCGGGCGGCTCGATCATCAACACCACGTCCGTGCAGGCGTACAAGCCGAGTCCGCACCTCCTCGACTACGCCATGACCAAGGGCGCGATCGTGACGTTCACTCAAGGGCTGGCGCAGATGGTCGCCGCGGACGGCATCCGGGTGAACGCGGTGGCGCCGGGACCGGTGTGGACACCGCTGATCCCGGCGACGCTCCCGGACACGAAGGAGTTCGGCAAGCAGGCGCCGCTCGGCAGGCCCGCCCAACCGGCCGAGATGGCACCGGCGTACGTGTTCCTCGCCTCCGACCGGGCGAGCTTCGTCACCGCGGAGATCCTCAACGCCACCGGCGGCACCCCGCTGCCCTGAGGGCCGTTTGGGCGCTCCGGCACCGGGCACCCGTGGGCGCGACAGCAGGAAGCGGTTCGCCTTCGGGTTCGGAAAGAAGATGAGATGCCGTGAGCACGCACACCGTCGGGAAACTCGTCGTCCGCGAGAGCGGCTGGGCAGAGGCCCGGCGCCGACACGGGAAGGGTGTGCGCCTGTGCCTGCCGGCCGTGACGGACCGGGAGCGCACGCAGGCGGCGGGGGCCGGGACGGACTCGCACATCGTGAAGGGTGACGACTGACGACGGACGTCGACCCACGTGACGTCGACCCACGTAGCGAGCGCGGCGAGTCCCGAACGAGGTGGACAACGAGGTGGACGAGGTAGGCAGAGGCGGACGGCGGCGGGCCGGTGGCCACCAGGTGATCCTGGTCCCCACCGGCCCGCCGCCGTCCGCCTCGTCGGTCGCGTGGTCAGTCGCGTGCCACGTCAGTCGTCCTTGCCCCGGCCGGACAGCGCGTCCCGCATGCGGTCCATGAGGCCCATTCCGGGGGCGAGCAGCTTGTTGGCCGGCGGGGTGTCCGGGGCCGCCGGGTGCGGCCGGGTCGGGGCCGTCTTCTTGGCCGTGCGGACCTTGTCCCCGAGACTGTTCAGGGCGTCCGCCGAGCAGGCCGCGCGCAGCCTGGGCAAGAGGTTGTTCTCCTCGTCCTGGATGTGCGACCTGATCTCGGCCATCAGCTGGGTGGCCAACAGGTCGAAGTCCGGGTCGTCGGCCTCGCACCGCTCCAGCGCCTTCATGGTGCGCTCGGCCTCGGCGTGGTCCTCCAGCTCACGGTCGGCGATCGCGTCGCCGTCCGGCAGGTGCTCGCGTACGGCCGGGTAGAGGTATGCCTCCTCGGCGACCGAGTGACGCACCAGCTCGATGGTGACCTGGTCCATGTGCTGCTTGCGCTGGGGATCACCGGAGGGCAGTGCCTCGATCCGGACGAACATCTCCTCCACTTCCCCGTGGTCCGCGGTCAGTTCGTCGATGACATCTCCGCCGTGTCCCATGTCTCGCGCTCCTCTCCTCGCTACGACGCTTGCGCCATCCGTACCCGCGAGCCTCGTCGGGCCCCCGGCGCGACCCCGAGTACCCGCGAACGGCCCAGCCACGCGGCCCTCCTGGAATGTCCCCCGACGGACGTTCGCCGCGCTCAGTGCCGTGTCGGCGGGCGAACCGCACCGGCACGGCGGTGGCCCGCTGCCGACCGCTACGACCGGGCGGGCTGGTCGGCGATCAGCAGGGTGCAACCGGCGGGGCGGAAGCCCAGACGGGAGTAGATGCGGGCCACGGTGTCCTCGGCGTAGGCGAGGAAGACGGTGCGCACCCCGTGGTCGCGGGCGTGTGCGACCAGGGCCGCCGTGACGGCTGCGGCCAGGCCCTGCCGGCGGGCGGTGGGCAGGGTGCCGACGCCGCCGATCTCGGTGGTGCCGTCCATCGGATGGAAGTGGCCGACGGCCAGCGGCGTACCGTCCGGGGCGATGGCGGCGACGAGCGCCTTGTGCCCGGCGCGGAGCACGGGGCGGACCGTCTCCACGGTGCCGTCCGCGATCAGTTCCCGGGCCACCGCCGCCAACTCCGCTCGGCCGGCCGCGCCGACGGCGGTGCCCTCCTCCGCGAAGGCCAGCCGCGGCAGGGCGAGGGCCGCGGGCAGCACGGGATCGTCGGCGGTCAGCGCCCGGAGGGTCACACCTTCCGGCACCGGGTGCGGGGCGACTCGGTGGGACGGGTCCAACGCCATCAAGGGGCGTTCCAGCACCGGCAGTCCGGAGTCCTCGATCGCGGTCCGCAGCGCCGGCGCCGACTCGGCCAGCCACTCGAACGCCTCCGGGACGCCGAGTTCACGCTGTCGGGCCCGGACCCGTGCGATGTCGGCGGCACCGATCGCCGCGGCCCTTCCCACCATGGGCTGGGCGTGACCGGGCCCGCCGTAGTAGGGAGCGCCCGGCTCCTTGCGTACGAAGAGCCGCAGCGGCCCGAACTCCTCGACCTCCGCGAACCGCGACGGCACGGTGGTGTAGTACCGCTCGATACGGGCCCGCAACGATTCGCTCACGGGCCGCATCCCACCACGGGGCGGCGCCGTCCCGCATCCGGATTCGTGGGCGGTGGTGGGCAGTTGGTCGTCGGGGGGCCGTTGGCGTGCGAGACACACCGGCCCGAAGGGGCCGAACGCACGCCCATTACGATCTCCGGAGTCGAACGCGCGGGGGGTGCGTGAGCGGGTGCACCACTCCGCGTGAGCGGCGAGGCCATGTTCGTACACACTCTCGAAGGACGCTGTCACCGCGATGCTCCACGGCCCCCGTCCGACGACGGCGTCCCTCGACCGGATCGACCGGATCGACCGTCTGCGCCCGTTCGGGTACGTGGGGCGGCCTCTCAGCGACCTGCGCGAACGGCTGGTGCCGCCCTTCCCGGAGCCGGGGACCCGGATCTGGGAGCGGGTCGGGCTCGGGCCGGCGTCCGCGTACCGGATCGCGCGTGCGACGGGGTGGCTGGGGCCGCTGCTCGTGGCCCTGCTGGCGGGGTCGATCCGCTTCTGGCGCCTCGGACAGCCGCGCGAACTGGCCTTCGACGAGACGTACTACGCCAAGGACGCGTGGTCGCTGCTGCGACTGGGCTACGAAGGCACTTGGCCGGACCGCAAGGTCGCCGACCCTCAGGTGCTGGCCGACCCGCAGGTGATCCCGCTCTCCGACGCCGGCGCCTTCGTCGCACACCCGCCGACGGGCAAGTGGGTGATCGCCGTCGGGGAGTGGATGTTCGGTCTCGAACCGTTCGGCTGGCGCTTCATGACGGCCCTCCTCGGCACCCTGTCGGTCCTGATGCTCTGCCGCGTCGGACGCCGCCTGTTCCGTTCCACGTTCCTGGGCTGTCTGGCCGGCGCGCTGATGGCGGTGGACGGTCTGCACTTCGTGATGAGCCGCACCGCGCTGCTCGACCTGATCGTCATGTTCTTCGTCCTGGCGGCGTTCGGTTGCCTGCTGCTCGACCGGGACCACGCCCGGGCCCGGCTCGCGGCGGCGCTGCCGGTGGCCCCGGACGGGCATGTCCGCCCGGACGGGGACACCGGGGACCACGCCGGTGCGGGATGGCGCCCTTGGCGGCTCGCGGCGGGTGTATGTCTGGGTCTCGCCGCCTCGACCAAGTGGAACGGCCTGTACTTCCTGGCCTTCTTCATGGTCCTGACCGTGCTGTGGGACGTCGGCGCCCGCCGCGTCGCGGGGGCACGCCGCCCGTACCGGGCGGTGCTGCGCAAGGACCTCGGCCGGTCCGTGCTCTCCCTCGCCCCGGTCGCCGCGGTGACGTATCTGGTGACATGGACCGGCTGGTTCCTGTCCGACGACGGCTACGGCAGGCACTGGGCGGACGGCCGCGGCGGCGTCTGGTCCTGGATCCCGGCGCCGCTGCGCAGCCTGTGGCACTACGAGTCCGCCGTCTACCGGTTCAACGTGGGGCTGGACACCTACCACAAGTACGAGTCCAACCCGTGGAGTTGGCTGGTCCTCGGCCGCCCCGTGCTGTTCTCGTACCGGTCACCCGAGCCGGGTGAGGCCGGCTGTCACGCGCTGACCGGCTGCTCCCAGGCGATCCTCGCCCTGGGGACGCCGATGCTGTGGTGGACGGCGTGCTGCGCCCTCGGGTACCTGCTGTTCCGGTGGGCACTGCGCCGGGACTGGCGCGCGGGCGCGGTGCTGTGCGCGGTGGCCGCCGGCTACCTGCCCTGGTTCTTCTACCAGGACCGCACGATCTTCGCCTTCTACGCCGTCGTGTTCGTGCCGTACCTGTGCCTGGCCGTGGCCATGACGCTGGGCGCGCTGCTGGGTCCGCCGGGCGCGGGCGCCGACCGCCGCAACCGGGGAGCGGTGGCGGTCGGGACCCTCGTCCTGCTCGTAGTCTGGAACTTCGTCTACTTCTTCCCGATCTACACGGGCCTCACGATCCCGTATCCCGACTGGCAGGTCCGGATGTGGCTCGACACCTGGATATGAGCCCCGACTCCGTGCTCCCGCCGCCGACCCGGGCGGCTACCGTCGCGGGCCCGCGAGGGCGTACACCGTGGTGCCGGTGACCGCGAGGGCCACGGCCGTCCAGGTGGCCGCGGGCGTGCCGGGCGGCAGCAGCATCCAGGTCGCGATCTCCGTCGGCAGGCTCGTAGGGGGCGGGGCGAAGACCGAGAACGACAGCCAGCCGACCGCCGGGGTCCACGCGTACGGTGCCCCGCACACGACCGCTCCGAGGGCGACGAGCCCCGTCAGCCCCGCGCTGTCGCGGACGACGAACGCGGTGGCGGCCAGGTCGGTGCCCGTCGCCCGTACCGCGAGGAGCACGGCGGCGACGACCGTGCCGATGAGCAGCACATGTGCCGCCCTGCGGGGCCGCCAGCCGATCGCGGCCGTGCGGTCCAGCGCGTGGTCCTGCCCGCCGAGCCCGATCGAGGCGGCCGTCACCCCGGCGACGAGGACGAACACGGGCGTCCTCGGATCGACCGCTCCCCCGCCGCCGTCCCGGGCGACCAGCGCCCACACCGCGGCCGCGCTGAACAGGACGGCGGCGAGCGACGCGGGCACCTGCCGGGAGCGCGCGTACAGGGTCAGCCATCTCATCGGGCCGTACCGCCGTCCAGGATGGTGAGCGGGTCGCCCGAGCAGGAGACCGCGGCGGTGTGCGCGGCCTTGACGCGGGCGACCTGCTCGGACCATGGCAGGGCCTTGAGTTCCTTGAACACCGGTCCGGCCGTGGCGAGTTGGGCGCTCTGCGGGTGCATGGCGCCCTCGAAGGGCCGCAGATCGCCGAGGACCCAGCCGGCCACGACGCCCTGTGCCGCGAGTTCACCGACCGTGCCGCTCTCGCGGGCGCTGCGGGCGAAGCAGACCGGCGCCATGCCCTGCCCGAGGAGGGCCCGTGTCAGCTGCTCGCCCTCGGCGTCGGCGATCACGCTGTCGCCGAAGTCGAAGAGGACGGCCGTACGTGACCGTTCCGGCGCGTCGAAGATCCCCCGTTGCGCGGTGCTCTCCCGGACGGTGGTCGGTGCCTCGCCGCCGAGGACGTCCCGCAGGTGGCGCAGCGCCTTCTTCCCCGGGTCCGCGAGGTCCGGCAGGCGCTCCTGGTGGACGGCGGCCACGCACACCGGTCCGTCGCACACCTGGGCCGCGGCGGCCTCGTCGACGACGTACACCCGACGGGGGTCGGCGGGCAGGACGAGCAGGGCGATCACGGCGCCCGCCAGGACGGGCGCGAGGGCGAGCAGCCGGGCGCGCGGCGTGGCAGCGGCCAGCAGGGCGAAACCGGTCACGGCCATGCCGAGCAGCCAGACCGTCTGGCCCAGGTGCACGGGGGCGGAGAGGGTCAGGAACACGTTGAGCGTCTCGTCCACCGCCGGTGACAGCAGGGCGACGCCGGTCGGCCCCGAGACAGCCGTCGGCACGGCCGACTCCGTCGACATCCGCAGCAGGTTGACGAAGACGAAGGCGGCCACGGCCAGTGCGGGCGGGGTCAGCGGGGAGGGGAGGCTGCGTCCGATGCCCATGCCGAGCAGGGCCCCCGCGACGAGCGCGAGCACGGCGACCAGCGAGATCGGCAGCCAGCCGAGGTGCGTGTACTCGGTGTTGCCGATCACTTGGACCGCGCCCAGGAGGACGACGAGTGTGAAGGCCGCGGTCAACGTGATCACCGTGGCGCCCGCGGTCGTGACCGCCCGCTGCCGGGCGGGCCGTGGGGTGCTCGTCAGCAGCTCGGTCATGCGGGAGCGGTGGTCGCGCAGCCCCTGGAGGGCGCCGAGCGCCAGCGCGAGCGGCCACAGGACGGCCAGCAGGAACCGGGTCCACAGGGCCAGGGACGTCCACTGGCTCGTCCACGGCGCTGAACCCTTCCACCACGGTCCGCTCACCAGGTACAGGAACGCCAGGGCGACGCAGAGGGACACGACGCCGGCCCAGGGGGCGACGGAGCGCCTCAGCTCGATGCGCAGGACACGGCCGTTCACCAGGTGCCCCTCTCCTGGCGGGGGTCGAGCAGCAGCGCCGAGTAGCCCCGCTCCAGCGGGCTGTCGCCCACGTGCTCGGGACCGCCCGCGGCGGCCAGCTCGTCGGGGGTGCCCTGGAAGACGAGCCGGCCCTCGGCGAAGAGGACCACGTCGGTGCAGGCGGCGGCGACATCCTCCACCAGATGGGTCGAGACGACGACACAGGTGTCCGTGCCCAGCTCCTGCAACAGCTCACGGAAGCGCAGCCGTTGGGCGGGGTCCAGGCCGACGGTCGGCTCGTCGAGGAGCAGGATCGCCGGGTCGTTGACGATGGCCTGGGCGATCCCGACGCGCCGCACCATGCCGCCCGAGAGGGCCTTCATCCGCTCGTCGGCGCGGTCGGCGAGGCCGACCCGTTCGATCGCCCGCTGCACGGCGCCGGGGATGTCCGCCTTCGGGACCTCCTTCAGCCATGCCATGTACTCGATGAACTCGCGCACGGTGAAGCGCTTGTAATAGCCGAACTCCTGCGGCAGATAGCCGATCCGGCGGCGCATTGCCCGGTGTTCGCCGAGTCCGCCGGCGAACTCGCCCAGCAGTTCCAGGGTGCCCTCGGCGGGGCGCAGCACGGTGGCCAGCGCCCGGATGAGGGTGGTCTTGCCGGCCCCGTTGGGTCCGAGCAGGCCGTGCACGCCGGTGCCGAGCGACAGGTCGAGCCCGTCGACGGCCATCCGTTTCCGCCCGGCCCTCACCTTCAGCCCCGTGGCCCGGATCTCCCAGGCGTAGGGCGTCGGCGCGAGGTCGGCCGCGGTCAGCGCGGTCATCACGTGTGGTTCCTTCCCGTCGGTGGTCGTCTTGGTGGTCGTCTTCGGGGTCATCGATGGGCTCCCAGCACGGAGTAGGCGCCCCTGCGGGCGATCACGACGCCGACGCCTAGCGCGAGGATCAGCCCCCACACGGGCATGCCGTCCGTCCGGAGAGCGAGGGGTGTGCGGCCGGTGGCCAGGGTCGGCGCCACGACCACGGCGGCCCACACCGCGACCAGCGCGAGGGCGGCTCGGGTCACGCCGACGAGTCCGCCGAGTGCGAGGGTCGTCGAGGTGAACGCCAGACAGGGCAGCAGCCACTGGGCGGCCGTCACCCCCGTCGCCCATCCGCCCACGAACAGCGCGGGCACGACGAGGACGAGCACGGCCACGGTGCGCCGCAGCACCAGGGGGAGCCCGGCCCGGGGCACGGAGGCCGTCAGCTCGTACGCCGGGTCCAGGCCGCGTGCCCAGGAGGCCGCGACGCCGAGCACGGGCAGGACGGGGGAGAACAGCAGCACCAGCGACACCTCGCGGGAGCCGGGTCCCGTGCCGGGGTCGGCGAGATCGAACAGCAGCGCGATCAGGGTGACGCTCATGACCATGGCCAGCCACGGCACCGTCGTGGGCGTCAGCCAGGTCGACAGCCGGGCGCCCAGCCGTCTCCTGCGGGGCATGGTGGCGGTGGCGGCCAGCCGGGGTTCGAGGTCGGCCCATACGGTGCCGACCAGGGCGGCCACGGCGGGCGCGCTCGCCGTGACGGCAGCCGACAGCCGGTCCCGGCAGGTGCGGCAGGCCTCCAGATGTGCTTCCAGGGCCCAGACCTCGTCGGTGGCGAGGCCGGTGTCCCCGCGCGCGTAACCGTCGATGAGCCGCGTCGACGCGTGCTCCACACTCATGCCAGGGCCTTTCGCATCTCGGTCCGGGCCCGGCGGGCACGGGTCTTGACCGTGCCCTCGGGCACGCCGAGCAGGACCGAGGTCTCCCGGACGGTGAGCCCGTCGAGCACCATGGCCTGCAGTACCGCCCTGAGTTCGGGCGCGAGACGGCGCAGCGCGTCCCCGACGTCGCCGCCGACGGTCGCCGCGAGCGCCTCGTCCTCGGCGGCGGGCGCCACGGGGTGCGCGGCGGCCGCGGGCGGGGGTTCCGCGTGGTGGGCCCTGCGCCGGAAGGCGTCCACGAGCCGACGGGCGGCGATGGTCCACAGCCAGCCGACGGCGGTCCCTCCGACGGCCGCCCCGGCGAACGCGCCCGCCGCGCGCCACACCGCCAGGTACGTCTCCTGCATGACCTCGGCGACGATCTGCTCGTCGGCGCAGCGGCGCCGCAACCGCACCGCCAGCCATGGCGCCGTGCGCCGGTACAGCTCGTCGAACGCCGCGCGGTCGCCCTTGGCCACGAGCCGGACGAGGCGTTCCTCGTCCGGCTCTCCCGCTGCCTTCCTGACTGATCTCACACCCCCTAGACGTGGCGCCCGCGCGACGGGTTTTCCGTCCGGAGTGATCCCCGTCACATACCCCAGAGGGCTTCGACGTCTCGGTGGCGGGAGCGCTCGTCCGGCAGCCCTATCACCGCACGAAGCGGTACTTCAGGTGGGTGGCGAGCGCGGTGTGGACCACCCCGACCGTCTCGAGGTCGCGCCGTCCGGCGGCCGGATCGTCGAAGAGTCGCAGCCCGTCCCCGAGGAGTGCGGGCACGACGTGCAGGTGCAGTTCGTCGATGAGCCCTTCGCGGAGGTACTGCCGCACGGTGTCCGCTCCGCCCGCGATGTCGACGTTGCGACCCCCGGCGGCGGCCCGCGCCCGGTCGAGGGCGCCGTGGACACCGTCGGCGACGAAGGTGAAGGTGGTGCCGCCCTCCTTGACCAGGGCGGGCCTCGGGCGGTGGGTCAGCACGAAGACGGGGGTCCGGAACGGCGGGTTGTCGCCCCAGAACTCCTCGCCCAGGTCGTACATCGTGCGGCCCATGATCACCGCCCCGGTGGCATCGAACCATTCGCGCATCAGCTCGGAGTCCCGGTTCTCCTCGCCGCCGGTCATGCCCTGGCGCTCGCGCCAGCTCGCCAGGTTGTGGATCCAATCGAAGAGCGGCTCGGCGCCGTCGCCGCCCGGGTTGTCCGGTGAGACGCCGGGGCCGGCGAGGTACCCGTCGAGGGAGATGGCCAAATCCGCAGTCACGGTCACGGTCACGGTGAGGTACTCCTGAAGTCCTGGGTCGTACTGCTTTCACTCTCACGTCGATCGGCGAACGCCGCTTTCGACACCGCCCGCCCCATCCGTCGCCAGGACCGGCGGAGCACCGCTGACACATGACGCATTGGCGGCGGACGTGCAGAGATGGGACTATTTGTGCGTTTGTCGGGAACTCGCACCACGCAGCGGTCGTCGAAGGGCCTCGGCCCGGCGGGCGATCTCGGGTACGGACGAGGGAGAAGCCGTGACCGTTCGTGTAGGCGTAGAGGAAGAGTTTCATGTTCTGGACGCGGAGAACGGGCGACTGGTCCCCGGGGCCGGCGCGGTCCTCGGCCGACTGCCCGGCCCCGAGTTCAAGGCCGAGCTCCAACGGTCGGCGGTGGAGTGGAACAGCCCCGTCCACTCCGCGCTCGACTCCCTGCACGCGGATCTGAGCGGGGCGCGGCGGCGGCTGGACGAGGCGGCCACCGGGCTCGGCCTGGCCGTCGTGGCGGCCGGGACCGTGCCGTTCGCGCGGGTGACGCCCGGTGACGCCACCCCGGACTTCCGCTACCGGGCTCTGGTCGACGAGTACCGGAAGGTGGCCGACGAGCAGCTCGTGTGCAGCGCGCAGGTCCATGTCGACGTGCCCGACCGGGACACGGCCGTGCGGATCATGTGCGCGGTGTCGCCGTGGCTGCCCCCGCTGCTGGCCCTGTCCGCCAGCTCGCCGTTCTGGCTCGGCTCGGACACGGGCTACGCGAGCTGGCGCACCATGCTGTGGCAGCGCTGGCCCACCGCGGGACCGGTCGGCTGCTTCGGCGGGGCCGCCGAGTACGACGCCGCCGTCGAGGACCTGATCCGCTCCGGCGTGATCAAGGACCCGGGCATGGTCTATTACGACCTGCGGCCGAGCGAGCACCAGCGGACCCTGGAGCTGCGCATCTGCGACGCCTGCCCGCGCGTCGAGACGGTCGTCCTGGTAGCCGGTCTCTTCCGCGCCCTCGTGGAGGACGCCAGGGCCGGCCTGGAACGGCCCGGCGCGGGCTGCGACGGCAGGCACGAGTGGCTGCGGGCCGCGGTCTGGCGGGCGGCACAGGCGGGCTTGGAGGGCACCCTCGTCGACCCGGTCACGCGCGCCGCCACGCCCGCTCCCGAGGTGGTGCACACCATGGTCCGCAGGCTGCGCCCGGCCCTGGAGGCCCTCGGCGACTGGGACACCGTCCGCACGCTCACCGAGGAGGCCCTGGCCCGGGGCAGCGCGGCCCACCGGCTGCGCCAGGTCGCCGAGCGGGAAGGCCTGCCCGCCTGCGTCAAGGCAGCGGTCGCCGACACCCGGGGCGACCACGGGCAGGGCACCGGCCCCGGGGCCGTCCGCCGGCCCGTCGCCGCGGCCGGTGGGGCCGGACCGGCGGGGACCTCGGCGGCGTACTCGGTCGAGTCCGTCGGCGGCTGACCCGTCCGCGGGGCGGTGCGGAGAGACAGGCACCGGCCGCCGCCCCGCGAACGGTCACGGCGCGGAGACCCGGACGGAGAACCCGTCGTCCGCCCCGTGGAGCCGGTGCCGACCGTGATCAAGGAGTGGCTCGCATGCGCAGCAGCAAGACGGAGACGCGCCCGAAACGAACCGGCCGGTGCCCGATGGAGGCTCCGCCTCCGGGCCCGGCCCACGGTCACCCCCTGCGAGGAGGTGCGGTCTGATGTGCGGCCTCAGCGGAGAGATCCGCTTCGACGGCGGGCGGCCCGACCTGGCAGCCGTCGAGCGCATGACCGACCGACTCGCACCCCGGGGCCCGGACGGCAGGGGCCTGTGGTCGCAGAACGCCGTCGCCCTGGGTCACCGCAGGCTGAAGATCATCGACCTGTCCGAGTGCGGGGCCCAGCCGATGACGGACCCGGCCGGCCGGATCGCCGGTGTCTTCAACGGCTGCGTCTACAACTACAAGGAGTTGCGCGAGGAACTGCGCCGCCTCGGCCACCACTTCTTCTCCGGCTCCGACACCGAGGTGGTGCTCAAGGCCTACCAGCAGTGGGGCACCTCCTGCGTCGACCACTTCTACGGCATGTTCGCCTTCGCCATCGTCGAACAGGCCACCGGACGCCTGGTGCTGGCCCGCGACCGGTTGGGCGTCAAGCCGCTGTACCTGTCCCAGGCGCCGGGGCGGCTGCGGTTCGCCTCCTCGCTGCCGGCGCTCCTGGCGGGCGGCGGCGTCGACACCTCGCTCGACCCGGTCGCGCTGCACCAGTACCTGAGCTGGCACGCCACGGTGACCGCGCCGCACACCGTGCTCGCGGGCGTGCGCAAGCTTCCCGCGGCGACCGTGCGGGTGGTGGAGCCCGACGGCAGCCACCGCGACATCCGCTACTGGCAGCCGCCGTACACCCGTCGGCCCGGGGACACGGGGATGGACGCGGACGACTGGCGGGACGCGGTGCTCGAAGCGCTGCGCGCCGCCGTCCGCCGGCGCATGGTCGCCGACGTGCCCGTGGGCGTCCTCCTGTCCGGCGGCCTCGACTCCAGCCTGATCGTGGCGCTGCTGGCCGACGAGGGGCAGCGCGATCTCGCGACGTTCAGCGTGGGCTTCGAGTCCGAGGGCGGCGAGGAGGGCGACGAGTTCCCCTACTCGGACCTGGTCGCCCGGCACTTCGGCACCGACCACCACCAGCTGATGGTGCCCTCGGACCGGGTGTCGACGGCCCTGGACGCGGCGATCGAGGCGATGAGCGAGCCGATGGTCAGCCATGACGTGGTGGCCTTCCACCTGCTCTCCGAACAGGTCGCGAAGGAGGTGAAGGTCGTGCAGAGCGGCCAGGGCGCCGACGAGGTCTTCGCCGGCTACCACTGGTACCCGGACATCGCCGCCGCCCCGAGAGAGCGGGCGGCCGAGGCGTACGCCGAGACGTACTTCGACCGGTCGCACTCCGACCTCGCCGGCATGCTGCAACCGCACGTGCTGCCCGATCACGACGTCTCCGGCCGCTTCGTGCGCACCCACATGGCGCGCCCCGGCGCCGAGACCGCGCTCGACGCGGCACTGCGACTCGACGCCGAGGTGATGCTCGTCGACGACCCGGTCAAGCGCGTGGACAACATGACCATGGACTGGGGCCTGGAGGCCCGCGTCCCGTTCCTCGACCACGAACTCGTGGAGCTGGCCGCCGTCTGCCCACCGGAGCTGAAGCTCGCCGACGGCGGGAAGGGGGTGCTCAAGGCCGCGGGCCGCGAGGTCCTGCCCACCGAGGTCGTCGACCGGCCGAAGGGGTACTTCCCGGTCCCCGCCGTCAAGCACATGGCGGGATCCGTGCTGGGGCGGGTCCGTGAGGCCCTGTCCGCGCCCGAGGCCAGGTCACGCGGCATCTTCCGGGACGCCTACGTGGCCAGGCTGCTGGCGGCCCCGGACGAACACCGCGCCAGGCGTGGGGCGAACGAGCTGTGGCAGGTAGCTTTGCTGGAGATATGGCTGCAAACGCACGGAATCAGGTGACCGGGGCGCACCCCCTCACGGGCTCCCCCCGCCCCTCCCCCGTCGGCGAGGACCTCGTCGACGGGACGCCGTGGCGCCCCGAGGAGCACGGTCCGGCCGCCGCGGCCCCAGGGGCGCCGGGAACGAACGGCCAGGCAGGCACGGCCCTCGTGCCGACGCCGGCGGACGCCACGGCCCCGGTGCCGGTCCCGCTGCCGGACACCGCCGCCCCGCTGGACACGCCACAGCCGTTGCGATCGCACGGCTGCTGGTACCCGTCGGTGGACCCGAGCGGCAGGTACGTCGCGTTCATCTGCGACCGGAGCGGGGTCCCCCAGCTGTGGACCGGGCCGGTCGGCGGGGACGAGGTCCATCTGCTGGACTCCGATCCCCACCCGGTCAAGGAGGTGGCCTGGTCGCCCGACGGTCGCTGGATCGCCTACACCACCGCACCGGGAGGCGGCGAGCACACCAGGGTGCTGTGCGTACGGCCGGACGGGACCGGGCGGCGCATCCTCGCCGGTGCCGAACCGGGCAGCTCCGCGTATCTGGGCTGCTGGCAGCACGACGGTACGGCCGTCGCCGTCACCGTCGCCGAGCCGGTCCGCACGCCCGGCGGGGCCGAAGGGGAGGAGTGGGCTGCGCCCACGGGCCCCGGCCTCGCCGATCCGGACACCTACACCGCGCCCCGCCCGCCGGGCTGGGCCACCCGTGACGGCCGGGCCGTGCTCCTGGGCGGCCCGCACCACGGCGAGGCCGGCTCCGGGTCCGGCCGCGACACGCGGGCCCCCGAGGACCGGGGCGACGCGGGGACGGCCGGCGCCCACGAGAGGGACGGCGGGACGGCCCGCGAGAGGACGTCGGGCGGAGGGCTGGCCGCCTATCTGGTCGACCCCCTGGGCGTGGCGGCGCCCACCCTGCTGGCGGTGGAACGCGGCGCGGCGACCCTGCGCGTGTGCGACATCAGCAGGGACGGGCGGCTGGCCCTCCTGCGCCGGGGGCCTCGCGGCCGCCGCGAGGCCCTCGTCGTCCGGACCGGCGATCTGCGGACCGCCTTCGCCCTGCACGTCGCCGACGGGGACCCGTGGATCGGCCGGTTCTCCCCGGACGGTACGACGCTGTGGCTGCGCAGCGACGCGACCCGTGAGTTCGCCGCGCTGTTCGCCGTCCGCCTCGACGCCGAGGGCGCGGCCCTGGGGCGGAGCGTCGCCGCCGAGCGCGCGGACTGCGGACTGGAGCTGCTGGCACTCGGCCACGACGGGTACACCGCTGCCCTCGCCTGGAACGTGCGCGGCGCCACCGAGCTGGAGGTCGCCTCCGTGTCGCCGACGTCCGCCGGGGAGGCCCGGGTGGGGCCGTCGCGGACGGTGTCGCTGCCGCACGAGGTCGTGACGCGCATCCCGCGCGTCGACGGGCGGGCGGGACTCGTGCTGGCCCTGTCCGGCTCGCAGCGCCGCCCCGGGGTGTGGTGGTTCCCCGACGGCACCGCACGACGGACCGCGTGGTCGTCCCGGGACGAGGACGCGGTCCCGCCCGGCCGCCCGCCCGTACGGCCCGTGCCGCTGCGGCCCGTCGCGCGGGACGGACTGCCGCTGAGCGGCTGGTACTACCGGGCTCCCGACCGGGGAGCCGGGGAGCCCGCGCCCTGTGTGATCCATCTGCACGGCGGACCGGAGGAGCAGGAGCGGCCGGTGTTCAACCCGCTCTACCACGAGCTGCTGGGCCGGGGCCTCGACGTCTTCGCGCCGGACGTGCGCGGCTCGTCGGGGCACGGCCGGTCGTTCGTCGACGCCGACCTCGGGACGGGCCGGTTCGCCGCGATCGAGGACGTCGCCGTCTGCGCGGCCCATGTCGTCGTCGCCGGTCTCGCCGATCCCCGGCGGCTGGCCGTGATGGGGCGCTCCTACGGCGGCTACCTGGTGATGGCGTCCCTCGTGTGGCACCCGGACCTCTTCCGCACCGGCGTCGCGGCCTGCGGCATGTCCGACTTCGCGACCTTCTACGCCGGTACGGAGCCGTGGATCGCGGAGTCGGCCGCGCACAAGTACGGCCATCCGGAGCACGACCGTGAACTGCTGCACGCGCTGTCCCCGATGACCCGCGTGGACGCCCTGCGCGTCCCCGTCCTCACGGTCCACGGGGAGCACGACACCAATGTGCCGCTCGGCGAGTCCGAGCAGTTCGTCCGCGCGGCCCGGGAGCGCGGTCTGCGGGCGGAACTGCTGCTGCTCCGCGACGAGGGCCACGACTTCCTGCGCGCGGACAGCCGCAGGATCTTCCGCCGGACCGCCGCCGACTGGCTCCAGCGCCACATCGCCGAGTAGACCGCCGACCGGTCACACCGGTCGTGCACTCCTCGTGATCCGGCACGCCCTTGCGCGTCAGGGCAGTCGGCGGACGGCGAGAAGCAGCAGGCGTGGGAGGCGGCGGGCGCTCCAGGCACCGGCCAGGCCGATCACGGCGCCCGCGGCGACATCGCTCGGGAAGTGGGCGCCGCTCTGCACCCGCTCGACGGCCACGACCACGGTGGGGACCGCGCACACGGCGCCGGCCGCGGGCCAGGTGGGCCGGACGGCGGCCGTGAGTGCGACCGCGCCTGCGGTGTGGCCGGACGGGAACGACGACGACGCGGGACGCTCGTCGACCTCGGCGTGCGGGAACCACTCCCTCGGCGGCCTGCGCCGGTCGATCAGCTGCTTGCCGAGCGCGTTGGAGCCGGCCGCGCCACCGTCAGCGCTGCCAGGCCCACCGCCGCCGCTCGCCGGCCGCGCCCACCGCCTCACCCGGCCACCCCACGGCCGCCGCGCACCACAGCCTGGCGCGCTCCACGGTCTCCTCCACCGCCCAGAACGGCTTGCCCACGCGGACGGGATCCCAGGCCGCCAGCCGCTTGGCAAGCCACCGATCCCCTGCCCGCAGCCCGGCCGACACGTTCATGCTCCAGTCATGCACCGCTCGCCCCGCGGCCGCGACGGGCCGCGTGCGGCGCGGCGGCGCAGTGGTCGGCGCGGAGCGGAGGCGCAGGGCGACGCGCGGGCCGAAGGGTGGGCCGAAGTGCGGGCCGATGCGAGTCCTTCAGACCTCCGGCGGGTCCGTCGTGAACAGCGCGTCGTCGGGGACGACGTGCATAGCTGCCTCCTCCGCGCCCGCCGCGCCGCCGTCGATGCCCTCGTCCTCGGCGATCAGTTCCTTGGTGGTGTCCGTCCGGGCGCCCTCGTCGGGTGCGACGAGGCGGCCGGCGCGGTCCGCTCCGGCCTCCGGATCGAGGGGTTCGCCCTCTCCGCCGGGGAGGTCTCCGATGCCGTCCCCCGCCGGGACCTCCACATCGGGCACCTCCTGCCGCAGTCTGTCGTCGAGGGACTCGCCCTCGTGCTGCTCGGCGGCCGTGGTCCCGCTCTTGGTGACGCCGAGCGGCCTCTCCGGCGGCGAATAGCCCTCGTCCAGCATGTCGTCGTACGTACGTTCGTCGAGCGCGTCCTGGAGATCCAGGGGAGCGGCGTCCTCCTGCTCCTCGTTGCCACCGGTGGGCTGGTAGGCGTCGTCCGCCATGTTCTCGTCGCTCATGCTCGCCTCCGGGGGTGTTCGACCGGTTGGTGGTCTCCGTGCGGAGTACCGAGTTCCGTGGGGTGTAACACCTCTGTGCCGCGACCGCCCTCTCGTCGGGGGCGCGACCGTCCCCTCGTCGGGGTCGCACGAGCCCCTTGTCACGACGGTCCGCGGCGCGCCAGTCATCGCTGCCCCGGAGAGGACGTCACCGTCGCGCTGCTGCGGGCCCTGGGGCCGCGGCTGGCCCGGCTGGAGTACGAGGTGCCCGCGCAGGACCTGCGGATCCCGCTGACCCGGATGCCGGCGCGGGTGCGCAGCGGCTTCGTCATGGAGTCCGTCCGGGTACCGGCGCGGCAACGCGCGTCGCGATAGGTCGCGCGGCGCCCGCCGAAGTGGAACCGCCGCACTGAAGTCCGCGTGGGTGCGGGCCGTTCACCCGCACCCACGTCCCGTCCGGTCAGCCGGGCCGAGCAGCCCGGTCGGGTCCGGTCAGGTGGTCAGCCCGTCGGTCAGTCCGGTCAGGCGGCCATCTCACGGCTGATCCGGCGTCCCGCGGCGGCCGCGCCCGCGCCCAGCACCGCGACGACCGCCGTCCGGCGCAGCGCCGTGCGGCGCCGACCGCCCCAGCCGCCGTGCACCGCTCCCTCGCCGGGGGCGGGGACGTGCAGCGTTCCGTGCGTGGTCGGTGCCGTCTCGTCGTGGGACAGATGGGTCCTGTCGGTCTGCTTGGCCATCACACGCTCCGCCGGCGCCGGGTTCTTCCGGGCCCTGCGCACCAGGGCCCGACCGGCCGGGCCGACCACCACTTCCCGGTGCGGATGCCGTACCAGGTCGACGACGGCCTTGGCGACCCGCTCGGGGCTGTAGACGGGCGGCATGGCGACGACCTTGCGCCCGGTGTAGTTGGCCGACTGTTCGAAGTGCGGGGTGTCGATGGTCGCGGGTATCACCGTGCACACCCGCACGCCCTTCACCCCTTCCACCCGCAGCTGCTGCCGCAGGCTGGATCCGAAGCCCTGCACGGCGTGTCTGGACATGCTGTACGGGTGGCTGTAGGGCTGGGCGACGGCTCCCACGATCGAGGAGATGTTGACGAGCGTCCCCCGCCCCTGCGCGCGCATCACCGGCAGAGCCGCGCGCGCCCCGTGGACGTAGCCCATCACGTTGACGTCCAGGACCCGCCGGAAGTCCTCCAGCGGTACGTCCTCGAACCGGCCGAAGGCGTTGACGGCCGCGTTGTTGACCCAGACGTCGATCCGGCCGAACTCCTCCACCGCGCGCCTCGCCAGGTCCTCGACCGCCTTGGCGTCGGTCATGTCGGTCGGCACGGCCAGCGTCCGCGCCCCGCGGTACGTCTCGCACTCCCGGGCGGTCGCCTCCAGCGCCTCCTCACGGCGGGCCGCCAGTACCACGGCACACCCCTTGCCGGCGAAGGCCTCGGCCGTGGCCCGGCCGATCCCGCTGGACGCTCCCGTCAGCACCACGACGTGGTCCCCCAGTCGCATCGCGTACCTCCTCAGGTCCGACGTCCCGGACGCGTCGGGTCCGGCTCCGGGCCCCGAGTACCCGAAACCGCCGATTCACCTCGGCGGTGGCGGAATACGACCTTCCGGTAGGCGCCCGGCCGCGGGGATGGCGCCGGAGCGGTCGCGCGGTGACGATGCTCCCCTCGCGCCACGCATCCCGCGGTGGGACGAAGGGGGCTGTCCAATGGGTTCGCACGCGGCACCGAAACGTCGTGGACGCGCGGTGTGGCCCTCCGTGGGTCTCCTGCTGCTGGTGGCGCTCGTCGGCGTTCCCCGTGCCGAGGGAGCGCCGGTGTCGGCCGACGCCTGCCGTGTCGCCGACACCGACCTGCCCCGGGGCGATTGCGGGCCGTTCTGGCAGGTCCTGGCGGAGGACTTCGACGGCGACCGGGTGCCGCTGGGCGGGTTCAGCGACTGCGAGCACCGGGTCGACACCTCCGCCGCCCACTGCGGGGGCCTCACCGGCGCATACCGCGACAACTGGTGGGCGTACCCCACGGGTTGGCGTGACACGGCCAACGACCGGGGCCGGGACGTCGTGGGTGTCTACCACCCGGAGGACACCGTGAGCGTGGGCCCTGCGGAGAACGGCGACGGCCGGATGTTCATCCGGATGTGGCGGCCCGCCGACGGGGGTCCCGTGCACGCTGCGGCGGTGGTACCCCGTGCGGTCATGCAGATGAAGTACGGCAAGTACAGCGCCCGTATCAAGGTGACGAAGCTCGCCCCGGGATACAAGTCGGCCTGGCTGCACTACGGCGGGGGCTGCGAGATGGACCATCCCGAAGGTGAGTGGACCGGCGACCTCACCGCTTTCCACCATCCCTGCGGCGGCGGTGAACAGGGGTACTTCCCGGGGAGCGACGACTGGACCCGGTGGCACACCGTGTCGACGGAGTGGACGCCGGGTCATGTGCGGTTCTTCGTGGACGGGCGGCAGGTGGGCCACGACACCCGGGACGTGCCGGACCGGCCGCTGTCGTGGGTGCTGCAGAACGAGAGCGCCCTGGAGGGACCGGGCGCGGCACCGGGCAGCAGTGCCCAGCTCGACATCACCTGGGTCGCGGCCTACGCGTACGGGTGGAAGTGATCGTCCCGGGTCGAGGAGCCCCCCGGCCCAGTTGCCCGGCCCGGGCGAGCTTGCCCGGGCGGAGCTTGCCCGGGCGGAGCTTGCCCAGGTCGCGTGCCCGGCGCACGCTGGTCGTATGGCTGCGCACGAAGGCCCCGGCCCCACCCTCATCACCTCCGTGCAGCGGGCCTTCCGCCTGCTGGAGGCGGTGAGCGCCCACGAGAACGGCGCGCCCGCGAAACAGCTGGCACGGGAGACCGGGCTGCCCCTGGCCACCGCATACCACCTGCTGCGGACCCTGGTCCACGACGGCTATCTGCGGAAACTGGCCGACGGCGGTTTCGTCCTGGGCGACAAGGTGACGGCCCTGCACAGCACCGGCCGGGGGCAGGCCCTGCTCAGCCGGGTCCGGCCGACGCTCGCCGCGCTGCGGGACGAGCTCACCACCGCCGCGTACCTCACCTTCTACGAGGACGGTGAGATCAGGGTCGCCGAGATCGTCGACAGCGCCCGGGCGCCCCGGGTGGACCTCTGGGTGGGGTTCGAGGACGCCGGGCACGCCACCGCGCTGGGCAAGTCGGTACTGCGTGAGCTGGACGAGGAGTCCCGCCGGGACTATCTCTCCCGGCACCACCTGGCGGACCTCACCCCGCGGACCATCACCGACGCCCCGGAACTGCTCCGCCGACTGGACTCCTCCCCCATCGCACCAGCCGTCACGGATCTGGAGGAGTACTCCCTCGGCACGGTCTGTGTCGCGGTGCCCGTGTACAGCGGGGACACGCTCGGTTCGCTCGGGGTCTCGCTGCGGGCGGACCGGCTCTCCCGGCTCGACGAGGTCCGGGCCAGGCTGCTCCCGACCGCGAGCCGGGTCACCAGGGGCCTGTCGCTCACTATCTGAAAATCGGCTCCTTGTGGCGCCCGCGCCCATCCTTTTTCCTGGATCAAACGGACAATTCTGGAGCGCATGCTCCACGCACAGGTGAGGACTGCGGGCGAAACATGAGTCACACCCGAGAGCTCGGCGGCAACCAGGAGCCCATCCGGCCGCCCCGGGGACGAGCGGCCGCCCCGGGGGCGGCGGCCCGGAACCGGGTCGCCGCGCAGCTCGCCTCCGGTACGCCCGTCCTGCCCGTCGTGCTCGTGCTGATCGTGTCCGTCATCGTGGTCGTCGGTCTGTTCGGCGGGGCCGGGCACACCTGGCTGCCGCTGCTTGCGGCCGGGCCGGCGCTGGCCGCCACTACCAGCGGGCCGGGCGGCGTCCTCTGTGTCGGGCTGCTCGCCGGAGTGCTGGGCACGATGCTCGGCGTCCGGGACGGCGCGCGGGGACACGAGCTGGCCGCGGTGCTGTCCGCGCTGGCGGCCGTCACCGTGGCGAGCGGACTGGCCGGTGCGCTGCGCGGGCACCGCGAGCGGGTCCTGGCGGCCGTCCGCTCGGTCGCCGAGGCCGCCCAGCACGCGCTGCTGCAGCCGGTGCCGGCGGTCGTCGGCCCGTTCCAGGTGGCCGTCCGGTACAGCGCGGCCGCCGCCGAGGCCCGTATCGGCGGGGACCTGTACGCGCTCGTGCCCACCCCCTACGGGGTGCGGCTGATCGTGGGCGACGTGCGCGGCAAGGGGCTGCCCGCGGTGGGGGTCGCCGCCCTGGTGGTCGGGGTGTTCCGGGAGGCGGCGTACGAGGAGCCCGACCTGCTCGCCGTGGTCGACCGGATCGAGCGGAGCCTGGCCCGCAATCTGCGCAGCGACGACTTCGTCACCGCCGTGGTCGCCGGGCACCCCGAGCCGGATCGGCTGGAGCTGGTCAACTGCGGACACGCGCCGCCGCTGCTGGTGCGCGGCGCCGACGTGGTCCCCGTGGAGCCGGCCCTGCCGGCGCCGCCCCTCGGGCTGCGCGCTCTCACCGGCGAGACCCCCGCGCTGCAGACGCTGCCCTTCGCCGACGGTGATCAGCTGCTGCTCTACACCGACGGCGTCACGGAGGCCCGGGACCGCGACCGCGAGTTCTACCCGCTCCCGGAGCGACTGGCGCACCATCTCTCCGAGGAGCCGGCCCACACCCTCACGGCCCTGCACGACGAACTGCTGAAACACGTGGGAGGCCGCCTGCACGACGACGCGGCCCTCCTGCTGCTCCGCAAACCGACGGCGGCTGCCCCGGGGCCGGGCCAACGCCTCCCGGGGGTTCCTGGTCACAGCGGTTCCGGCGAGAAGTCGTACCCGGCGAAGTCGCCGACCGGGACATGACCGAGCCGCAGGTGGAGCGCGTTGCTCGTGGCGTTGTCGAGGTTGGTGAACAGCAGGACCTGCCGGGCGCAGCCGGTCGCGATCATCACCGGCCCGGGCTCGCCCAGCAGTTCGCGCAACGCCTCGCGCGACTCCAGTTCGCCCCTCCCTCCCCGCGCGTGCTGGTCTCGATCGTGCGCGGCAAGGCCGACCCCAGGGTGTACGCCAGAAGACAGGTGCACCCCACGCGACGCCCGCGAGGCGTACGACGGAGGGCGCCCGGCGCCCCCTTCAGAACCGCACCGGCAGTTCGAGCAGACCGCGGGCCCGCATGGACGGCCGCCAACGCACCTCGTCCGGCGCGATGTCGAGGGCCAGACCGGGGAACCGGTCGAGGAGCGCGGCGAGGGCGATCTCGGTCTCCATCCGGGCCAGCGGCGCGCCGAGGCAGTAGTGGATGCCGTGGCCGAGGGCGAGATGCCCGGTGGCGTCGCGGCCGATGTCCAGCCGGTCGGGGTCGGTGAAGCGGTGCGGGTCCCGGTGCGCGGCGGCCAGGGACAGCAGGACGGTCTCACCGGCCGGGACGACCACTCCGCCGATGGTGAGGTCCTCGACGGGGAAGCGCCGGATGGCCAGGGGCACGGGACCGTCGTAGCGGGCCAACTCCTCGATCGCGCCGCTCAGTCGGCCGGGGTCGGCACGCACGGCGCGCAGTTGCCCGGGGTGGCGGAGCAGGGCCAGGGCGGAGTTGCCGATGAGGTGGACCGTGTTCTCGTATCCCGCGAACAGGATCAGGAAGGCGAGGGACATGAGTTCGTCCTCGCTGAGCCGGTCCTCGTCGTCGCGTACGGCGATCAGCGCGGAGAGCAGGTCGTCGGACGGCTCGGCGCGCTTGCCCGCGATGAGCAGGGTGAAGAAGCCCAGCATGTCGCGGACGGCCTCCTTCGCACGTTCCGGTCGTGTCGGGTCCGGGGCGATCAGGACGTCGGTCCAGGACCGGAAGTCGTGCCGGTCGTGCGGGGCCACGCCGAGCAGGTCGCAGATCACGCTGATCGGCAGGGGTGCGGCGTACGAGGCGATGAGGTCGGCCCGGCCGTGCGGTTCGACGGCGTCGAGCAGCGCGTCGGCGGTCCGCCTGATGGGGTCGCGCAGGCCGGCGACACGGCGCGGGGTGAACGCCTGGGACACCAGGCGCCGGATGCGGGTGTGGTCCGGCGGGTCCATGTTCAGCAGGTTCGCGTCCAGCGCCGGCGGAAGCGCGAGCCCGTGGTAGCCGCCGGGGGTCGCGTTGCGCTTGTCGAGGGAGAGCCGGGGGTCGGCGAGGGCCTGGCGCACGTCGTCGTACCGCGTGACAAGCCAGGCGGGAAGCCCGTCCGTCCCGGCGATCCGGTGCACCGGCCCGGCCTCCCGCAGCCGCGTGTACACCGCGTAGGGGTCCGCGACGAGTTCGGCGGGATCGACGAGGGGCGGCTGCTCGGGCGTTGTGGTCGGCATGGGGCTCCACCCTAGTCAAGATCGCCTCCCTGGACGGCGCTCCGACGGCAGAACGCGACGGCGGACAAGTCTGACGGATTGCTCGAAACCCGCCGAGCGCGGCCGTCCCGGCGAGCCCGGCCGCATGGAGTCCCGCACCCCAAACGAGCGACGCCACCACGGCGCCTCCCAGCCCAGCCCACAGCCATGCCTTGCCCTGGGACGTGCCAGGCACAGGCACAGGCCCCGACGGGACTTCGTCGCCTGCGGCGTCGGGAACCTCCGACTCGACGAAACCCGCGATGATCTCGGGCTCGCCGATGGCGTCCCGCTGGGAGCTCTGCATGGCTGTGAACCTATGCTGACCAGTGCATGCCCGCCGCCCCCTCCGGAGAGTTTCGACGGCGCGTCCCAGGCCGACCGAGAGTGCGGGTGGGGTCTTGCCGGCCGGCGGGACGACCCGTGATGCCGCCCGGGGAAGCCGGCACGACCGACCGTTCCGATCCGCTTTCAGTCAGAGAAACGTCGCCCTGCCGGGGCCCTCTTCGACGAAGCTGCGCATCCCCCGCTCGCGGTCCTCCGTCGCGAACAGGCCCGCGAACCAGTTGCGCTCGATGGTGAGACCGGTGTCGAGGTCGGTCTCCAGGCCCCGGTCGATCGACTCCTTGGCGGCCCGCAGCGCGAGTGCGGGGCCCTTCGCCAGCCGGGCGGCCCAGTCCCGCGCGTGCGCGTACACCTCGGCGGCCGGAACCACGAGGTCCACCAGGCCGATCCGAACGGCCTCGTCAGCCTTGATCGTCCGGCCGGTGAGGATGAGGTCCTTGGCCTTGGAGGGGCCCACGAGCCGGGACAGGCGCTGGGTACCGCCCGCGCCGGGGATCAGTCCGAGCAGGATCTCGGGCTGGCCGAGCTTGGCGTTGTCGGCAGCGATCCGATAGTCGGCGCAGAGGGCCAGCTCGCAGCCACCTCCGAGTGCGTAACCGGTGACCGCGGCGACGACCGGCTTGGGTATGCGAGCGACAGCGGTGAAGGCATCCTGGAGCGGCCGCGAGCGCCTGACCATTCCCGCGTGGTCGAGGAGCTTCATCTCCTTGATGTCCGCGCCGGCCGCGAACACTTTCTCGCCGCCGTAAAGGATCACCGCCCTGACGTCGTCTCGCTCGGTCACCTCCGCGGCGAGCTCGCCGAGCCGGTCCTGGGTGGCGATGTCGAGGGCGTTCATCGGTGGGCGGTCGAGGCGGATCGTGCCGACACCTTCGGCGACTTCCAGGTGGACGGACATGGGCTTCCTCAGCTGTCGAAGTCGACGGTCAGCGTCTCGGAGACGGGGAAGGTCTGGCAGGTCAGCACATAGCCGGCCTCGACCTCTGCGGCTTCGAGGGCGAAGTTGCGGCGCATGTCGCCCTCCCCTTCGGTGACCAGGGCGCGGCAGGTGCCGCACACGCCGCCCTTGCAGGCGAAGGGCAGGTCGGGGCGCGTCTTCTGGGCACCGTCCAGCACCGTCGCCGCGCGGGGCAGCGCGGCGGTGGTGGACCGGCCGTCGAGCGTGACGGTGACCAGGCTGACGGGGCCCTCGGCGACGGCTTCCTCGTGCCGTGTCTGCCGTACCGGTGCGTCGTCCGCGTGGAACAGCTCCTGGTGGATACGGGTGTCGGGCACCCCCAGGTCGGCCAGGACCCGTTGCGCGTCGCGGACCATGCCGTGGGGTCCGCACAGCCACCAGTGGTCCGCCGCGATGACGTCGACGAGGCCGCCGATGAGGGCGGAGAGGCGATCGGCGTCCAGGCGGCCGGAGAGCACCTCGGCCTCGCGCGGCTCGCGGGAGAGGACGTGGGCGAGCTGGAAGCGGGCCGGGTGGAGGTCCTTCAGGTCGGCGAGTTCGTCGGCGAACATGACCGATCCGGTGCGGCGGTTGCCGTAGAACAGCGTGACCCGCGAGCGGTCGTCGGCGGCGAGAACCGACTCGGCGATGGAGAGCATGGGTGTGATGCCGGACCCCGCCGCGACGAGGACGTGGTGGCCGGGCGCGGTGAGTTCGGGGGTGAAGGCACCGGTCGGGGCCATCACCTCCAGGGTGTCGCCGGGCCGTACGTCGTGGACCAGCCAGGAGGAGAACAGCCCGCCGGGCACTTCGCGCACCCCGATGCGCGGCCGTGCGCCCACCGGCGAACAGATCGAGTAGGAGCGACGCTCGTCCCGCCCGTCGACCTCGCGGCGCAGGGTGAGCGACTGGCCCGGGGCGAAGGCGAACTCCTCCGCCAGGTCGTCCGGGATGTCGAAGCCGACCGCGACGGCGTCCTCGCACAGCCGCTGCACGGCGGCCACGCGTAGGGGATGGAAGGCCGGGCGGCGTCGCCGCACGGGCGCGGGGGCGGAGGTGCCGGGTGGCAGTAGGTCCTCCATCAGATCTCCTTGACGTACTCGAAGGGTTCGCGGCAGGCGCGGCAGCGCCACAGTGCCTTGCAGGAAGTGGCGCCGAAGCGCGAGGCCTCCTGCGTGTCGGCCGAGCCGCACAAGGGGCACCGCACTGCCGGGCGGATGGGTGACAGCGTCAGCGGCACCGGGCCGGAGGAGGATCGCGGCGCCGGTCCGGGGGGCGCGATGCCGTGCTCGGCGAGGGTGCGGCGGCCGCTCGGCGTGATCCAGTCCGTGGTCCAGGGCGGATCGAGCACCGTGCGCACCTGGACGTGCGCGTATCCGGCGGCTGTGAGGCGCGCGGCCACGTCGGCGCGCATCTCGGCCATGGCCGGGCAGCCGGAGTAGGTCGGGGTGAGGCTGACGACGACCGTCCCGTCCTCACCGGCCTCGACGCCCCGCAGCACGCCGAGGTCGGCCAGGGTCAGCATCGGCAGCTCGGGGTCCGGCACGGACGCGGCGATGTGCCGGGCACGGCGCACATCCGTCAGTACGGTCACCATGTCGCGTCCGGGTGGGCGCGGGCCACGCTCTGCAACTCGGCCAGCAGCGGGGCGAGGTGCGCGCCGTGCTTGCCGTCGCGGCCGGCGCCGGACAGCGGCCGGTAGACCGGCATCGACAGTCCGGCCGCCTCCGTGACCTGCTTCAGCACCGCTCCGACTTCGTCCCGGACGTCATACGCGGTGAACAGCTCTTCCATGTACGGCGCGACCTGCTCCAGCGCGTCCCGCATCCGGTGACGCGACTCGGCGGTGCCGTCGCCGAGCCGTACGGCCCATTCGGCGGCGTACTGCCGGTGGTAGCTCAGCTCCTTGACACCCTTGGCGGCGATCGCGGCGAGCACCGGATCGTCGGAGGCGGTGAGCCGCTCGAAGTGCGCGAGGCGCCAGGCGGAGAGCACCAGCAGCCGGGCGATCGAGAACGCGAAGTCTCCGCAGGGGAGTTCGGCGAGGCGCACGTTGCGGAAGTCGTCGGGGCCGCGGAAGTAGGCGTAGGCGTCCTCCCCGCGTCCGGTGCCGTCGACCTGCCCGGCACGGGAGTACAGCAGACGGGCCTGGCCGAGCAGGTCGAGCCCGATGTTCGCCAGGGCCACCTCCTCCTCCAGCTCGGGCGCGCGCGTGGTCCATTCGGCGAGCCGCTGAGCACTGACGAGGGCGTCGTCGGCCAACGCGACACAGACAGCGGCCAGTTCGCCGCTGTCGACGCCGTCGGGCACCGTGGTGTCCACACCGTGCAGGGGGTCCTCGAAGCCGGTGCCGTACGCCCAGCGGGTGTCGTCCTCGTGTCCCTCGGCCAGGGTCAGGTAGACGTGGTCGTCACTCATACCCTGCTCCTCAGATGTGCGGGACGTCGTCGGGGATGTCGTAGAACGTGGGATGGCGGTACACCTTGTCGGCGCTCGGCTCGAAGAAGGGGTCCTTCTCGTCACGGGTGGAAGCGGCGATGTGCTCGGAGCGCACGACCCAGACCGACACGCCCTCGTTACGGCGGGTGTACAGGTCACGGGCGTGCGTGAGCGCCATCTGGTCGTCGGCGGCGTGCAACGAGCCCACGTGGACGTGGTTCAGACCGCGCTTGCCGCGCACGAACACCTCGTACAGCGGCCAGTCGTTCTTCTCGGTGATCATGCCACCGCTCCCTTCTGCGTACGGGCCGCCTGCTTGGCGGCGTGGGCGGTGGCCGCCTCCCTGACCCAGGCGCCCTCCTCATGGGCAGCCCGGCGCCGGGCGACGCGCTCGGCGTTGCAGGGCCCGTCGCCGGAGATCACCCTGGCCAACTCGGCCCAGTCGGGGGTGCCGAAGTCGTGGTGGCCGCGCTCGGCGTTCCAGCGCAACTCGGCGTCGGGCAGGGCGACGCCGAGCTTCTCCGCCTGCGGGACCGTCATGTCGACGAACCGCTGCCGCAACTCGTCGTTGGAGTGCCGCTTGATCTTCCACGCCATCGACTGCGCCGAGTTCGGCGAGGCGTCATCGGGTGGACCGAACATCATCAGCGACGGCCACCACCAGCGGTCCACCGCGTCCTGCACCATCGCCCGCTGCTCGCCGGTACCGCGCATCATCGTCAGCAACAGCTCATAGCCCTGCCGCTGGTGGAACGACTCCTCCTTGCAGATCCGCACCATGGCGCGCGCGTACGGCCCGTAGGAACTGCGGCACAGCGGCACCTGGTTGCAGATCGCGGCCCCGTCCACGAACCAGCCGATCACCCCCACGTCGGCGAAGCTCAGGGTCGGGTAGTTGAAGATCGACGAGTACTTCTGGCGGCCCTCGATGAGCCGGTTCGTCAGGTCGGCGCGATCGGCACCCAGCGTCTCCGCCGCCGAGTACAGATACAACCCGTGCCCCGCCTCGTCCTGCACCTTGGCGAAGAGGATCGCCTTGCGGCGCAGCGACGGCGCACGCGTGATCCACTCCCCCTCCGGCTGCATGCCGATGATCTCCGAATGCGCATGCTGCGCGATCTGCCGCACCAACGTCTTCCGATAACCGTCGGGCATCCAGTCACGCGGCTCGATCCGCTGGTCCCGCGCGATCGTCGCCTCGAAGTGCTGCTGGAGCTCCGGCTCTGCGCGGCCCGCCGACGCGTCGGCGTATGTCGCGGACATCTCCCCTACCTCCCCTACCGAACATTCATTCGGCCTGTGTCATGGTTGAGTTCTCCGTGCTACGGCAGGTGCCGCAGTCGGGTCAGCGTCCGGCGAAGGACGGCTGCCGGCCTTCGAGGAAGGCCCGTACGGCAGCCCGGTGGTCCTCGGTGGAACCCAGTCGCTCCTGGGCCGCCGCTTCGCGTTCCAGGACGACGGGCAAGGGCGCTCCGTCGGCCCGGAGGAGCGCCTTGACCTCGGCGTACGCGGCGGTGGGACCGGCGGCGAGGCGCTTGGCCAGAGCCAGGCCCTCCGCAGCGGCGCCGCCGTCCGGCACGACGCTGTGGATCAGGCCCCACCGCTGCGCCGCTTCCGCGTCGAAGCGGTCGCCGAGCAGCATCAGTGCGGCGGCCCGCGACGGACCGACCGTCTGCGCCAGGGCCCCGCTCAGACCGCTGTCGGCGGCCAGGCCGATCCCGGTGAATGCGGTCGCGAAGCGGGCGCCGGCTCCGGCGACCCGTAGGTCGGCACAGAGCGCGAGCCCCAGTCCCGCTCCGACGCAGGCACCCTCGACGGCCGCGACCACGGGCTGCGGCAGCGTGCGCAGTTCCTCGACGAGCGGGTTGTACTCGTCCCGGACGATGGCGAAGGCGGAGGCGGGTGCGCTTTCCAGCGCCCGTGCGTGCTCCTTGAGGTCCTGTCCGACGCAGAAGTGCCGGCCCTCGGCGGTGAGCAGCACCGCCCGGACGAGGTCGCCGTCCTGGCGCACCCGGCGTACCGCGGCGATCAGTCCGGCGCGCAACGACACGTCCAGGGCGTTTCCCGCGGAGGGCCTTCGGAGTTCGATGACGGCGACGCCGCCGTCCAGGGTGTAGCCGATGCCGTGCCCGGTCTCGTCGGCCGAAGGCCGGTTCGTGGCGCTCATTGCCATGTGTAGAACCCCTTTCCGGTCTTGCGGCCGAGCTCGCCAAGGGCGACCTTCTCCCGCAGCAGCCGGGGCGGGGCGAAGCGTTCGCCGAGCGTGGCGTGCAGGTGCTCGGCGATGGCGAGGCGTACGTCGAGTCCGACCAGGTCGGTCAGGCGCAGCGGCCCCATGGGGTGCTTGTAGCCGAGCCGCATGGCGTCGTCGATGGCGTCCGGTTCCGCGACGCCCTCTTCGACCATGCGGATCGCCTCCAGACCCAGGGCCAGGCCGAGGCGGCTGCTGGCGAAGCCGGGCGAGTCCCGGACGACGACGTCCTTCTTGCCGAGGCAGCGCGTCCAACCCAGGGCCGCCTCCACGGTGTCGGTCCCGGTGTCGGGCGTGACGACGATCTCGACCAGTTCCGAGGCGGGCACCGGATTGAAGAAGTGCATGCCCAGGAAGCGGTCGGGCCGGGTGAGGGCGGCGGCGAGATCGGTGACCGAGAGGGAACTGGTGTTGCTGGCCAGTACGGTGCCGGGGCTCACCGCCCGCTCGGCGGCGGCCAGGAGCCGGGCCTTGAGCGCTGCGTCCTCGGGGACGGCCTCGACGACCAGATCGGCGTGCGAGGGCAGGGCGTCGACGGACGGCACCGTCGTCACCCGGGCCAGCACCTCCTCCGCAGGCTCGTCCAGTGCGCCGCGTTCGGCTGCTCTCCTCAGTCCGGCGGCGACACGGTCCAGTGCCGCGGCCGCGGCCTGTTCGCCACTCTCCACGACGGTCACGGCCGAACCGGCCGTCGCGAAGGACTGTGCGATACCGGCGCCCATACGGCCGCCGCCGATGGCCCCGACGACTGCGGGTACTGAGATCATGCCCGGCTCCTCTTCTCCAGGAAGCGTGTCATGCGGTCCTTCTTGTCCTCTCCCTCGAACAGCACGGCCTGCGCCAGGTCGTCGACGACCGGATGGGCGCCGGGTGCGTCGACGACGAGCTTCGTCAGCCGCAGCGCGGTGGCGGAGGAGCAGGCCATCCGGTCGAGCAGGGCGTGCGCCCCGTCCAGCAGCTTCTCCGCCGGTACGACGTCGATGACCAGCCCCGCCGCCAGTGCCGCGGCCGCGTCGAGGTTCCGCCCCGCCAGCAGCATCTGTTTGGCGACGGACTCGCCGACCAGCTCGGGCAGCCACCGGCAGGCCCCGGCCGCGGCGAGGATGCCGAGCCCCGGCTCGGGATTGCCGAAGACGGCGTCCGGACCCGCGATGCGCAGGTCGCAGGCGTACGCCAGTTCGGCGCCGCCGCCCAGGGCCCAGCCGTCGACGGCCGCGAGCGTGGGCATGGGGAGTCGGCGCACGCGCTCGAACAGGCGGCTGTTGATGCCCTGGAGGGCTTCGTCGCGGCCGCGTCGCAGCAGTTCGGCGATGTCGGCGCCGCCCGCGAAGACACCGCCGTGCCCGGTGAGCAGCAGCAGCTTCGGATCGGCTTCCAGCAGAGCGCACACCTCGTGCAGTTCGGCGATCATGCGGCCGCTGATGGCGTTGCGGGCCTCGGGCCGGTGCAGGGTGACGACGACCCGGTCTTCTCGCTCCTTGACGAGCAGCGTCTCGTAGGCGGTGCTCACACCCGCTCCACGAGCATGGCGACGCCCTGGCCGACTCCCACGCACAGGGTCGCCAGGCCCCGGCGGGCGTCCTCGCGCTCCAGTCGGCCGAGCAGGGTCAGCATGATGCGGGCGCCGGAGCAGCCGAGGGGATGGCCGAGCGCGATGGCGCCGCCGTCGGCGTTGACCCTCTCCTCGTCGAGCCCGAGACGGCGCACGACGACCAGCGCCTGGGCGGCGAAGGCCTCGTTCAGCTCGACCGCGTCCACGTCGCCGGCCTGCCATCCGGCGCGGGCCAGTGCCTTCTGCGTGGCGGGCACCGGGCCGAGGCCCATGAGGTGGGGCTGGACGCCCGCCGACGCGGACGTGACGATCCGCGCCCGCGGGGTGAGCCCGTACCGCCGTACGGCTTCGGCGCTCGCGACCACCAGCGCGGCGGCGCCGTCCGACAGCGGCGAGGAGGAGCCGGCGGTGACGACGCCGTCCTCGCGGAAGACGGTCCGCAGCGCGCCGAGCTTCGCCAGCGTCGTGCCGGGGCGCGGCCCCTCGTCACGGGTGACCTCGCCGTCCTTCGTCGGGACCGGCACGATCTCACGGTCGAAGCGCCCCGCCTCCCGCGCCGCCACGGCCCGCTGGTGACTGCGCAGCGCGAACGCGTCGGACTCGGCTCGGGTGATGCCGTCGAGAGCCGCGACCTCCTCGGCGGTCTCCCCCATCGTGAGGGTCACCCTGACCGTGTCGGGACCTGCCCCCGCGGGCACGGCCCGGTCGGCGGCGGCGAAGCGCGGGTTGGTGAAGCGCCAGCCCAGTGAGGTGTCGTGCACCTCCCCCGGCTTGGCCCAGGGGGTGCCGGGTTTGGCCATCACCCAGGGGGCGCGGGTCATGGACTCCACCCCGCCCGCGACCACCAGGTCCGCTTCCCCGGAGCGGATCGCCTGGGCGGCGCTCGCGAGAGCGGTCAGCCCGGAGGCGCAGAGCCGGTTGACCGTGTAGCCGGGGACTGTGTGCGGCAGCCCCGCCAGCAGTACGGCCATGCGCGCCACGTCCCGGTTGTCCTCGCCCGCCTGGTTGGCGGCCCCCAGGACCACCTCGTCCACGGCCTCGGACGGGATCCCCGCGCGGCGCACGGCCTCACCCACCACCAGGGCGGCCAGGTCGTCGGGACGTACGTTGGCCAGTGCGCCGCCGTAGCGGCCCTGGGGGGTGCGCGCGCCGTCGATCAGGAAGACGTCGTCAGACATGGGCGGGCTCCTCGGCGGGGGCGTGGCGGCGGGACTGGACCACCGAGAAGCGGCCGGTGACGAAGGCCGGGTCGGTGAGGGCGGCGTTGGCGGCGGGGTTGGCCGCGGTGCCGTGGAAGTCACTGAAGGCGGCGGACTGGTTGACGAAGACGGCGCCGGTCAGGTTCTCCGACAGGTGCACGCCCGCGTCCAGCGCGGCCTCGCGGGCCCCCTCCAGCACCTCGGTGTCGGTGGTGTACACCGAGGCGGTCAGCGCGCCGTGGCGCCGGACGGTGTCGCGCAGAAGCCGCAGGCCGTGCGCGGTGGAGTCGGTACCGATGACGAACGAGACCGGTCCGAACCACTCGCTGGTGTACGTCTTCTCGTCGGCCCCGGCCCCGGCGTCGAGCCGGGCCACCAGCGGGGTGCGGACGACGGCTTCGGGGTGCTCGGGGTACACCAGCGTCCGGGAGGGGTGCGCGATACGGCCGTCGAGGACCGTCGCCGCCTCCTCCAGGCCGTTCAGGACGCCCTCGTTCACGATCGCGCCCAGGGTGCCCGCGGCGCGCGCGGGGTCGCCGAGCAGGTTGTCCAGCGCCGTGCCCAGGTCGCCGGCGAACTCGTCGGCCGTGCGCGGCCCCTGGTCGGTGGTGAAGCCCTCGCGCGGGACCAGGATGTTCTGCGGGGTGGTGCACATCTGACCGCTGTAGAGGGCGAGCGAGAAGGCCAGGTTGCGCAGCAGTCCGGCGTAGTCGTCGGTGGAGTCGACGAGGACGGTGTTCAGTCCGGCCTTCTCGGTGTGCACGGCGGCCTGGCGGGCGTTGGTCTCCAGCCAGTCGCCGAACTCGCTGGACCCGGTGAAGTCCACGATGCGCACGTCGGGGTGCGTGGCCAGGGCGGGGGCGGTGCGTTCGCCGGGGCGCTGGGCGGCGAGCAGCACCACGTCGGGGTCGAATCCGGCCTCCGCCAGGACCTCGCGGGCGATGCGCACCGTGATGGCCAGCGGCAGTACGGCCCGCCGGTGCGGCTTGACGATGACCGGGTTGCCGGTGACCAGGCTCGCGAACAGGCCCGGGTAGCCGTTCCAGGTGGGGAAGGTGTTGCAGGCGATCAGCACGGCGACGCCGCGTCCGACCGGGGTGTAGGTCTTGTCCATGGCGAGCGGGCCGCCCCGGCGCTGCGGCTTGCTCCAGCGGGTGGTGGCCGGGTGACGCTTCTGCTCGTACCAGGCGTACGCCACCGCTTCGAGCCCGCGGTCCTGGGCGTGCGGGCCGCCTGCCTGGAAGGCCATCACGAACGGCTGGCCGGTGGTGTGCTGGACGGCGTGCGCGATCTCGAAGCTCGCCGCGTTCAGCCGGGCAAGGATCTCGGCCGCGACCCCGGCCCGGGTGTCGGGGCTCGCGGCGCGCCATGCCGTGGCGGCGGCCTTGGCCGTGGTGACGGCCGTGTCGGGTGCGAGGTAGGGGTAGCTGACGCCGAGCGGGAAGCCGTAGGGCGAGAACTCGGTGGCGGGGACGGTGCCCGCGCCGGGGTGTCCTTCGAGGGGGAAGGGGTTGCCGAGGAGGGCGCGGAAGGCGGCCTCGCCCTGGTGGGGCGCCTCGGTTCCGTAGGCGGAGGTGCTGGGTGTCTCCGGGTACGGCGTCCAGTAGCCGCGGGCGGCGGCGTGCTCCGCGGCCTGCTGGAGCAGGTCCGCGTGGCGGGCGTGGAAATCGGTGGGCATCGAGTACTCCTGGCCGAACGTTCGGTAGGTCGGTGGGTGCGGTCCGCCAGGGGGCGGAGGCAGGGCGGGGCTGGGAGGAAGGGGCTGCGAGGCGACGGGCCCGGAGCCGGCGACGGACCGGGGTGGGCACCTACGGGTGAGGCCGGCGGATCAGACGTCCGCGAGCAGGATCGCCGGTCGCTCGACGCAGTCGGCCACGAAGCGCAGGAAGCCACCGGCCACGCCGCCGTCACAGACCCTGTGGTCGAAGCTGAAGGAGAGCTGTGTGACCCTGCGGACCGTCAACCGGCCGTCCACGACCCATGGTTTGTCGACGAGGCGGCCGACGCCGAGCAGGGCGGCCTCCGGGTGGTTGATGATCGGTGTGGATCCGTCGACGCCGAACACCCCGTAGTTGTTGAGGGTGAAGGTGCCTCCGGTCAGCGCGTACGGCGGCAGGTTCCCGCCGCGGGCGAGCTCGGTCAACCGGGCGAGTTCGGCGGCCAGTTGGACGGTCGTCATGAGGTGGGCGTCGCGGACGACCGGGACGACCAGCCCGCGTTCGGTCTGGGCGGCGAAACCCAGGTGCACCTGGTCGTGGCGGAGGATCTCCCGGCGCTCGGTGTCGACCGTGGAATTCAGCTCGGGAAAGCGGCGCAGCCCCGCGACACAGATGCGGGCGAACAGCGCCAGCAGCCCGATGCGCGTGCCGGAACCGGCGGATTCCAGCGCCTTCTTGGCCTCCAACAGCCCGGTCGCGTCCACGTCGACCCAGGTGGTGGCGTCGGGGATCTCGGTCCGGCTGCGGGAGAGCTTGTCGGCGACGGCGCGGCGGACTCCGCGCAGGGGGATGCGCTCGGGACCGGCCGCCGTGGTCGGCTCCTGCGGTGCGGGGACGGGGGCCGCGGCCTCGTGGGCCGGGCTCGGGCTCGTGGCCTGCCCGGCAGCCCGGGCGACGGCCTGCTCGACGTCCCTTCTGAGGACGACTCCCGCCGGCCCGGACGGTGACAAGCCGCCGAGGTCGACGCCGTGGTCCCGGGCCATCCTCCGCACGAGGGGCGAGATCACCCGGGGGGCATGCGCTGGGGCGGCGGTGGGGGTGGCTGTGGCTGTGGCTGTGGCCGAGGTGTCCGGTGCGACACTGTCGACCGCTCCGGATCGCTGCGCGGCACCGGCAGCACTCCCGGCGGCTCCGGCAGGCGCGGCGCCCACGGACGGGCCCGCCGCCGCGGCGGCGCGGCGACGGCGGCGCGAGGTCGTCGGGCCGTGGCCGGTGCCGTAGCCGATCAGCACATTGCCGGATCCGGCCTGTTCCTCCTCCCGGTAACGCTCGGCCGCCGCGTCGGCCGCCCTCAACGGCTCCGGTGCGCCACCCGCCTCCTCGGGCCGGGGCCCGCCCGCGGACCCGTCGGCCACGGCGGGGACTCCCTCCCCCACGGTGATCAGCGGCTCCCCCACCGGCAGCGCCGTACCCGCCTCCGCGTGCAGCCGGAGCACCGTGCCCGCGTACGGGACCGGCACCTCGACCGCGGCCTTGGCGGTCTCGACCTCGACCACGACCTGGTCGACGGTCACGGTGTCGCCGACGGCGACCTTCCACTCGACGATCTCCGCCTCGGTCAGCCCTTCGCCGAGGTCGGGCAGCCGGAACAGCTGCTCCGGACGCGTTGCGGTGGTCATGCGACCGCTCCCTTCACAAGATGCCGGGTGTCCGGTTCGTCGCCGAATTGAAGGCGGTCGACGGCGTCGAGGATCCGGTCGACGCCGGGCAGATGTGCGTGCTCCAGCTTCGGCGGCGGATAGGGGATGTCGAAGCCGGCCACGCGCAGGACGGGTGCGGCGAGCGAGTGGAAGCAGCGTTCCTGGACGCGCGCGGCGATCTCCGCCCCGACCCCGGCGAAACCCTGGGCCTCCTGCACGACCAGACAGCGCCCGGTCCGCCGTACGGAGGCCGTCACCGTCTCGTCGTCGAAGGGGACGATCGTGCGCAGGTCGACCACCTCCAGCTCGATGCCCTCGGCCGCCGCGGCCTCGGCCGCGGCCAGGGCCACCGGAACCGACGGCCCGTACGCGACGACCGTGGCGTCACGGCCCTCCCGTCGTACGGCCGCCCGCCCGAACGGCAGCGCGCCGCGCCGGGCCAGGTCGGTGTCCTCGCGCGACCAGTAGAGCTTCTTCGGCTCCAGGAAGACCACCGGGTCGGGGTCGGCGATGGCGTCCCTCAGCAGCCAGTACGCGTCCTCGGCCGTCGCCGGGGTGACGACCTTCAGGCCGGGGGTGTGGGCGTAGTACGCCTCGCTGGAGTCGCAGTGGTGCTCGACCCCGCCGATGCCGCCCGCGTACGGGATGCGGATCACCAGCGGCAGCGAGAGCCGTCCCCGGGTTCGGTTGCGCAGCTTGGCGACGTGGGAGGCTATCTGCTCGAACGCCGGGTAGGCGAAGGCGTCGAACTGCATCTCCACCACGGGCCGGAAGCCGCCCATCGCCATGCCGACGGCGAGCCCCACGATGCCGGCCTCGGCGAGCGGGGTGTCGAAACACCTCTCCTCGCCGAAGTCGCGGGTCAGTCCGTCGGTGATGCGGAAGACGCCGCCCAGCGGGCCGACGTCCTCGCCGAAGACGAGCACACGGTCGTCCTCGCGCAGGGCGTCGCGCAGGGCGGTGTTGAGCGCCTGCGCCATGGTGACCTTGGTGGGCTCGGTGGTGGCGGTGAGCCCGGTGGCCTCGGTGGTCTCGGTGGTCTCGGTGGTCTCGGCCATGGGTCAGTCCTCCTGGGTCAGGGCGGTCTCGGCGAGCTCGGCCGCCAACTGGGCGCGCTGCTCGCGCAGTTGCGGGGTGGGCTCGGCGTAGACGTGGTCGAACAGCTCCAGCGGGTCGGCGGTGGTGTCCGTGTTCATGCGGGTACGCAGGTCCGCGGCCAGGGCTTCCGCCTCCTCCCGTGCGGCCGTCGTGTCGGCGTCGGTGAGGGCGCCACGGGCCCGCAGGTGCGCCTCCAGTCGGCTGAGGGGGTCCGCGGCGCCCCAGCGCTCGACCTCCTCGGCGTCGCGGTAGCGGGTCGCGTCGTCGGCGTTGGTGTGCGCGTCCATGCGGTAGGTGTGCGCCTCGACCAGGACGGGGCCGTGCCCGGCGCGGGCGTGCGCGACGGCGTCGGTGAGCACCGCGAGCACGGCGACCAGGTCGTTGCCGTCGACCTGCTCGGAGCGCACCCCGTAGCCGATGCCCTTGTAGGCGAGGGCGGGTGCCGCGGTCTGCCGGGCCAGGGGGACGGAGATCGCGTACTTGTTGTTCTGGACGAAGAAGACGACCGGCGCGCGGAGGACGGCCGCGAAGTTCAGTGCCTCGTGGAAGTCGCCCTCGCTGGTGGCGCCGTCACCGATCAGGGCCATCGCCACGCCGTCCTCGCCCTTGCGGCGCTGCGCCTCGGCCATGCCGGTGGCGTGCAGCACCTGGGTGGCCAGCGGGGTGCACTGGGGGGCGACGCGGGTGGCGGCCGGGTCGTAGCCGCAGTGCCAGTCGCCGCGCAGCAGGGTGAGCACCTCGACCGGGTCGATGCCACGGGTGACCAGGGCGACGGAGTCCCGGTAGGTCGGGAACACCCAGTCGTCCGGGCGCAGCGCGAGCACGGCACCGACCTGGCAGGCCTCCTGGCCCCGGCTGGAGGGGTAGACGGCGAGGCGCCCCTGCTTGGTGAGCGCGGTGGCCTGGGTGTCGAAGCGGCGCCCCAGGACCATCCGCCGGTAGGCCTCGCGCAGGACCTCCACCGAGGGCTCGCTGTAGCCGGCCGGGGGCTTGGACACGGCGGTGCCGTCCTCGGCCACGAACCGCACCGGCGTGAGGGACGGCAGGAGACCCTGGACCGTCTGTCGGAGGCTCTTCACGGACATGGAGGGCACTCGCTTTCTCTGGACACTTGACAGGAGAATGGTGACGACGAGGGAATATGTGTTCAAGGTTTCGCGTGAACCGCAGATGAAGTGTCGAATCCTCAGGTCCTGGAGAGCAATGTGTCTGAGATGGACTCGCCGGCGGGGCCCGTGCCCGGACGAACTGCCGTCCCGCTCGACGACACCGACCGCCAGATCCTGGCCCGGCTGCTGAAGGACGCCCGCCAGTCGGTCCGCGCGCTGGCCGAACAGGTGCACATCTCGCGTGCCAACGCCTACACACGCATCGGCAGGCTGCTGTCCGAGGGGGTGATCACCGGCTTCACCGCGCAGCTGAACCCCAAGCGGGCCGGCCTCGGCACGAGCGCCTATGTCACCCTGAGCACCGAGCAGGCCGCCTGGCGGGACATCTCGCGTGAGCTGCGCGACATCCCGTACGTGGAGCATGTCTCCCTGGTCACGGGCGACTTCGACGTCCTGGTACTGGTGCGCGCACCGGACAACGAGGCGCTGCGCTCGGTCGTGCTGGAGAGGATCCAGGGGGTTCCCGGGGTGCGTTCGACGCGGACCTGGCTGGTGTTCGACGAAGTGCGGGGGCGCGGGGCGGACTGGACGGGCTGACCGGGGTACCGGCCGGCCCCGACCACACCGACCGGTACCCGGGCCGCCCCGACCGTGCCCCCAGGTGTCCCGACCGGGCCGACGGAGTGCGGTCGGCCCGTCAGGCGCCGACGAGTTGCCCGGGGTCGCGCCCGGGCGGGCCCACGGCGGCGGCGCTGCGGCCGCGCGAGCGCACCACCCGGAAGCGCCCGGTGACAAAGTGCGCCCCGCCGCCCGGCGGCTCGGGCGCGGCCGAGGAGGGATCGGCGGGCAGGTCGTCGGCGAGGTTCTCCACCAGGTGGACGCCGACGTCGAGCGCCGCCGCCTCGGCGGCCGCCAGGACCAGCGGATCGGTCGAGTGCACCACGGCGAACTACGCACCGTGGCGGCCGACCGTGCGGCGGAAGATCTCCAGGCTGTGCGAGGTCGAATCGGTGCCCACGAGGAAGGCAACCGGCCCGGGCCACTCCCGGGCGTAGACCCGCTCGTCCCGCGCCCCCAGCCGCACCACGAGCGGGCTGCGCAGGTCGGCGCCGGGATGGTCCGGGTGGTGCAGCGCCCCGGAGGCGTGCACCACCGCGCCGTACCGCGCGGCCTGTGCCAGTCCCGTGCGCACCTCATTGTCGACGATCGCGCCCAGCAGCCTGGCCACGCGGACCGGGTGCCCGAGCAGCCGGTCGACGGCGTCGCCGAGGTCGGCGCCGAGGTCGCGGAGGGTCTTGTGGCCCTCGTCGGTCGCGATACCCGCCGTCGGCACCAGGATGTTCTGCGGTGTCGTACGGACCGTTCCGCCGCACAGGCACAGGGAGAGCGCGAGGCCGCGCACCAGGCCGCGGTAGTCCTCGGTGGAGTCGACGACCACGGTGTTCAGTCCGGTCCGGTGGGCGAACACGGCGGCCTGTCGGGCGTGTTGCTCCAGCCAGTCGGCGAACCGGGCAGGACCGGTGAAGTCGACGATGCGCACCGCCGGGTCCGTGGCCAGCCGCTGCCACAGGGGTTCCCCGGGTGCCGCGACGGCCAGGGCGACGAGGTCGGGGTCGTGCCCGGCCTCCGCCAGCACCTGCCGCGCGACGCGCACGGTGATCGCCAGCGGCAGTACGGATCGGGGATGCGGGGCCACGATCACCGGGTTGCCGGTCACCAGGCTGGCGAACAGGGCCGGCCAGCCGTTCCAGGTGGGATGCTCGGGGCAGCCGACGAGGAGGGACACACCGCGCGGCGCCAGGGCGCAGGTGCCCGCCATCGCCAGCGGTTCCTTCCGGCCGCGCGGACTCTCCCAGCGCAGGTCCGCGGGAACGCGCTCCGACTCGGCGAACGCGCGGGCCACCACCTCCAGTGCGCGGTCCTGGGCGGGCGGCCCGGCGGCCCGGAACGCGGCCGAGAGGGACCGGCCCGTGGTGTGGTGCACCGCGAGCGCCAGCTCGTGGCTGCGGGTGTTCAGCCGGCGCAGTATCTCCACCGCCACCCCGGCCCGCTGGTACGGCCCGGCGGCCCGCCAGCCGGCCATCGCCCGGCCGGCCGCCGCCACCAGCGCCGCGGGGTCGCACCGCGGATAGCCGATGTCCATGACGACCCCGTACGGCGAGGACTCGCTGCACACCCGGCCGAGTTCACCGGGCTGGCCGAGTTCGAAGGCGCGGCCCGCCAGCGAGCCGAACACCTTCTCCGCGGTCCGTGCCGACCTCATGCCCGCGTCGGCGCCGCCCCGCCCCGCGCGCGTGAACGGTGCGCAGCACTCACCGGCCGCCACGGCCCGTACAGCCTGCTGCAGCAGCTCGCGATGCCGCTCGTAGGGCCCCACACGCACGGCCGTCAGCCTCTCCAGCTCGCGGCGAGCGCGAGCAGGGCGTCGTTCTCCGCCCGCAGCCCGATCGTGGCCCGGACGCCCTCGCCGACGAACGGGCGCACGACGACATCGCCGCCGAGGCAGTGCAGGGCGAAGTCCGCGCTGTCACCGGCGAGCGGCAGCCAGACGAAGTTGGACTGGGAGTCGGGGACTTCGAAGCCGAGGTCGCGCAACCGCAGTGTCACCCGCTGTCGTTCGGCGGTCGTGAGGGCGGCCCTCCGGACGACCTCGGCATGCTCGCCGAGGGCGACCACCGCCGCCTCCTGGGCGAGCGCGCTGACGCTGAACGGGATCTGGGTCTTGCGGACGTGCTCCGCGATGCCGGACGGGCCGACGCAGTAGCCGACCCGCAGCCCGGCCAGGCCGTACGCCTTGGAGAAGGTCCGCAGCACCACCACGTTCGGCCGGTCGCCGAGCAGCGCGAGCGCGTCGGGGACCAGCTCCGGGTCGGCGTACTCCCGGTACGCCTCGTCGACGACGATCAGTACGTCCTGCGGCACCCTGTCCGCGAAGTCGCGCAGCGCCTGCTCGCCGACCGCGGTGGAGGTGGGGTTGTTGGGGTTGCAGACGAACACCAGCCGGGTCCGGTCGCCGACCGCCTCGGCCATGGCGTCGAGGTCCAGCCCGTGCGCACGCAGGGGGACCCGCACCGCCGTGCCGCCCGCCACCGCCGTGAGGATCGGGTACGCCTCGAAGGACCGCCAGCCGAAGACGACCTCGTCGCCGGGCCCGACGACCGAGTGCAGCAGCTGTGCGCAGACCTCCGAGGAACCGGCGCCCACCGCGATCCGCTCGGGGTCGACGTCGTGGTGCTCGGCGAGGGCACGGACGAGCGCGGCGGCGCTCATGTCGGGATACCGCGACACCCCCCCGGCCAGTTCCGCGAGCCGCGCCGCGACACCGGGCAGCAGCCCGTACGGGGACTCGTTGCTCGCCAGCGCGACCGCGCCGGGCAATTTGCGGCCGGGGACGTAGGCGGGCAGTTGGGCCAGGGACGAACGGACGCGCACCATGCTCGACTCGCTTCTGCAGCGACGGGGCCGGAAGTCGTGCCTCCGGGCACTGGACAGGAGAATCGTGGACAGCGATCGACAACTGTTCAACCAAATGGGAAATCAGGCGACAAACTGCCGATCGGCCGCACCTGTACCAGCAAGTAGTCCCGCCGGACCCCCGCCAGAACCGCTCCCGCGAGACGGACGGCCCGGTCCCGCGAGAACCTGTTGATCACAAGTCGGCCACATGCCCCTTTCCGGCCCCCCGGCCCTCACCGCGCTCCGCGAAGACTGCCTCCACCGAGCGAGGCCGCCGGCGCCTCGCCCCCGCCGATCGAGGGAGACCATGTCCAGGCCCCAGCTCGCCCACGGGTCGTTGGCGTCACTGATGGCGGTTCTTACGCTGCTGACCACCGGCTGCGCAGAGAAGGCCGAAAAGGCCGACGGAGTACAGGCGGGCGCCGGCGCCTGCCGGGCGGCCGGCGGCTGGTCGGCCGAGAAGCGGGCGGAGTGGCTGCGGGTGTCGTTCCCCGACGAGGCGGCGGCCGAGGATGCGGCGGTGGTGATCGGTCCGCACGCCGGCGCGCCCCTGTGCGAACCGATCACGGTGCAGGTCCAGTTCTGGGAGGCCACCGCCACGACGGCGGGGACGAACCTGAGGTCCGTCCTGCGCTTCCGCCTGACCACCGACGGGAGCAGCCCCCGGACCATCGGCTTCCCCGCGGGCCTCGCACCGAGGGAACGCGACGACTGCACCGGCCTCCTCATGGCGGCGTACCCGGGGAGACCACTGACGCGGACCGAACTCCCGTCCACCACAAGTCGCTTGACGCCCGCCTCCACAACGGGGGACACGGCGTTCCGCACCACCCGAATCGCCGCCCAGCGCCTCCTCCCACCGAAGACCGCGTGCGGCACACCCGGGGACCCCACCCCGAACCCATGGGGCATCGACCATCCGTGACCGCCAGCACGGGCGATCACGCCGACGGCAGATTGCCGATCCGATGCGCAGACGCTCCGCGCTCATCGACGCATGGACGTGCGCACCCACCTACGCCGGTTCGGTGAACTGGTCGAACACCACCACCGCGGCCCGGGTCGCGAGGGACCAGCGGTCCCGTCCTTCCGGGTCCTCCAGATTGGGATGTCCGGCGATCCAGCGCATGTGGAAGCCGTCGAGCAGTGCGGCGATGGTGGTGGCGAGGTGTTCGATCTTGTAGGGCGCGCGCATGCGCAGCCCGTAGGCGTCCAGCAGCGCCTGGTACGCCTCGCAGGCGACCTCGGTGAACGACTCGCCGTAGTGCCCCAGGGCATCGCGGACGCGTGGGTTCGCGGCACTGGCGTAGAAGCCGAGCAGCACACGGTAGACCGGGTCCACGCGGTGGTTCTCGTGGTTGTCCGTCAGGACGTCGTTGAGAGCCTCCTGCCAGGTCGTACCGCTGTCGACCGCCTCCTTGAAACGCCGGATGCTCTCCGGCAGCCCCGGGACCAGTTCGGCCTGCCGACTGGTGAGGTGGAAGAGGAGATCCGCCTGGAAGTCGGCCTGGGCGGGCCAGATCTGGTAGATGGAGCCGGTCGTGATCGCCGGTGCCGTGTCGTCGCCCAGCCTCTCCCGCATGATGCGGGTGGCTTCCTCGGTGACCCGCTTGACGCGGATGTGCGCAAGGGCTGCGGAGACAGCCTCCTCGCTCGTGTCGGAGGCACCGGCGCAGACGAGCTTGGTGGCCGCTTCCAGCATGAGGGCCCGGGTCTCCTCGGGTGAGCGCCGAGGGAGCCTGCGTCTCACGGCGTGCTCCGTCATGTCCTTCCCCTCCCATTGCATGATCGTTAATTCGGTGTGAACCGGGGCGTTGACAGGGCGCCAGCGTACACCTAGATTCCCGATCCGTAAGAAAGTTACGGAACTCGAAAGCGCCGATCACCTGGCCTTTCGAAGTTCCTCGGGCTGGTCCGAGGCACTGGTCATCCCGGTGCACCCGCCTGCCTTCCTCTGCCTTCCTCTGCTTTCCCGCATGCCGTGCCGGGCAACGCCGCCCCGCCGTTTTCCGATCCAGGAGGATCCCGCATGCCCTCACTCTCACGCCCCCTGAGACTCGGCCTCGTCTCCGCCGCCATGGCGCCCCTGCTGGGCGTCGCCGCATGCAGCGGATCGGGCACCGACGCATCCTCGTCGTCCGGCGCCTCCGGAGGTGGCTCCTCCGCGACTTCGGACTCCCGCTCGGCAAGTGACGTCGTGACGGACTACCTCGACTACGTCGGCGGAAAGGCGGGCAAGGCCGACGCCGGCCTCGACCCGGTCACCCTGGGCTGGGTGAACGTCGAAGGCGGCCCCGGCGGCAACCCCGAAGCCACCCTGGGTGCCCGTACCGCCGTGAAGTACGTCAACGACGAGCTGGGCGGCATCGGCGGGCACCCGCTGAAGCTGAACGTCTGCACGGTGGTGTCCGCCGAGGAGGAGGGACAGAAGTGCGGCCAGCAACTGCTGGGCGACAAGGAGGTCTCCGCCATCGGCGTCGGCAATCTCTACCTCGGTGACGCGTCCTTCAACTCCGTGATCGCGGGGAAGAAGCCCGTGCTGGTCGGAGTGGCGACGGGCCCGACCATGCCCACCGCGAAGAACACCTTCAGCACGTTCGGCGACCTGCCGCACATCTTCGGCACCTGGGGCACGTACGCCCGTGACGTGCTGAAGGCGAAGACCGCGGCGGTGATCCACACGAGCACCCCCGGCGACAAGATCGCCTCCGGGGCGGCGGTGAAGGGCCTGAAGGCCGCTGGTCTGAAGGTGAAGTCCGTCGGATTCGACGCGCAGTCCACCGACCTGATCGGCCCGGTCACCGCGGCCGGGGCGAACACCGCGGATGTCGTGGTCCCCATCTCCATCGGTGGCGGATGCGTCGGAATCGCCAAGGCACTGAAGCAGCTCAATGTCACCAAGCCGGTGGTCTCCACGCCGCTGTGCATGTCCCCCGATGTCGCCCAAGGGCTCGGAGGGGACCTGCCCACCTGGACGTACGGCGTCGCCCAGACACTGCCGATGGACTCTTCGGCCGCCGACTCCAAGGCGTACCTGAAGGCCTCGGCGCAGGCCGGGCTGAGCAAGGACGACCAGTCCAAGGTCTTCGCGCCGCTGGGCTGGAGCACGATCCTGACGTACGCGAAGGTGCTCAACGCCATCGGCCCGGACAAGATCACCCCCGCGTCGGTGACCGAGCAGCTCAAGAAGTTCCCCGGGCCGGTCGTCATGGGCGCCGCAGAGGTCGAGTGCGGCAAGTACCCGGACGCCCTCGCCGTCTGCAACGACCAGGCGAGGTTCTACCAGTACGAGGGCAAGGGCCAGTTCAAGCCCCTGACCGACTGGATCCGCCCGCCCCAGTGAGACCCGCCCTCCCCCGCCACCGCTGAGGCTGCACGCCTCCCCGGACGCAGCCTCAGCGGTGGCCACTCGCGGACTCACGGACTCATGACAGGAGTCATGACTTGGAACAGATCCTGCTCTTCGCCGTGCTCGGCCTCGGCCAGGGGGCACTGATCGCCGGCATCGCGCTCGGCGTGGTGGTCACCTACCGGGGCTCGGGCATCATCAACCTGTCCACCGGCGCGGTCGCCATGGCCTCGGCCTATGCCTTCTGGGCCCTGACCACCGGTTTCTTCGGCCTCACGCTGCCCGTGGGACCCGCTCTCGCCGGGGCGCTCGCAGTCGCGCTGGCCGTCGGAGTCCTGACAGAGGTGGCGGTCTTCAAGCCGCTGCGCACCGTCTCGCCCCTGGCCAAGCTCGCGGCCTCCCTCGGAGTCCTGCTCACCCTGCAGGCCACCGTGCTCCTGGTCTTCGGGGTGCAGCCGCAACAGGCACCGAGCATCCTTCCGACCGGCACTGTCACCATGCTGGGCATCACCACACCCTCCGACCGCTTCGTCCTGGCCGGACTGGTCGTCGTGATCGCCCTGGCCCTCGGGGCCCTGTACCGGTGGAGCCGCTTGGGCCTCGCCACCCGCGCGGCCTCGGAGAACGAACAGGCCGCGCTGCTGGCAGGCCTGTCGCCCAACAGCGTCTCGATGGCCAACACCCTCCTGGCCGCCCTGGTCGCCGGGCTGCTCGGTGTCCTGGCCGCGCCCATCGTGCAGGTCGACTCCATGACGCTCCCCCTGCAGGTGGTCCCGGCCCTGGCCGCCGCCCTCTTCGCCGGGTTCACCTCGCTGTGGATCGCCTGCACCGCGGGGATCCTCATCGGAGTGCTCCAGTCGATCGTGTACTACCTGTCCACACAGAGCTGGTTCCCGACCGACAACGGCAACGCCATGCCCGGCCTTCAGCAGCTCCTCGTCTTCGCCCTGATGGTCGTCGCCCTGTACGTGCGGGGTGCCGGTCTGCCGCGCCGCGGTGAACTCGTCGAACAGCGACTGCCCGCGGTGCCCTTGCCGGAGCGGCTGCTGCGTCCCGCTCTGATATCCGCCACGGTCGCCGCCGCCGCACTGATAGTGCTCCCGTTCGACTTCCGCCAGGCACTCACGAACTCCTTGATCGGCATGGTCATCGTCCTGTCCTACGTCGTCATCACCGGCTACGTCGGACAGATCTCCGTGATGCAGCTCGCGCTCTCCGGAACCGCGGGCTTCGTCCTCTCCCACCTCTCGGTCGGGTGGGGGATCCCGTTCCCGTTCTCCGCCATCGGCGCGATGGTGCTGGCCACCCTGCTCGGAGTGGCCGCGGGCGTCTCCGCCCTGCGGGTGCGGGGTGTGAGCCTGGCCGTCGTCACCCTGGCCGCGGCCCTGGCCATGGAACAGGCGCTGTTCAACAACACCTCGTTCGGCGGAACGGCCGGAGTCTCCGTCCCCCCGCCGAGCCTGTTCGGGATCGACCTCGGTCCCAAAGCGGACTTCCGCGGCCTGGACGGCAACGAACCCAGCCCCATGTTCGGCTTCCTCGTCCTGGCCGTCACCGTAGCCCTCGGACTGTACGTCGCCCACCTCAGGCGCACCGGACTCGGCCGGCGGATGCTCGCCGTCCGCTCCAACGAGCGCGCCGCAGCGGCAGCCGGTGTCGACGTCCGGGCCGTGAAGATCGCCGCGTTCACCATCAGCTCCTTCATCGCCAGCGCCGCCGGCACCCTCTACGGCTACAACTTCGGCTCGGTCAGCGCCGCCCGGTTCACCGCGCTGGCCGCACTCGGCCTGATCGGTTTCGCCTACATCGGCGGCATCACCATGGTCTCCGGAGCCGTGATCGCGGGGCTGATGTCCACCGAGGCACTGTTGCCCCATGCGCTGGACAAGTGGTTCGGGATCAAGGGGACCTGGGCCCTGCTCTTCGGCGGCGTCTCCCTGATCGTGACGCTGATCGCCAACCCCGACGGCATCGCGGGCGCCGCCCACCGCCGGAGGGCGGCGAAGAGGGCGAGACGCGCGGCGGCCACGACGGGACCACCGGCCGACCACGCATCCGCCGTCGGCTCCCCGGAGATCCACCTCGGCCGTACCACTGCCGAGGCCAAGGAGGTCGCACCGTGAACGTGCTCTCTGTCCAGCAGTTGGGCGTCAGCTACGGCGGCGTCCACGCGCTCAGCGATGTCTCCCTGGAGGTCGGCGAGGGCCAACTCGTGGGGCTCATCGGCCCCAACGGGGCCGGCAAGACCACCTTCGTGGACGCGGTCACCGGTCTCGTCGCCGCCCGGGGAAGGGTGGAACTGGACGGCAAGGACCTGACCGGACGGCCGCCCCATGTACGGGCCCGACGAGGGCTCGCCCGCACCTTCCAGAGCAGCGAACTCTTCGAGGACCTCACGGTCGCGGAGAACCTCCAGGTCACGGCGGACCCTTCGACGTGGTGGACCACGCTCGGCGAGACCTTCGGGCGCCGCCCGTCCCCGAACCCCGCTGTCCCTCAGGCCCTCGCGGCCCTGGGACTCGAGGACCTGGCCGACGCCTCGGCACACGAGCTGTCCCAGGGCAGACGCAAACTCGTCGGTGTGGCACGGGCCTTGGCAGCCCGCCCCCACGTCATCTGTCTCGACGAACCCGCGGCCGGCCTGGACACCACGGAGAGCGCCGAACTCGGACGCAGACTGCGCGCGGTCGCCGACGCCGGTACCGCGCTGCTCCTCATCGACCACGACATGAGCCTCGTGATGGGCATCTGCGACCACGTCGTCGTCCTGGAGTTCGGCAAGGTGATCGCCTCCGGGACACCGGCACAGGTGCGGACCGACCCAGCCGTCATCGCCGCCTACCTCGGGGCGTCCGCCGCCCAGCCCGCCACCGCGTCCGCCGCTTCGGGCGACCGTTCCGCCTCCGCCACTTCGGGCGACGGCTCCGCCAAGGCCCTCACCAGCACACCGGAGACACCATGAGCACCCCAGTCCTGGAGGTGGCCGGCCTCACCGCCGGTTACGACGGAGCCGCCGTCATCCGCGGGATCGACCTCGAAGTGGGCGCGGGAGAGGTCGTCGCCCTCCTCGGGGCCAACGGAGCGGGGAAGACCACCACGCTCAAGACCGTCTCCGCGCTGCTGCGCCCCCTTGCCGGCACGATCACTTTCGACGGGACGGACCTCGCCAGGATCCCGGCAGCGACCCGCGCCCGCCTCGGCATCGCCCACGTTCCGGAAGGACGAGGCATCTTCTCCGGCCTCACGGTGGCGGAACACCTGCGCCTCGGGCACCGGGGCGAGCGCCTGGACCAGGCGGCCGCCCAGCGTTACTTCCCCGCCCTGTCCCGCCTCCAGGACCGCAAGGCAGGACTGCTCTCCGGCGGCGAGCAACAGATGCTCGCCATGGGGCGAGCGCTGGCCCGCGGCCCCAAGCTGCTCCTGCTCGACGAGCTCAGCCTGGGCCTTGCACCCATCATCGTCGAGGAGCTGCTGCCCATCGTCAGGCGCTACGCCGACGACACCGGCTGCGGGGTGCTGCTCGTCGAACAGCACGTCGGTCTCGCCCTCGACATAGCCGACCGCGGCTACGTCCTCTCCCACGGCGAGATCACCACGCACGCCTCGGCCCGGGAACTCCGCGCCGACCAGTCCCGCATCATCGCCGGCTACCTCGGCGAGCAGCACGCCTGAACCGGCCGGCGGCCACAACCGCCTACACCACACCCGCCGTGAGCCTGAACCACTCGGGCCGGCCCACCCTCTGCCACTCGGCCGGGCTCTCAGGGCTGCCCGCGTACCCAAGACAAGGAACCCGATGTTCACCTTCGAAAGCGAAGACGGCGTCCAGATCCACGTGCACGAATGGAAGCCGGACACGCCCCCGCGAGCCGTCGTCCAGATCGCCCACGGTATGGGAGAGCACGCCGGCCGTTACGCCCCCCTCGCGGCGGCACTGACCGCCCAGGGGTACGCCGTCTATGCCAACGATCACCGCGGACACGGGCTGAGCAGGCACGCCGAGCCCGGTCAGCTCGGGGACGACGGCTGGAACCGGCTCGTCGGTGACATGGTCACCCTGTCGCAGACCATCCGCGAGCAGCACCCCGGCCTGCCCCTGGTCCTGCTCGGACACAGCCTCGGTTCCTTCGCCTCGCAGCAGTACGTCCTGGACCACGCCCACCTGATCGACGCACTCGCCCTCGCCGGTACCACCGCGGTCGACGTCCTGCTCGCGTCGCAGGCGCAGGAGGCCGCGGAGGGAAGTGACCCGCTGCTCGCGCTCAACGGGGCGTTCGAGCCCAGCCGCACGCCGTTCGACTGGCTCAGCCGGGACGAACCGGCCGTCGACGCCTACCTCGCCGACCCCATGTGCGGCTTCAGCCTCGACGCCCAGGGCATGGCCGACATCACCGTCGCCTCGGCGTCACTCGCCCAGCCCAAGGGCATCCCGGCGGATCTGCCCATCTGCGTCCTGGTCGGGGATCACGACCCGCTGAACGCCGAGCTCTCACGCAGCAACCTGCTCGTCGAACGCTACGGCGAGGCCGGCGTCACCGACGTGACCTACCTCATCTATCCCGCAGCCCGCCACGAGCTGTTCCACGAGACCAACAAGAAGGAGATCGTCAGCGACCTGCTGGCCTGGCTGGACCGCGTCCTCGCCCGCTGATCCGGCGCCGGCAGCGAACCTCCCGGCGTCCCCGCCGTCGCGAGGAGACGCGTCCGCGCCCCCGAGGCCCACCGCGAGGCGATTCCGGAGGCGGCATGGGCCGCGTTCGCCGCTGTTCCTCGCGGCCGTGCCCGGCCCCCGCGACCTGCCCGAACTACGGCCCGGCCCGCCCGAGACCATGCCGAACCGGATCGCACGGGCCTTCGTCGAACGCATGGAACACGCCGACGGCAACGATCCGTCCCTCGCGCTGATCCGCAGCGCCGCTTCCGACGGGCAGGCCGCGACCGACCTGTACACGGCGATGCGGCGCAGCAGCATGGAGGCATATCGCACGGTGCCGTGCGGGCCCGACACGGACGAGCGCGTCGACCTGCTCGCCTCCCAGCTCATCGGCGTCGTCCTCAGCCGGTACGTGCTGCGCGGCGGCCCGGTGGCCGAGATGCCGCCGGACCGGCTCGTCGCGTACCTGACGCGCGCCCTCCGGTACCTTGTTTCCTCTGACCCTGCACTGGGTGACGCGGGACGCCCCAGCGAGGCCGTCGCGCGCTTGCGGCGCATCGCGGATCGGCCTGGCGTGGCACCCCTGTTCGCCCTCGGGGCCCGGCGCCAAGCGGCCTTCTCCACCGGGGAAGTCGGCCGGACACAACAGGCTGTTCGCATGTTCCGCAGCGTGGTCAGCGAGGCACAGGAGCCGTTGCCCGATGCGCACCCCGATCTGCTCGACGCACGCGGTCAGCTGGCGTACTGCACCGGGGAGACGGGCAGCTGATCGCAGCCAAGTAGCAGATCGTCGGGTTCCGCCAGCTGCACCCGCCGCTCGACCGTCCATGTCAGCGCTCCCACGATGAAGAACGGCACCGGACCCGCCGACCAACAAGAACCAGGATGGCGGAGCCTCCCTGACCGGACCGCGCCTGCACCAGGCCGGAGTCCCAACGCCGGGTCGGCAAGGGCGTGCGCCCCGTCTGCCCGCAGCCCGAACAGGACCAGGCGATTGATCACTGGCATGATTCATGTCGCCAATCAATTCTCGGCTGCCTGACAATTGAGTCGACTCATTTCCACAGAGGGCTCGGCACTTCGATCAAAGGCCGACGGGTCGCGTAATGGCTCTGTGACTGGTTACAACGCGACAACGTCCTTTGCATCGGGGTTGTGAGATATGCCACGCAGGACTGCCACTGCCGCTGCCGCCTCTGTCGGTGTGAGGTCAAGGTGGGGGTGGGCTCCACACGGCTTGCGGACGGGACCATGCTTGTTCACACGGTAGAAACCTGCCTCGTAAATCCTGGGCCTTCCAAGTTCTTCAATACGGCCAACCATGGGTCGACCGTAAGAAATTGGTAAGAATTCCAGGAAATTTTCGAACAAGGCACGGGGAGACGGGGAAAGCATGCCCAAGGTGATCGCGGAGTGTGGGAATCTGCCCGCGCCGTTCACGAGTTTTGTGGGTCGGCTGCAGGAGACCGCTGAGATCCGACGCCTTCTGTGCGTACGGCGGTTGGTGACGCTCACGGGCATGGGCGGTGCGGGTAAGACGCGGCTGGCGCTGGAGGTGGCCGCCGCGTCCCGGGAGGCGTTCGCGGACGGGGTGTGGCTGGTGGACCTGGCCCTGGTGTCCGACCCGTCGGCGGTGGCGGCCGCGGCGGCGGGCGCGCTGGGGGTGCCCGACCTCGGGGCGCTGCCCTTGCTGGACCAGCTCACGGGTTATCTGGCCGGGCGGCGCGCGCTGCTGGTGCTGGACAACTGCGAGCACCTGATCGACGCGTGCGCCGAACTGGCCGGAACCCTTCTGTCAGCCGCTCCCGAGCTGCGCATCCTCGCCACGAGCCGTCATACCCTGGGTGTCACGGGCGAGCAGGTCTTCGCCGTCGCGCCGCTCGTGCAGGACGATGCGGTGGAACTGCTGCGGGACCGGGCCGTCGCGGTGTGGGAGCGGTTCCACGGAGACGAGGCCGGCCACGCCGAGATCGCGCGCCTGTGCGCCGATCTGGACGGGCTCCCGCTGGCGATCGAGCTGGCCGCCTCCCGGCTGCGCACGCTCACCGTCGGCCAGCTGACGGACCGGCTGAAGAACCGCTTCGCGCTGCTCACCGGCGGCAGCCGGACGGCACCGGCCCATCAGCGCACCCTGCGCGGGATGATCGACTGGAGCTACGAGCTGTGCACCCCGGCCGAGCGGCTGCTGTGGAACCGCCTGACCGTCTTCGCCGGGGGGTTCAGCCTGGAGGCCGCCGAGGGTGTCTGCTCCGGGGAGGGGATCGACGAGGCCGAGGTGCTGGACCTCCTGGACCGGCTGGTCGCCCAGTCGGTCGTCCTGACCTGCGAGGCGGGTGGTCAGAGGCGTTACCGGCTGCTGGCGAGCATCCGGGAGTACGGCCGGGAGCGGCTCGCGGACTCCGGTGAGCAGGACGAACCGCGCCGACGCCACCGCGACTTCTACCTCGCGCTCGCTCACCGCATCGACCGGAACTGGTACGGCCCCGGCCAGGAGGAGAGCCTGGCCCTGCTGCGCGCGGAGCACGCCAACCTGCTGGCCGCCCTGGACTACGAGGGTGAGCCCCGGCCCCGTCTCGCGCTGGTCGCGGCGCTGTCCTGGCACTGGTGCGTAGGCGGTTTCCTCAGTGAGGGGCGCCGCCAGTTCGAGCGGGCGCTCGCCGCCGCGCCCGAGCCCAGCGCGGAGCGCGCCCGCGCACTGGTGGCCGCTGTCTGGGTGGCGCAGACCCAGGGCGACCTGACCACGGCCGACCGCTGGCTGGAGGAGGCCGAGTCGCTGGGCGAACGGCTGGGCGATGCGTGGGTGCGGATCCAGGCGGACGGCCTGCACGGGGTGTCGGCGCAGTACCGGGGGCGGCCGACTGAGGCCATTGGCCGTTACGAGGCGGCCCTGGCCGCCATGACCGCGCTGGGCGACGAGCGCACGGCGGCCTGCTGGCGGCTGTCGCTGGCCTGCGTCCAGGCGTACGCCGGCGATCCCCGGGCGGCAGACACCGGCAGCCGGTACGCCGCCGTCGCCGAGGCGAGCGGGGATCGGTGGGGTCGCGCTCAGGTGCTGATGGGCATGGGCCACTACGCCTGGGCCCGTGGTGACCGTGACACCACCGAGGCCCTGGTCAGGGCCGCGCTGGAAGGCATGCGCGGCTTCAACGACCACGCGATGGTCGCGAGGATGGTGGAACTGCTCGCCTGGGCCACCGCCGCCGGCGGCGCCCATGAACGGGCCACCCGGCTGCTGGGTCTGGCGGACGCCCTGTGGCACGACGCAGGCACCTCGGTCTGTGCGTTGGGACCGCAGATGGCCGAGTGGCACGCCCGCTGCGAGCAAGCCGCGATCGCCGCGCTGGGCGAGGCGTCGTACCGGCAGGCGTTCGCCGAAGGCGGTCGGCACCACACCCCCGGCGGAGCCGTCGACTTCGCCCTCGCCCTCGACACCGATTCCGATTCCGGTGCCGGGCCCGAATGCGGCAGGGACACCGCGTACGACACCGGCACCGAACGCGCCAGTGGCGCCGACGGTGACGGTAACGGTGACATCGACGTCAAGGAGACCGCGCCGAGCACTGTGCGCCGCCGACACGCGCCTGCCGCCACGGACACCGAGCCCGCGTCACCCGCCGAGGGACCCCGCGTATGCGACGTACTGCTGGTCGACGGCGACCCGACGGTCAGGGAGAGCGCCCGGCGCATCCTGGAGGCGAGCGGTCACCGGGTACACAGCGCCGCCGACGGCCTGAAGGGGCTCACCCTGTTCCGTCAGCAGACCCCGGACGTCGCCGTGCTCGCGGGCCGGCTGCCCGGCCTGGACGGGATGAGCCTGGCCAGGCGTATCCACGAGGAGTCCGCGGTGCCCGTTCTGCTCCTCGTGGACCGCGACGACCCGGCGGACGTGGTCAGGGGCCTGGAAGCGGGCGCCGACGACTGCCTCGCCAAGCCCTTCGACGGAACGGTCCTGCTCGCCCGCGTGCGCGCCCTGCTGCGACGCACGGCCCCCGCGGGCCGACGGCGCGACACTCGTACGAGCCGGTTCGGGGATCTGGTGTACTGCCCGGTGTCACTGGAGGTGTACAAGGACGGGGCACCCATCCACCTGACCACCACCGAGCTGAAGCTGCTGCGGGAGTTCGCGGCTTCGCCCGGCACGGTCCTCACCCGCGACATCCTCCTGGAGCGGGTCTGGGGCTGCACCTGGTCCGGCGACACACACGTCGTGGACGTCCAGGTGATGCGGCTGCGTACCAAGATCGGCCGCGACCGTATCGAAACGGTCCGCGGTTTCGGCTACAAGCTGCGCGCCTGAGCCGAGGGAGCGACCGTCATCACCCTGCTGCCGCCATGCGCCGGCCCAGGTGGGACAGCCGTACAGGCGTGTCGCCCAGGGCGAGCAGCAGGCGTGGTTCGTCGCCGCAGTCACCGGCGAAGTTGCCGAGGATGGACACGAGGGGGCCAGGGCGTTGTCCGGCTCGTCGGCGAGGAGGTCGCCGGCCTCCCGAACGATGACCGGTCCCTGGTGTACCGGTGTGGGGCGAACGGGCCGCCGAACTCGGCGTGAGGGACTTCGGCCGACGCCGCCCGCGCAATCTCGTCGGCCGGCAGCGTGGCGATGTTGCTGCCGGTGGCCACGACGACGGCGTGCAGCTTGGCGCGTTGGGGTGTTGGGAGACCTTGGGCAGTGGAGTGAGGCGTGCTCGGCGATACGGTTGGTGCCAAGTCGCACGTGGTGCTGTTCGTGGTCGCTCCCGTTCCTGGTACCCGGCTGAAGGCTGCCACCGACGGAGACCGGCGACCAAGGTCGCCGGCCTGTCCGACCCGGCACGACCGACCGGGTCGACGACGTCACACGTCGGTGTGTCTTCATGCGATCGAGGCATCCAGCTTGGTGGTACGCCGGGTGGCGGCTCGCGCGTTGGTCTCTGCCGACACCGCGCGCCGCAGCGGACGGTGGACTCCCCGACACCGTTGCCGCCGGCCATGTCGGCCAGGCGCTGGTCGTGACGCAGGACGGCGAGCACGATGACGGCCTGCTTACCGGGTTCGGCCTTGCGCCAGACAGAGCGCATCCGGTTGCGGCGCCGGCGTATCAGGCCGGCGACGAGATCGATGGTCCGCTTCGACAGCGGGAGGCGGACCTGGTAGACAACATCCTGAGCGCCCTCGGCGGGCTGGTCTTTCGTCACACATCAACCAACTCCCGCCGGGGGCCCTCGCGTTACGGCCGGAATCGGCCCGTCCGGCCGCCAACACCGCTGGTCAGCATGGCCGGTAGCGGCCCGATGCGGTGCGGACGAGCCAGCCCCGGTCGGAGAGTTTGCGCAGCTGACCCCGGACCGGCTCGATCTTCCCCGGCGTCGTCTCCCGGCCCAGTCCGACGGCAACGTCCTTGGCCATCACCGGACCGTCCGACCCGGCCACGATCTCCATGATCCGACGGTATTCCGAGGTCAGGGCCTGAAGCCCCATCCCCTCGACACGATCGGGGACCACCCGCATCCCGCCCGCACCCGGGCCCACCGTCACAGCGACCGGCTCCGGCTCCAGCTCCAGCTCCAGCTCCAGCTCCAGCTCCAGCTCCAGCTCCAGCTCCAGCTCCAGCTCCAGCTCCAGCTCCAGCTCCAGCGACACGATGCCCGACGGCCGCCGTCCACCGTCGGTGGCCTCGGCCCACTGCCCGAACACCACCTCGGCGGCCTCCAACCGGGCCACCTCCAGCTCGAGTTCGCCCAGCTCCTTACGCAGGAGCTCAGCACGTTTCGCCAGCTCAAGCCGCCGCCCGATCGTCCACGTCAGCACGTCTGTCATGAACATCCCTCCCGACGCGGAACCTACGCGGCAGCCCCGAACCTCACGCCAGAACCCGCGAGAACGCCCGCGCCGGACGATCTCGTGCTAACGATCACGCCACCTGTCAGCGTGAGGACCTCACCGCGCATCACACCAGCCCCACTGAACTGCGGAAACGAACTTGGCGGAGTCTCAGTGCGTGCCGCGTCAGACAGGAACGATGGGGATCGCATGTGAATGGGTGTCCCCATTCCTGCTCGGCGACTGGTTCGGGTGTTTCGCCCGGGGGCCGTTCGCCCCGCTGGCATCAAGAAACCGGTCGTGCATAGCAGTGGCCTCTCAGTCGGCTCACAGCTGTCCGACAGACGGAAATGACACCCGGCTGTGAGAAAGCCCCCCACGTGGCCACCGGTGAACGCACGGCCTGGACCGCTCCCTCTCTGCCAAAGTAGATCGAGCCAAGTCCGCGGCCAGGCTGACGTGCAGGTGGAGCACGGTGGCCAGGACCTGGTCAGGGAAGGCGAGCCGGGACGGGCGGCCGCGTCGGGTGTCTCCTTCTGAGGCCAGGGCCCGGACGAGGTGGTCCAGCTGATGGCGGGACATTCCGGTCAGCTCGGGGTCGGACAGCAGTGCCGGATCCCACTGAGGCACCGGTGACCTGCTGCTCCGGGGTGCCGGGGCGGCAGGGGCCGGCCGGGGATGCAGGGCATAGTTCCAGTCGCCGTGGAAGGTGTGGCGGGTCAGCGGCAGGGCCGCCATCTCGGCGTCGCCGACGTCGAGATGGCGGTGGGGTAGGTGTTGGTGTCGAGCTCGGCCTTCACGCGCAGTCCGGTGCGGGTGGTGGTCGCGGCGATCGCATCGAGGATGACTTCGTGGCTGGTCAGCGGGCAGCCACGCCAGTTCATCGTGATGTGGGAGAAGAGAATCTTGTTCCTCTTCGGCGAGCCCGTCGGCAGATGACAGACCGTGACGGCCAGGCCGGTTTCGGTGGCCAGGCGGGCGAGACGGAGTTTCCAGGCTTGAGTGCGGTAACCGTTGGATCCGCCCGCATCCGCTGTGATCAGCAGCCGGGAAGCCTGCGGGTAGGCGTCGTGGCCCTGGTCGTGCGACGAGCGGCGGATCGATTCCACCGCGAACGCGGCGGTGTCGTGGTCGGTGCCGATGTTCACCCAGCCGGTGTCCGCCGCCAGGTCGTGGATTCCCCGTCCGCTCGGTTCCAGTGGTCCCGGTGCCCACTTGAGGTTCGAAGACTCGATCTGGCACGGTCTTGAGCTCAGATCAGGTCTTTCCAGAATTCGACGGTGGCCTGCGGGTTCCAGGACGCTCCGTCCGGGGGCCGGTCGGCGCCGGCGAATTCGCGGTCGATGTAGTCGGCGATGTCGAGACCGTAGTAGATGATGTCGGTCTGCCATATGGACAGCACGGGATGGCCACAGGTTCCGGCGCCTGCCGGAAGGTACCGGTGCCGGTAGATCGGAATCATGGCCGGCGCCCGTGTCAGGGCCCGTCGCGCGATCTCGGTCGCCTGGTCGACTCGGTCGGGGCGTTTCCCCCACGACTCGACCCAGAATTGGTTCTTCTCCACGTCGAACAGGACGCCGTCGACCGGCCACTCGAGGCGGCGACGGAGTTCGTCGTGATCATGGTGCCGCCAGTCGGGCCAGGGCTGCGAGCCGGCGGCGGCGATGCCGGGTTCAGGGGGCGTGGCAGGGGAATTCACGGGCAGCCCGGCGGCCAGGAATGCTCGATGGTCGTCAGCGAAACGGAAGCCGAAGGTCTCCTCGATGCGAGCGAACTCATCGTCGCTGAGTCCGTCTTCGATGACGGCGGCCGACTTTCCGCGCAGCCTGCTCATCGCTTCCGCGCCGAGGCGGCGTCCGTCCCCGCCGAGGTGATTCGGTCGAAAGCTCACCTTCGGCACGCTATCCCACGAGGGCCGGGCGCGCCCAGGCGAACGAAGCAGGTGGTGAAGCCGTCTGGGCAGAAGGGCGCTTGCCCTGGCGTCGCTCTGCCTTGAGCCTGGCCGATCGGGCTCACGGCCATCCTCGCAAACGGGGAGGGACAGGCAGACGCGGGGCAGCGCGAAGGGGCCCCAGGGGAAACTGTGCTCCCCTGGGGCCCCGATCCGGTCGGCCGTGACGGGCCTGGCGGTGGTCGCTTCGCGGCCTTGCGGCTACTACGTGGTTCCGTAGTTGAAACCGGTGAATTGCCTGCAGATTTGGCTGGGGTCCCTGTGGAACCAGAGAGCCTGCTGCACAGGGAAGCTCATGCCCTGGCGGTAATTGTTTGCACGGTCATCATGGTAGTACCTCCGGTCGCCGGAGTGCCACCATTCCCAGTCCCGCATGTATTCTACGGACATTGCCTCCCCAGGAGTGTCGCCACCAATCTCGTAAGAGTACTGGCGTACCTGGTGGAGGACGATCCGCCTGTTGTTACCCTGCCAACTGGGGTTCTCGTAGCAGAACACGTGGTCGGGGAAATAGGCGGGGCCGTCGGTTCCCCAGTTGATCAGGGTGAAGTTGCCGTAGTGGTCGTCAGTGCGGAAGACGAGGCCGTATTCCACGTTGAGGATATATCGCATCGCACCCCGGTTGTCCCACGAGTTGTGCCTGGCCGCGGCGTCGTACTCCCGGAAATTCATTGCCCCCCAGTTGCCGGTCTCGTGCCCGATCCAGGTGCGCAGTTGCTGGTCGCGGTCCTGGTAGACCCCGCCCCCGTTGATGACATCCCCGTTGGGCGTGTGGTACATGGCGTTTTGGGGGCCGGTGGCGGGCCAGTGCGCCCTGTCCCGCCAGAAGGCGAGAGCCGCCACCGCGGCCGCGTTGCGGACCCAGCCGTATCGGTCGTCGACGGCAGCGTGGGCCTTGGGCGCGGCGGCGGTCTGGACGGCGGCCGACATCGGCACGGCTGCCAGGAAGGCGGCCAGGGCGAGGGCCATCATCCTGCGCGGGCTCCGCTTGGCCGCGACGGCGCCGATCTCGGGGGACGTGCGGCCCCGGCTCTGTGTGGATCCGAGACGGGAGCGAACCGCCTGGACCACGTTTCTTATTTGCATGCCTTCCCTTTCATTTCAGTGTTGCGGGCACGTCCGGTTGGACGGCCGCGAATGGTGCGCCGGGTAATTTGATCCGGCGAGAGAGAAACGCTCCCGAACGGCGGACTTCGCTTTGTTTTCGGCACTCAGGAGCGCACGACCCTGCTGGAGTCCAACGGGCCGCTCAGGTTCACGGATTGCTCCCGCGGGGGAAAGCCCACGGTGCGGGGCTGTCGGCGGTGGAAGTGCACTGGGTGCGGTGCGAAACCGTCCGGAGGGCAGGGCGCGGGCGGTGTTCAGCCTTCCGGCATCGGTGGCGGGGTGAAGCCTGCCGCCGTCATGCGCCGGGCCAGCTGGTCCAGGTCGTCGGCGGAGTCGTCCAGGAGGAGCAGGCCGAAGTCGCTGCCGCCCAGGATGTCCAGGAGGATGCCGAGTTGCCCCGGGTCCTCGTCCTCCAGGAGCAGGGCAGCGTTGCGGAGCACGAGCGTCACCGGGCCGGACTCGTCGGCCTCGGCCAGGGTGCGCAGGCAGTCCTCGAACGCGCTCCAGTCGCGGCCGAACCAGGTCGGGAAGCCGAACACCGAGGCCCACTCGGCGAACAGGTCGATGTTGGTGCGACAGCGGGTGCCGAGGATCTCCTTGGCACCCGCGGGGACCGTCTCCGACCCGGACAGGGGGCGGATGCAGTGCGCGGTGGTGTTCATGTCGTTCTTCCGGGCTGGGAGGAGGGGAGCGGAGGCGCGCGCCCGGCGGGCGCGCCCGCTGCTACCAGCGGCCGAGGTAGTGGAAGGTTTCGTAGTGGTCGGGGGAGCACTTCACGCTCGGGGTCTCCAACGCCTCGGTCGAGGACATGGTGGTCTTTTTGGGATGGTGTCGGTTTCATCTGCGTCTTTCCTGGGTGCTAGGTGGACCGGCAGAGGTGCCTGTGGTGGCACTGCTGGTGCCTCGGGCTGACTGAACAGTGCGTGCCGCGTCAGACAGGAACGATGGGGATCGCATGTGAATGGGTGTCCCCATTCCTGCTCGGCGACTGGTTCGGGTGTTTCGCCCGGGGGCCGTTCGCCCCGGTGGCATCAAGAAACCGGTCGTGCATAGCAGTGGCCTCTCAGTCGGCTCACAGCTGTCCGACAGACGGAAATGACACCCGGCTGTGAGAAAGCCCCCCACGTGGCCACCGGTGAACGCACGGATGACAGTCGAGGCATGTCGAATGTTTCGCGATGAACCTCCGCCGCCTTGGCCCCAGCGGGCCGAGAGTCGATCGACCAGCCGGAGGCGCCCACCCGCCCAGGGCCGTCCACCGGGGGATGGAGATCACCTCGGTGCCGGGTCGAACGCGGTCCAGCACGCAGAAGGTCTCGGCATAGTTCTCCAAGTAGCGTTGCGTGTCCGCCGCGCTGGCGAAGTGCAAACGGTTGGGCAGGTCCGCGAACTCGAAGATGCGGAGCGCGGACTGGTTGGCCAGCCCGTCGTAGCAGCCTCCTGATGACCAAACTCCGCCGACCTGCCGGTACTTGTCGAAGACCGTGACGTCGAAGCCGTTCTCCAGCAGTACCACGATCGACGCAGCCAGCTCACTCATCATCCCGGTCGCGGACCCCTGTGCCCAACGCATGACCAGGTGGACCACGACCCCATCACTCGGGGCTCGGGGTGCCGCGCCGGCTTCTGCAAGGCGGGGCGGGGCGGAAGTCGAAGATCCTCCGGTCCGGAGCCGCACGACCTACCGAGGAACCGATTGCCCGCGTCTCGCCGTAATCATCCCGGCCCGATGGATCTCACAGAAGCGGCACAGGAGCCGCGTGAAGTCGGTTTCGTGATTCTCCCTGGCTTCATTCCTCCGGACGAGTTGAAGCCTGCGGCCGACGAGCTGAACCTGCTCTTCCCGTCCGCCAAGGGCTTCCATGACGAGACCGATCCGCGGCGCGGGCGGTCGTCGAGCAGACCGACGCACTCAGGACAGGGCGCCACCGGACAGCGGCCGAACGGGCTCGCTCGACGAGAACCGAGCACGCCGACCAGACCAGTCTTCTCCGCCTCGATGAACGCGTACACCTCGCTCGTCGTTCGCTCTCCTTCGCGAAGAAGACCGCCGCTTTGCGCAGCGCCTGGTTCGTCTCCGCCTGCCCGGCGGCCGGCCTCCGCAGCCGGCGCAGCTCTTCCCGTTCGGCTGTCGGCAGCTCCCGGTGCCCCTGACTACGGTCGATCTCATCCTGTTGACCCAGTTCCGCAGGCCCTCGGCGCTGACCCCAGGCTGCCGGGCCACCTCGGTGACGGTCTTCCCGGAGGAGCGCTCGCGCACGACTGCGTCGAGTTTGCCAAGACCGTCGCTGCGCTCCCGTCCATGACAGCGGATCAGAACGCAGGCATGGGGTGGATGCCAGTGCGCCAATCCCGTCACTGAGCGAGCCCGAGAGCCCTCTTGCAGTCGGCGACGGCGAGCAGCTGTCGGGGCAGGGCAGATCGGCGTCCCCATCCACCTCCCCCTCGACGCGGGCAATCCGCTCACCAACCAGCGACGACGAACATCAGGAATCGAGTGGGCAACATCCCACTCGATCAACATGTGGCGTTACACACGCTGCACGCGAGGTTCCTGTCGACTGCCCGTACGGAAGCTGTCGATGTGCTTTCAGTCCAGTCATGTGACTTGTTTTCCCAGTGACGCAGCCCACGTTGAACGTTGAAGCTATTGGAGCCGCCACCGCACTCCGGTGTTGCGGCCCTGCACCTCCGCACGATGCTCGACATACCGACGCACGTCAGCGTTCAGTCGCCCGAGGCGTCTTCTCCCCACACAGCCAGGAGGTCTGTGAAGCATGCCCCTGAGCCATCTGTCCCTCCGAGACAGGGCCCTGTTCTGGCAGTTCGGCCAAGGTCCTGAAGTCCGCGTCCCCGACCCCCTCGTCCACCACGCCGTCGAACGGCGGGCCACCGCCGCGCCGCACGCAGTCGCCGCCGAGCACCAGGGCACGACGATCACGTACGGCGAGCTGAACCGTCGTGCCGACCGGCTCGCGGCCAGACTCGTACGGGAGGGCGTACGGCCCGGCGATCACGTCGGCCTCTTCGTACGCCGCTCCATCCCGATGCTCGTCGGACTGCTCGGCACGCTGAAGGCCGGCGCCGCGTACGTCCCGCAGGACATCGGCCTCACGCCCGCCGGTCAACTGCGGCACGTCATCCGCACCGCCGGAACCCGGGTCGTCCTCACTCAGTCGGAGCACATGCTGCGGGTGCCTCCGGCTGACGCCGGACACCGCCTGATCACGCTCGACGACGACGATCTCGCCAACCTCCCCGCGGAAGGGCCGGTCCGTCTCGAGCGGCCCGTGCGCCCCGATGACGGGTGCTATGTCCTGTTCACCTCCGGCACGACCGGCAAGCCCAACGGGGTGAAGGTCACCCACCGCAACGTCGCTAACATCCTCCTCACCGAGCCCGGTGACCTGGGCATCCGCCCCGGCGACCGGGTCGCCCAGCTCCTCAACATCGCCTTCGACATGGCCGCCTGGGAGATCCTCGGCTGTCTGGCCCACGGCGGCACGCTCGTCGTCCGCGGCAAGGACGTCGCGGCGGCGGCCCGTACGGCGGACGTGCTGATCGCGACGCCGACGGTGCTGTCCGGGATCGACCCGGCGGACTGCCCCCGTGTGCGGACGGTGGCGGTCGCGGGCGAACCGTGCCCGCGCCCGCTCGCGGACGCCTGGGCCCGGCGGTCCGCCTTCCACAACTCCTGCGGGCCCACGGAAACGACGATCGTCAACACGATGCGCCACCACCACGTGGACGACACACTGCTCACGATCGGCCGCCCCACCCCCAACAACACGGTGTACGTTCTCGATGAGCACCGGCGTGCGCTGCCCATCGGGGAGGTCGGCGAGATGTGGGCCGGAGGCGACTGCGTATCGGCGGGCTACTTGAACAACGAGGCGCTGAACGCCGAGCGGTACGCCCCCGACCCCTTCCTCGGCGGCGGGCACCGCATGTTCCGTACCCGCGACCTCGGCCGCTGGACGCCCGACGGCGAACTCGAACATCTGGGCCGTACCGACGACCAGGTCAAGGTCCGCGGCTTCCGCGTGGAACTCGACTCCGTCTCCTCGGTGCTGGAGTCGGTGGCGGGCTGCTCCCGCGCCGTCACGCTCAGGCGGGACGCCCGCAGCCTGATCTCCTTCGTCTGCCCGGCCGACGTCGACCCGGACGCGGCCCGGCGCGCGGTGGCCGATGTACTGCCGTACTACTGCGTGCCGGCCACGGTCCTCCCCGTGGCCGCTCTGCCGGAGACGGACCGGGGCAAGGTCGACCGGGCGGCACTGCTTCGGCTGGCGGCAGAGCGGGAGGAGGCCGCACGGCACTCCGCGCCGGCGGTGACGGTTCATGGCGAGGGAGCACCCCTGCTGCCGGTGCCGGCGGTGCGAGAGGGGGCAGCCTGATGACGTCGTCCGTTGAGACCTCGTCCGCTGAGGCCTCAACCGTGGAGGCGGGAGGCGCCACGCGCGCAGCGCCTCCCGCCCCTCCCGCGGCTCTCGCCGAACTCCCTCCGCTCACGTCCGCGCCCCGTCGCCTCCTCAAGCACCCCCGCCTGATGCACTACAACCGCCTGGCAGCCCTGGTGATACTGGCCAACATCGGCTTGCTGGCGACGAGTTGGACGCCGAACGCCGAATCCATCGGCTACGCGTCCCTCGTGAACCTCGCGCTCGCCGTGGTTGTACGGCAGCAGTACGTCATCAACCTCTTCTTCCGGCTCGCGACTTGGGCTCCGAACAGCTGGCCGCTGAAGGCGCGGTGGACGCTCGGGAAGGTGTACCACTTCGGCGGACTGCACGTGGGCGGGGCACTGGCCGGAGCCGTGTGGTTCCTCGCGGGGGCGGTCGTGGTGACCGTCGATGGCGCCCCCCTGCCACTCATCACGGTGAGTTGGGTCCTCGTCGTCCTGCTCGTCGTCATCGTCGTCACCGCGCTGCCACCCTTCCGCTCCCGCTTCCACGACCACTTCGAGAAGATCCACCGCTTCGGCGGCTGGAGCGCCCTCGCACTGTTCTGGACGCACACGCTGCTGGGCGCGCAGGGGCCGGTCGCCCTCGGGGTGCTGGCCGTGGTCACCTTCAGCGTCGCCCTGCCCTGGCTGCGGCTGCGCAAGGTGGACGTACGGATCGAACGGCCCTCCACGCACGTCGCGTTGGCCCGATTCGACCACGGCGTGACCCCCTTCGCGGGGTCCTCCACCGCCATCAGCCGCAGCCCGCTCACCGAGTGGCACTCCTTCGCCAACGTGCCCTCACCCGGCGAACCCGGCTTCCGGCTGACCATCTCCCGTGCGGGCGACTGGACGGGCTCGTTCATCGACGACGCGCCCCCGAAGGTCTGGGTCAAGGGCATCACCACGGCAGGGGTCGCCAATATCGAGACCCTGTTCAGCAAGGTGATCTACGTCGCCACCGGCAGCGGTATCGGTCCCTGCCTGCCGCATCTGCTGGCCGCCGAGGTGCCTTCACGGCTCGTGTGGGCGACGCGTGATCCCCGCAGGACCTATGGCGACGGCCTGGTCGACGAGATCCTCGCCGTCCAGCCGAACGCGCTGGTCTGGGACACCTCGCAGCACGGCAAACCGGACATGGTGCGGCTCGCGTACACCGCGTACCGCGACTTCGGTGCCGAAGCTGTCATCTGCATCTCCAACAAGAAGCTGACCTGGCAGGTCGTTCACGGTCTCGAGCAGCGCGGCATTCCCGCGTACGGCGCGATCTGGGATTCGTAACAGACCGTCAGGAGAGAAGGAGAGAGGGAGAGTCGATGAATACCCTCAAGGTCGAACGTCATGACCGCGTCGTCACGGTACGACTCCACCGGCCGCACGTCCTGAACGCCCTCAGCAGCGAGCTGCTGGCCGAACTCCTCGACGCACTGCGTCCGTTGGACCGCGACCCGGATGTCGGCTGCTTCGTCGTCACCGGTTCGGACAAGGTATTCGCGGCCGGTGCCGACATCAAGGAGATGGCCGGGAAGTCTGCCGTGGACATGGCCGCGGAGGACTACTTCGCGGGCTGGGAGGAGTTCGCCGGATTCCGGACGCCGAAGATCGCGGCGGTCAACGGCTACGCGCTGGGCGGCGGTTGCGAACTCGCGATGATGTGTGACCTGATCATCGCGGGCGAGTCAGCGGTCTTCGGCCAGCCGGAGATCAAGCTCGGCGTGATCCCCGGCATCGGCGGCACCCAGCGGCTCACCCGCCTGGTCGGCCGTGCCAAGGCCATGGACCTGATCCTCACAGGCCGCACGATGAACGCCCGCGAGGCGGAGGCCTCGGGCCTGGTGTCGCGGGTGGTCCCAGACGACCGCGTCCTCGCCGAGGGCACGGAAGCCGCCGCGACAGTTGCCTCCTACGGCAGCCACGCCGTCACGGCCGCCCGCGAGTCGGTCGACCGGGCCCTGGAGACCGGTCTGCGCGACGGGCTTCTTTTCGAACGGCGCGTGTTCCATGCGCTGTTCGCGACGGAGGACCAGAGGGAGGGGATGAGCGCGTTCATGGAGAAGAGGGCGCCTGTTTTCAAGGGGCACTGACGGGGTGAGTTGACCCGGTGAGCGGGGCGGCGGACGGGGTCCCGGTCCGCCGCCCCTCGTCATGTACGGGTTGTGAGTCCAGGTCCCGTAAGGGGAAGGCCGGGGTCGGATCAGGGCGGTGCCCGGATGTCCGGGGCGCCTTCGGACCGAGATCGTCGAGACATGATGAAATCGAGGACGAGCACGACAGGAGCGGCAGGAACGGTTCCCCTGGGGTACATCGCGGCCGCATGGAGCCGCCACATCCTCCGGCTCGGCCCCGAGAACGCTCACCTCGGCGATCAGCCGGATCACCCCCAGCGGCACGTGCCACCCGTCCACCTGCGGGCCTCCGACAGAGACAAGCCAGGAGGACCGCGACATCCTCATCGTCTTCGACGCCGGTTACGACGCCGAAGAGTTGCGGGTCACGCGGCCCGCCGGGGCGAATCGAGCCCGCGATCCGCACAACAGCGTCCGGCTTCAACTCCGGGGTCTCGACCGGCAGTACGGCTTGGTAGTCAGTTGTCGGCGGTTCGTTGATGACCACGCCGTCGATGGGCTTGGTGATCGCTGGGTAGCCCAGCGGCATCACCGCGCCGAGTCCGTCCCAGATCAGGACCTCATCCGGCGTCCGCGGAATCACCTTCCCGTTGGTCTCGTCGAGTACGTCGTCCGCGTGGCCTGCACTGTCGCGCCACACTTCCAGCTTGTCGTCGAGCATGCGGCTGACGACACGACGTACGCCGTCCACGTCAAACGCCCTCGTCCCGGAGGGCGGCAGTCCGGGCCCGCCTTCCTTCTCAGGGGTGCGCCGGCGCAGGTGTCCCGCGGCGTCACGGTGGTAGTTCTGCACCATGATCTGGCGCAGAGCCTGGACGCGAGGACCGGACGTGCGGTGAGCTCCGTGCCGGTAGAGGTGTTCCAGGAGCCGGACGGCGTCGTTTCCGGTGGCGAGGATTCTGGTCTTGGGCCTGGAGGTCGAGGAGGCGGTCGGCGCGGCCGTCCTCGGCGAGACGGTCCCGGAAGTCGGCCAGCACGCTGTGGTGGAAGCCGGGATCGTCCAGTTCCATGGCCATCGCATATGTGAAGTCGATGCGGCAGCGGACCGACTCGGCGGCCTGCCGGTCCGACAGGCCGAGCAGGAACTGCAGCACACAGACGGTGGCCAGCTGAGTAGGCGACAGACCCGGACGTCCGTCCCGCGGGTACCAGTCGGCGAAGTCTTCGTCGCGCCACAGCCCGTCCTGCCGGTCCCGCACCCATATCGCCGTCGTGCCGCCCGGGTTGCTCGCCCGCGCGACCCGCGCAGTCAGAGACGGGACCTGCTCACCGGAACGAGGGCGAAGAGACAACGGACACCTCGACAGCTTCATCGGCCTGAACTGTCCCGAGCATGCCCGTTGACCATGCCGTCGCACCGGGAAACTCCAAGATCCCCGACAGAGTCAAGCCTGTGTCGGAGATCGGACCCTCGTCCGGGGCCGTGAATCCGGGTACAGGTACTCGTCCGTGACGTGCCGGTCGTCACCGAGAGATTACGTGCTGTGAGCAGTGGACACCGATCACTTTGACGATCAGCCGGGCGCCGGGCCGGTGAGGTAGACCATCGGCGGGGTCGTGGTCCGGCCCGGGCAGCACACTCGCCCCGCACCACTACGAGCGATGTCTGCACGGGGTCCAAGTATGGACAGACCTGGCAAAGGATGGCGCCATCCGAAACTCCGCTTGGCATGTGAGCAGAGGCGATGGACCGACACGTCCCTGTCGTGTGCCTGCACGGCTCGTTGTCGAGCGAGAGGACGCGAGGCAACAGGAGCGGGCGCTGCCGGGGATGATGTTGCTGCGGAACGTCCTTTCGCTTCAGTCCCGGCTGACCGGTCTGGCTGCTTCACTGCGGGATGGTCATCGTCGGCCTGGGACGCACTGCCTGCCTAGTGTCCTGAGTCTTTATTTCGCTAAAGAAGTAGGCTGGGCTCATGGCGCGTATGGGTCGGCCGACGGTCGAAGTGGTCCTGACGGATGAGGAGCGAGAGACGCTGCTGCGCTGGTCGCGGCGAGCAACGTCCTCGCAGGCTCTGGCGTTGCGGTGCCGGATCGTGCTTGCGTGTGCTGAGGGTGGTTCGAACACCGCGGTGGGAGCGGAGCTTGGGGTCCACCCGGTCACGGTGGCCAAGTGGCGCAGGCGGTTCGCGGCCGACCGGCTCCAGGGCCTGTCCGACGAGCCGCGGCCCGGCCCGCCCCGCACGGTGAGCGACGAAAAGGTCGAGGAGGTGGTCGTGCGGACCCTGGAGACCACCCCGAAGAACGCCACGCACTGGTCGACGCGGGGAATGGCCGCGGCCAGCGGCCTGAGCCAGTCCACCATCTCGCGGATCTGGCGGACCTTCGGCCTCAAACCGCATCTGGTGGACACCTTCAAGCTGTCCAAGGACCCGCAGTTCATCGAGAAGGTCCGCGACGTCGTCGGCCTGTACCTGGACCCGCCCGAGCGGGCCATCGTCCTCTGTGTGGACGAGAAGTCGCAGATCCAGGCACTGGACCGGTCGGCACCGGTGCTGCCGATGATGCCGGGCATGCCCGAGCGCCGCACCCACGACTACCTGCGCGGCGGCGTGACGACCCTGTTCGCCGCCCTGAACGCGGCCACCGGCGAGGTCATCAGCTCGCTCCACCGCCGGCACCGCGCGGTGGAGTTCAAGAAGTTCCTGGCCAAGCTGGACAAGGAGGTCCCCGACCATCTCGACGTCCACCTGATCTGCGACAACTACGCCACCCACAAGACGCCCGCGATCCAGAAGTGGCTGCTGGCCCATCCGCGGTTCCACATGCACTTCACCCCGACCAGCGCCTCCTGGCTCAACCAAGTGGAGCGCTGGTTCGCCCTGCTGACGGACAAGCAGATACGGCGTGGCGTCCACAGGAACGTCCAAGCCCTGGAGAAGGACATCCGGACCTGGATCGCCGACTGGAACGACAACCCCAAGCCCTTCGTCTGGACGAAGACCGCTGACGAGATCTTCGAACGCCTCACCGGATATCTGAACCGAATCAAAGACTCAGGACACTAGGAGACCGCTGAAGATCTTGCTCTGGCCGCCCGACTCACCCTGGATTGCCGGTAAATGTCAATCGCCATCAAGTAGGGCAAGCCGGGCGCATTTTCAAGATCTTCAGGACGCTTCTAGGCCCTGTCGACCGGTTCACAGGTCATTGCCGGCGTAGGAGAGGTTGAAGCTTTTGTTGGTCAGCGGAAAGTCCGGGACGATCGTGTCGTTCAGGGCGACCGGCAGTGCGGGCCAGTTGAAGAAGGACGGGTCGACCGGCTTGACCCGCTTCAGGGTGCCGTCGGCGGCGAGTTCGGCGCGGGTGGCGATGGTGCCGCGCCAGCCCTCGACAAGGCCCACGCCGCTGCGCGGTCCCTGCCCGGGGACGGCCGTGGGCCCGAGGACCGCGCCGGTGGCGACACAGTCGGTCAGTTCTCGGATCAGTGCGAGGGAGGCGTCGATCTCCTCGGCGCGGACCAGGAAGCGGGCCAGGACGTCACAGGTGGTGTGGACGGGGACGTGGGTCGGCCGGCCGTGCGGGGCGAGGGGGTGGGCGATGCGGGCGTCCAGGTTCAGGCCGCTGGCGCGGGCGATGTAGCCGAGACAGCCGAGGTCACGGGCGGCCTCGGAGGGGAGAACCGCGGTGCCGGTGAAGCGGTCGTGGACGGTGGAGTGGCCCAGCGCCAGCCGTACGATCTCGCGGATGTCGGCGCCGACGGCGTCCATCTGATGACGGCTGGGCAGGTGGTGCAGGGCGCTGCCACCGAGAACGACGCCGCCGCGCAGCAGACGGTGCCCGGTCACCGTGTGGTTGAGGCGCAGGAGTTGTTCGCGCACGCGCTGGGCGTGAGCGTTGAGGATGCCGTATCCGACGTCGTTGCAGAGCATGCCGAGGTCGGCGACGTGGTTGTGGAGGCGCTCCAGTTCGAGCAGCAGGGCGCGGGCGCACTGGGCCTGTTCGGGGACGGATGTGCCGGTGGCCTCCTCCACGGCCAGGCAGTACGCGAGGGCGTGGCCGACGGCGGTGTCGCCGCTGATGCGCTCTGCCAGCGGCAGCCCAGCGGCCACCGAGCGGCCCTGGAAGAGCTTCTCGATGCCCTTGTGGACGAACCAGAGGCGTGCCTTGAGTTTGAGGATGGTCTCGCCTACGACGGAGAAGCGGAAGTGGCCGGGTTCGATGATCCCGGCGTGCACGGGGCCCACGGGGATCTCGTAGACGCCGTCACCCGTGACCTCCAGGAAGGGGTAGGGGCCTTCCTGCTCGCCGAAGGCGGGTGCCTCCCCGGCGTCGGGGTGCATCGGGTACCAGCCGCGCGGCCAGTGGAAGTGGCGGACCAGGCGGCGGGGCAGCGGGTGGTCGAGGGGCACGATGCCGTGCAGGTCGTGCATCTCGCGCTCGAACCGGCCGGCGGGGAAGGAGAGATGGGCCAGGCTGGGCACCTCGGGCCGGGCGGGGTCGAGGCGCATGTGCAGTTCGATGCGGGTGTCGGGCGGCCCGGAGACGAAGAGATACACGACCCGGACGGCGTCTGCGTCGTGGTGGGCGGCGACCAGGGCCAGGCGCCTCCCCTCGCGCAGCAGCGCCTCGGCCCGCTTGGGCAGTTCGGCGGCGGCGACGTCGTGCACGGTGCGCATCGGTCAGGGCCTTTCCAGGACGGCGGCGGCCTGAGTGAGCAGGTCGCCCAGCGGGCCGACGGCGATACCGAGGGCGGCGCAGGCCACCAGACCCAGGGTGAGCGGCCACAGAGCGGAGGGGTTTTCCCCGGTCGGCTCCCCGGGTCCGAGCAGCATGCGTGCGGTGCGGGTGGCCAGTGCCGCGAAGGCGATCAGGACCAGAGCCAAGGCGGTGGCCGTGGCCCAGCCCAGGCCCGCGCCGGCCGCGAATCCGGCGCGGGCGATGCCGAGTTCGGAGGCGAAGAGGCTGAACGGCGGGAAGCCCAGCAGTGCCACCACCGCGAGCCCGAACAGCGCGCCCAGCCAGGGTGATTGGGTGAGCAGTCCGCGCACCCGCCCGATCCGTGAGGTGCCGCGCAACTGCAGGATCTGCCCGGAGCCGCAGAACGCGGTGGCCTTGGCCAGCCCGTGCCCGGCGATGTGCAGCAGGGCGGCGGCCAGGGCGAGCGGGCTGCCGATCGCCGTGGCCAGGGCGACCAGGCTCATGTGTTCCATGCTGGAGTAGGCCAGCATCCGCTTGTAGTCCCGCTGGGCCAGCAGCAGGCCGGCCGCGAGGGCGAGGGTGAGCAGCGCGATGCCGGCAAGCAGGACGCGGGTGAAGTCCGGGCCGAGGGCGGCGTCGGCGATGACGCGGTAGCGCAGGATCGCGGCGAAGGCGACCGACAGCAGCACCCCGGACATCAGCGCCGAGACCGGGGCGGGGGCCTGGCTGTGGGCGTCGGGCAGCCAGGCGTGCAGCGGCACCAGGCCCGCCTTGGCGCCGTAGCCGAGGACGACGAGGGTGATGCCGAGCCGGGTGACCGCCGGGTCGAGGCGGTCGGCGCGGGCGAGCAGCGTGGGCCAGTCCAGGGCCCATGCCTCGGCGATGCCGGCCTGGCGGGCGGCGTAGTAGAGGAGCACGGTGCCGAGGAAGGCGAGCGCAATGCCGGCCGAGCAGATCACCACGTACTTCCACGCGGCCTCGACGGAGGTACGGGTACGGCGGTGGCCCACCAGGAACGCCGTAACGACGGTGGTCGCCTCGATCGCCACCCACAGCACGCCCAGGTTCGCGCTCACCACGGCCAGGCACATCGTGCCGAGGAACGCCTGTACCAGCATGTGGTAGCGCCACACGGTCCATGCCGTCGCGCTGCCGGCGGCCCGTTCCCCCGCCAGATGGGCGGGCGCCGAGGCGCAGGCGATGAGGGCGACGGCGCCGACGACCAGCAGCATCCAGACCGTCAGGGCGTCGGCACGCAGCAGCCCGGAGTACGCGGACACGGACCCGCCGCCGACGCGGTCCGCGGCCAGCAGCGCCGCGCAGGTGAGAATCACCGCCGGGGAGGCGAGTGCGGCCCAGTCGGCGGTGTGGCGTCTCGGTGCCGGGGACTCGACAAGCGGCTCCCCGGCATCTGCTGCTTTCCCCGTGGGCGACGGGCCCGTAGCCACCCCCACAGCGACAGCCTTCTTGGCAAGCCGCGGTTTCTCCACGAGCTGTGGCTGAGGCACTTCATGCCTGACGAACGCGGTCAGTCCGTACGCGGCGGACATCACCAGCGGTACGGCGGCGGGCGCGGTGAGCAGGAGCGCGGTCGTTGCAGGGGTCATCAGTCGTGCAGCTCCCGCAGGTCGTCGATGTCGGTGGTGCCGAACGCCTCCCGCACCCGCAGGGTGAGCACCTGCAGGACCAGGACGGCGAGCAGCACGTCGAAGGAGACGCCGAGTTCGACGATCAGCGGCACCCCCGAGGCGGCCAGGAACGCGGTCGCGGTGATGCCGTTGTCCAGCAGCAGGAACCCGACCACCTGGGCCAGCGCGCGGCGCCGGGTGACCAGGACGAAGAAACCGATCAGCACGACGGCCAGGCCGACCGGAAGGGCACGGGTGGCCGGGGTCGGATCGAGCTCGACGAGGGGGCTGGCGACGGCGTAGGCGAGCAGGGTCAGCGCGGCGGCGGTGAGCAAGGACGCGGCGACGTTGACCAGCGGCTGGGTCTCGCGCGCCTCCTCGCTCCCGCCGTGCCTGCCGAGCCCGCCATCCCCGCCGTTCTGCTCCGCGACGAACGCTCTCAGGGCACGGCGGATCAGGTACGGCAGCAGGCCGGCCCGCAGGGCGCCGATCCCCACGGCCACCACGATCAGGCCCCACCGGTCCTCGTGCAGCCCGAGCACCAGGGCGATGACCGCGAGCGCGACCCCTTGGAGGGCGAAGATCCGGACGATCGCGGCGAGTTCGCGCCGCCACAGCACCACCACCGCGGCCAGCAGAAACGCCCCGCAGGCCAGATCCAGCAACTGGGTGAACAGACCCTCGCTCATCACTGTCCCCCCTCTCCGCCCAGGAAGTACGAAACGGTCACCGCCAGCAGCGCCAGCAGGAAGGAGCCGGCCAGGAGTTCGGGTACGCGGAAGAGCCGCACCTTGGCCCAGAACACCTCCGCCGCCGCCAGCGCCATGCCCAGGACCATCACCTTGAGCACCACCAGCAGCAGGGCCAGCAGCACGGCCGTGAGGGAGGCGCCGGTGGCGATCCCCCACGGCGCGAACAACGAGGCCAACAGCCCCAGCAGCACGGTCAGCCGCAGCTGGGCACCGAACTCGACCAGCGCCAGGTCCGGGCCCGCGTACTCCAGCACCATGGCCTCGTGGACCATGGTCAGCTCCAGGTGGGTGGCGGGGTTGTCCACCGGCAGCCGGCCGCTCTCGGCCAGCACCGCCACGGCGAGCGCGGCGATCGCCAGCAGCCCGGCCGGGGAAGCCAGCCGGGCCGGCTGGCCCGCGGCCCCGGCGACGATGACCGGCAGGTTGGTCGACCCGGCCGGAATCGACAGCGCGAACACCGCCATCAAGATGGTCGGCTCCACCAGCGCGGCGATGGTCATCTCCCGGGAGGCGCCCATGCCGCCGAACGCGGTGCCGGTGTCCAGCCCCCCGAGCGCCAGCGCCAGCGTGCCCAGCGCCAGCAGCGCCACCACCACGATCAGATCCGCCCGTGCACGCACCGGCGTGTTGGTGGAGATCAGCGGCACCAGGACGGCCAGCACCAGCGAGGTGGCGACCAGGAGCAGCGGCGCCCAGCGGAAAGCGGGTCCGGTGCCGACGGGGGTGATCGGTTCCTTGCGCAGCAGCTTGCGCACGTCCCGCCACGGCTGCAGCACCCCGGCCCCGACCCGCCCCTCCAGGCGCGCCCTCGTCTGCCGCATCAATCCGGTCAGCAGGGGCGCACCGGCCACCACCGCGCCCACCTGCAGGGCGATCGCCGTGTATCCGACCGTGTTCACCAGCCCACCACCAACACCAGAAGCAGGGCGACCAGCACGAAGAAGCCGTAGCCGAGGTAGGCGTGCACACTGCCGCCCGCCAGCCGCCGCGCCCACTGCCCGGCCGCGGCCAGCAGGCCGAGGACCGGCCGGTACAGGCGGTGCTCGATGCGGTCGGGCACCCGGTTGCGGAACTTCACCCGTTCCACCAGGTACGCCGACTCGCGCACCGGAGTGACGTCCACGTCCTGCTCGGGGGCGAGCACATCGTCGAAGACCCGCTGCAGCGGCTCGGCGAACGAGGTGGCCGTATAAGCCATGCGTGGGGTCGGCGCCCCGCCCCCGCAGTCCCACAACCGGTCCTGCGTGCGCCGCTGCCGGCGCCGCGCCGCCCACCCCGCCGTCGCCATGACCGCGCCCAGCGCGACCACCAGCGCCGCCACCACCCACAGCGGGGAAAGCGTGGCGGACACCTCCTCCAGCCGCACCCGCAGCCCGCCACCGGACACCGGCCCCGTCCCCGCGAACCCGACCGCCGCGACCGCGCGGTGCAGGCCCTCGCCCAGCAGGCCCGGCACCAGGGCCAGCACCGCGCACAGGGCCGCGAGCAGCCCCATCCCGGCCAGCATCAGCACGGGCGATTCCTTGGCCGCGGCGGCTCCTTCGCCGCGCGGCCGGGCGAAAAAGCCCACGCCAAGCGCCTTGACGAACACCGACGCCGCAAGGCCCGCCGACAAGGCGATCACCGCCACCGCCAGCGGCATCACGATCGCCGTGGTCACCCCGGGCACGGCCAGCCCGTGGATCATCGACTGCAGCAGCAGCCACTCACTGATGAAGCCGTTGCCGGGCGGCAGCGCCACCGCGCCCAGCGCGCCGACCGTCAGCAGTCCGGCCGTCACGGGCATCTTGGCGCGCAGCCCGCCCAGGAGATCCAGGTTCCGCTGGCCGGTGGCCCGCAGCACCGACCCCGCGCCCGTGAACAGCAGGGCCTTGAACGCGGCGTGGTTGACGACATGCAGCAGCGCCGCCGCCAGCGCCAGCCCGGCCAGCGCCCTGTTCCCGGCGTGGGCGTACAGGCCGGCCGCGCCGACGCCGAGCACGACCAGCCCCATGTTCTCGCAGGTGGAGTAGGCCAGCAGCCGTTTGAGGTCGGAGGCCATGGCGGCCTGCAGGATTCCGTACACCGCCGAGAGGCCGCCCATGGCCATCACCAGCAGCCACCACCAGGCCGGTCCCCCGCCCAGCAGATCGAACCCGACGCGGACGAGGCCGTAGACCCCGAGGTTGACCATGGCCGCGCTCATCAACGCCGACACCGCGCTGGGCGCCTCGGGATGCGCCCGCGGCAGCCAGGCGTGCAGCGGCACCAGACCCGCCTTCGACGTGAATGCCACGGCGGTGAGCACGAACACCAGACCACGGACGGTCGGCGACATGCCGCCGGTCCCCAAGCGCAGGGCGGCGAAGGTCTCGCCGCCCGCCTGGGCGACGTACACCATGAAGCCCACCAGGAGCAGGACGAGCCCCAGGTGGGTCATGACCGCGTACCAGAGGGCCGCCTCCCGCACGGCGGGCCGGGCCCGGTGCTCGGCCAGGACAAGCAGCAGCGAGGTGAGCGCCATCAGCTCCCACAGCAGCAGGAACGTCGACACCGAGGCCGCCGCCGGCACCAGGACCAGGCTCAGTGAGAACAGCGGCAGCAGTGCCTGCGCGCCGCGTGAGCCGAGGCCGTGCGCGCCGTGCCCGGCCACATAGCCGACGCCGTAGACCGCCACCGCCGCCACCACGGCTCCGGCCACCGCCATGAACAGCCCGGACAGGGCGTCCACCGCGAAGTGCGCACCGGCCAGCGGCAGCAGCCCGGGTACCTGGTCCGACCAGCGGCTCCCGCCCAGTGCAGCCACACCCGACGCACCACCGGCCACCCCCACGCCCGCCGTCAGCACCCCCACCACTGCGCCGCGCACCCGCTGTGGCAGGACCGGCCCGGCCGCAGCGCCCGCCCCGCCCAGTGCGGTGGCCGTCGCGAGGGCGGCCGGGATCATGCTCACCGCCCGGTCACCCTCCGCAGCGCAGCGATGATCTTCTCCGGCTCCGGCGGGCAGCCAGGCACGGTCAGATCCACCGGTACGACGTCGCAGACGGCGCCCTCGACGCCGTACCCGCCCGCGAACTCCCCGCAGTTGATCGCGCAGTCGCCGACAGCGACCACCAGGCGCGGCTCGCCCATCGCGGCGACCGTGCGGCGCAGCGGCTCGGCCATGTTCTTGGTCACCGGCCCTGTCACCAGGGCCACGTCCGCGTGCCGGGGGGAGGCCACCAGCCGGGCGCCGTAGCGTTCGGCGTCGTAGACCGGGTTGAAGGCACCCACGATCTCGATCTCGCAGCCGTTGCAGGAGCCCGCGTCCACGCAGCGCACCTGCACCGAGCCGGCGAACTCCTCGGCCGCGGGCGGCCGTTCGCCCTCCGGCCTGGGCGGGGCGGGTTCGGCCACCCGCCCGGTATCGCGAATCTTGCGCAGCAGACTCATGACCGCCCCTCTCCCGTCGCTGGTGAGGACTTGCTTCGCAGGTGGCTAACAGGCTTTCCCCAAGCCGGAGTTACGTCACTTTTCTCACTTTTTGCCGATTTTGCGTCGTTTGCTCAAGCGAGAACGTATCCCATGGACCGGGATCCATGGGACGAAGGTGGCCGCCTCCCGCGCCACGGAGCGCTGTCAACTCCCAGAAGGCGGCCACCGATCGAGGGCCGTCGCTACGACGGCGGTTTCGCCTCCGTCTGGGCGGCCTGCAGGTCGGCCAGCAGTTCGGCCTGCCCCGTGAGCACGCCGGACAGGATCGTGCGGGCGACCCGAAGCAGTTCGGCGATGTGCGGGCTGGTCAGCGAGTAGTACACGGTCGAGCCCTCCTTGCGGGTCACCACCAGATTCGCCCGCCGCAGCACCGCGAGCTGCTGCGACAGGTGCGCCGGCTCGATCCCCACCACGGGCAGCATCTCCGCCACCGCGTGCTCGCGCTCGCTCAGCAGCTCCAGCACCCGGATGCGCGCCGGATGCCCCAGCGTCTTGAAGAACTCGGCCTTCAGTTGGTACAGCGGCGTGCTCATCGTGCCGTCGCCTCCCCGGTACAGCAGCACGGCCGCACCGGCCGGCCCTCGGTGCATCGCATCCACCTACAGGTCAAACACATGGACCCCATCCTCGCGTGCGGCGACGGCCACACCGAATCCGCGTACGAGAACGGAGCCGCCCGAAACCAGCGGTGACGACCTCAACAATTGCTAAGATTAGCAAGTCCATACGTTGCATGAGGAGGGTTGCGTGAGAATCATTCCGCTGCGCGGCGCGAGCGTCGCCTGGTACAAGTGCCCCGCATGCCGCCTCAAGTGCCGGCCCACCGCCGTCGGCCCGGACGGTTCCTGCCCCCGGTGCGGGCACTCCCACATGATGCGGCTGTCCTTCGGCGGCCGGTCCACCGCGTCCACGCCGGACGGCGACAACCGGAGCTGACCCGCGCACGGCACACGGATCCGCGAAAAGGGGAGGGGCATGGGTGACTGAGCCGTCCAGTCCGGCAACGGGACCCGCTTCGAGTGGGGACCTGCCGCAGCGGGCCGCCTCGCCCGGGAGGCCGCCTGCCTGGTCATCGTCGACGTACTGTCCTTCACCACGGCGGTGAGCGTCGCCGTCGCGCAGGGCAGCCAGGTCCTCCCGTTCTGGCTGCCGGAGGGTCCCGCCGCCCCGTCCGAGCGGACCGCTGCGCAGAAGGCCGCGGCCGTCTACGCCCGGCAGTCCGGTGCGCGGCCGGCCGTCGCGCGCAGCGCCGTCACGCCCGACACTCCCTGGTCTCTGTCTCCGGCCCAACTGCGCCGCGCCCCGTGCGTCGCGCGTCTGGTGCTGCCGTCCCCGAACGGCGCTGCCATCGCGGCCGCCGCACCACCGGCGGTGCAGGTGGTCGCCGCCTGTCTGCGCAACATCTCCGTGGTCGGCAGCCGACTCATCACCCGCGGCTACGGCACCCCCGAGCGTCCCGTTGCCGTGATCGCGGCGGGCGAGCGATGGCCGGACGGCAGCCTGCGCCCCGCGCTGGAAAACTCGGCGTCGGCGCCCTCATCTGCGACCTGCACTCCCAGGGCGCGGGACCGCTGTCCGCCGAGTCGGCCGCGGCGAAAGCGGCCTACGAGGGCACCGCCGACCTCACGCGCGCGGTCGCCGTCAGTACGTCCGGCCGGGAGCCGGCCGCGACGGGCTTCGCCGACGACGTGGCCATCGCCACGGAGTAGGACATCTGCACCGTCGTACCCGTACGGGGCGGCGACGGCGCCTTCGCCCCCGGCTGAACCCGGCGGGCTCACTCTGCCGCATGGTCTGCCGTCGGCCACCCGGTCGTGCGCCCCTCGTGCCGGCCCTGAAGCGGCTCACCGTGCCGGGTGCTGTGGGCCGCGTACGCGCCGGCCAGGTCGGCGTGCACGGGAATGGGCGGGCAGTCCCCCACGGGCACGAGAGAGCCGTCGGCGGGAATCGCGGTCAGTTCCAGGCTCCGGCCCGCCGCCGCGAGACGGCGCGCGGCCTCGGTGATCGCCACCTGCCCCTCGGCCGACCAGCTGCGGAGTTCGGTGAGGTCGACGATGACCGGACCACTCCCCCGTCCCACTACCCAGCCGATGGCACCGGCAAAGCGATGGACGGCGTCCGGGCCCAGGTATCCGGAGACGGACAGGACGCCGAGGTCCTCCTCGACGGTGTAGCGCCACTCGATGGTCATCGTCGTCAACTTCCTTGCGCGGTCAGCCTGTGTGCTTCAGAGGGGGAGGGTGATCCAGATGCTCTTGCCCTTGCCGTCGGCGTCGCCGCGGACGATCGCGGTGCCGCTCAGGCCGAGGGTGAGCTCCATGACGGTGGCCAGGCCGCCGCCACCACCGACATCGGTGACCGCCCCGTACAGTGCCGGCTGGTAGGGGTGGCGGTCGTGCACGGCGAAGGCAAGGCAGTCCTTGCCCGCCGCGTAGATGACGGTCACCTGCGGGGAGAGGACCGCGGCGTGCCGGACGCTGTTGGTGACCAGCTCGCTGAGGATCAGCAGAGCAGGGCCGATGGTGGGGTGGCGCGGGTTGACGCCCCACTCGACCAGGGCCTGCTCGGCGGTCTCACGGGCCGTGCGGACCGCGGACGGCATGGTCGGCAGGGTCAGCACGTGCCGGTGGGGCAGGGCTTCCAGCCGGGTGCTCATCACGTCTCCGCGCGGGCGAGGCGGAACCCGGTCACGGTCTTGGGGTGCAGGCGCAGCAGCGTGTCGTGCGGGCCGTGGCTCCAGCCGGCCAGGGTGCGCTGGTAGTGGGCGGCCTCGTCGGGGTCGGTGATCACGTCGACGGGTCCGGCGACGGTGACCGTCCAGCCGGTGCCGGTCGCCGTGCGGAGCTCGTCCACGTGGTACGTCGCGGTGGACGGCACCGCGGCGGCCGGCGCGGGCGTGCGCACCACCAGGCGGCCGTACTCCCAGGTGTGCCGACCCGGCCGGATGACCGTCTGGTCCCGCTGCGTGTACACCAGCCGCCCCAGCGTGCTGCCCTCCAGCAGCCACAGGGCCTCAGCCCCGGAGACCTCGACCATGCGCAACGATGCGGGCGCAGTGCTCATCCGACGGTTTCCTCGCTGACGGGCCGGGACTTCTGGGCGGGCAGCGGCGGCATCACACCGGCGCACTCCAGGTGGGTGCGGGCGCCCTGGATCGCGTCCGGCGTGGTGGCGAACTCGCGCCCCTCCAGGCGCAGCAGCTCCAGCGCGCCGACGGAATCCAGGACCTGGCGCTGGCCGGCCCGTATCCCGGAGGTCATCACGACGACGCCGCGCCGGTTCAGCTTCTCCACCACGTCCTTGAGGACCAGGGCGCCGGTGGCGTCGATGGTCGTCACCCTCGACATGCGCAGGATGATCACGCGGACGTCGGCCACCTCGGCCAGCTCCAGCAGGAAGCGGTGAGCGGCGGCGAAGAACAGCGGACCGTCGATCCGGTACGCCACGATGTGCTCGGCCAGCAGCGCGTGCTCCTCGGCGCTGTGGTCACCGCGGTCGAGGGGGACCTCTTCGAGGCGGGCCTGCTTGGCGACCGCGCGCAGGGCGAGGGCGCCCGCGACCACCAGGCCGATGATCACCGCGTACACGAGGTCGAGGGCGAGCGTCGCGACGGCGGTCAGCACGAGGATCAGCGCATCGGAACGGGTCGCCTTCGCCATCGCCTTGAGCGAGCCGACCTCGACCATGCGGATCGCGGTGGCCAGCAGCACGCCCGCCAGCGCCGCCAGCGGAATCCTGGAGACAAGCGGTGCCGCCGCGAAGACGATCACCGCGAGGACCGCGGCGTGGACGAGGGAGGCCAGCCGCGAGCTCCCGCCGGTGCGTACGTTGACCGCGGTCCGGGCGATCGCGCCGGTCGCGGGCACGCCTCCGAACAGCGGGGAGGCGATGTTGGCCAGCCCCTGGCCGAAGAGTTCCCGGTCCGGGTCGTGCTTCTGCCCGACCGTCATGCCATCGGCCACCGAGGCCGACAGCAGCGACTCCAGCGCGGCCAGCGCCGCCACCGCGACCGCCGGGGCCAGCAGCGAACCGAGCGAACCGAGGTCGAGGAAGGCCAGCGACGGGGCGGGCAGGCCGGACGGCAGGTCACCGATCGGCTTGGCCGCATCCAGGCCGGCGACCTGGGCCACGATCGTCGCCGCGATCACGGCGAGGATGGAGAAGGGGATTGTGGGCCGCAGGCGGGCCCCGATGAGCATGACGGCGGCGACCGCCAGGGCGAAGGCGGCGGCGGTCCAGTTCGGATTCTGCGCGGACTCCTCCAGCGCGTGCCAGGTCACCACGAGGACGCGGTCCCCCTCGGGCTTGGGTACACCGAGGGCGTTCGGGATCTGCTGCAGTCCGATGACGCAGGCGATGCCGAGCGTGAAACCCTCCACGACCGGGGCGGGCACGTACTGCATGTACTTGCCGGCCTTGAGCACCGCGAGCATGACGAGCATGACGCCGGCCATCAGCCCGACGGTCAGCACCCCGCCCGGCCCGTACGCGGCGACGATCGGTACCAGGACTACCGTCATCGCGCCGGTCGGCCCGGACACCTGCAGATTCGAACCGCCGAAGATCGCGGCGAGCGCACCGGCGACGACGGCGGTCGCCAGCCCCGCCTCGGCGCCGAGCCCGGAGGAGACGCCGAAGCCGAGCGCGAGCGGCAGCGCGACGATCGCCACAGTGAGGCCGGCCAGCAGGTCCCGGCGCGGATCCCGGCGTATCTCCGCCAGATCGGTGCGGCTGGGCAGCAGTGAAGTGAACCGGGCAGCGACCCGGCCAAAGGAGATCCTCATCGCGCGACGGCCTCGGTTTCCCGCAGCTCGGCCAGCAGTTCGTTCTGCCCGGTGAGCAACTCGGTCAGGATCCGGCGCGCGGCCCCCATCAGGTCCGCGACGTCCCCGCTCGCCAGCGCGTACACCACCGTCGAGCCGTCACGCTTGGAGCTGACGATGCCCGAGCGGCGCAACACCGCCAGCTGCTGCGAGAGGCTGGAGGGCTCCACCTCGATCTCCGCGAGCAGGTCCCGTACCGGCATCGGCCCGTCCTGCAGCAGCTCCAGCACCCGTATCCGTACGGGATGCCCCAGCATCCGGAAGAACTCTGCCTTGGCCTGATACAGCGGAACGGACACGGATTCCTCGACTTCCCGACAGCGCCACCCGAAGCAGACATAAAGGCTGTGCCCGCGGCTACCGGCGACGGACACAGCCATCACAGCATCTAATGAATTGCAGAATTTTGCAATTCAGCATCCTGTTACGGCCTGGGTGATTGCCCTATGGGCACACTGCATGCCAGGCGGCGGGGGCGGCTGTCGGTCGGCGAGTGGGGCCGACCCCCTCGCCAGTCAGAGTTCAGGCTTTCTTGACCACGCTGGACTTGAGCTGCATCGCGCCGAACCCGTCGATCTTGCAGTCGATGTCGTGGCCGTCGACCCCGTCGACCAGCCGGATGCTGCGCACCTTGGTGCCGGCCTTGATCCCCGAAGGACTCCCCTTGACCTTGAGCGCCTTGACGACGACCACGCTGTCGCCGTCCTGCAGCACATTGCCCACAGCGTCCTTCACGACCCGCACCCCGGCGGCGCCGTCCTCGATGCTGCCGTCGGCGGGATCCCATTCGTGGGCGCACTCCGGGCACACCACGAGGGCGTTCATCTCGTAGGTGTACTCGCAGGAGCACTTGGGGCAGGGAGGAAGATTCTCGATCACCCCGTCAGAATATCCGGCCCCGGCGTCTGTCCCGACGGTCGTCGCCGAGGCCGTTCGCCCGGCTCATCCAGCTCTTGTTCTGCCTCAGTGACCAGGTGCACACCCCCGCTGGAAGGCGCGGTCCCGCGTCGCCCGCTGGACGGGCCTGACGTGGCCCCGTGCGTCCACGCGGTGGCGCACGGGAGAGGTGGGACACGCGGATCCGATCACGTCCCACCCTGGACCTGCCGTCGGCCGAGCCGCCCGCGACAGGGGGAGCGGATCGCGCCTGGCCATGCGGTGGGCGCAGCCGGAGCGGGTAATGGGCTGCCCGTCGCGTTCGGACGGGCGCGGTGTGCCACAGCAGCCGAGTCGCCGCCGCAGGGCGACCATGCGGCGCCAGGAGAGCCGTCGAAGGCACGCGTCCACGGGTCCGCGATCGTGGCACCGCCGAGCGGTCCAAGTCGGCCCCGTGGGATTTCGTCCGGTCAAGCGGAGGTCAGGGCGGCCAGCGCGGATTCGACATCGCGACAGGTCCCGACGCAGGCCGCGCAGCCGGTCACCAGCGGGGCTTCGCGACCCCGCAGACCGAACACGGCGATCGAGGCACGCACGGCATGCGATGCTGCGGCCTCGCCCTCCTTGCTCCAGCCGAGCAAGCCGGACAGGTCCAGCACGATGGCGCCAGCCGCCTGGGAGCTGACCCAGTCCAGTGCGCCTTCGAAACGGTGAGCGCCCTCGCGGGCCAGGTAGCCGGTCAGACGCATCACGCTCACACCATCTCGCTCCGCGCGTTCCCACTGCGTGGTCACGACCGTCCCGACGCGCGCCCGGCACTCCAGCGCCGGGGTCGGCTGCGGGCACCGGGATGAAGAGGGCGTGGATGCCCGCAGCGCGAGCAGCACCCCTGACCGTCGAGCGCGGAGGGTCGGCACCGCAAGTGAAGTTTCCCCAAGGCCGGGTAGTTAGCGCGTTTCCGCTGGTGGCAAGGTGGTAAAGGCGTCGAGTCAGAACGCGGGCAACGAAGTTGCGTTGGTCAGGTAGTCCGCCAAGACTGCTGATCATCGAGGTGCTCCGTTGCCCGCACATCATTGTCCCCTGTCGCCGTTCCTTGAACCGTGGTTCTGGATCACTTTCCGTGCTGGAGCCACGGAGGGTTACCACGACCGCGATCATGGACGGCCTCACGCCGCGAGGAGGACGCGTTTGCGGAGCAGGTCGAAGTTGGCGCGGCCGAACATCTGCCGCTTGAGCATCTTGATCTTGTTGTTATGGCCTTCGACTGCGCCAGAGCTGTAGGGCAGGCTGAGCCCGGCGACGACGGCGTCGAGGTCCTGGCCGAGGCCGGTGACGAAGGCATGCAGGGCGGGCAGGTCATCGGCCTGGACACACTCGATCCATTGGTCCAGCTGCTTTCCTTGGCGGTTGTTCATCAACTCGGCGAAGGAACGTACGTGTTCGGCGGTGCGGCCGAGTTCGGGGCAGCGGGCGAGGATCGCCTTGAGCCGCTGGACCTGGTCGCTGTCGAGGCGGTCGGGGCGGCGGGTGATCCAGCTGGTCACGTCTCGCACGGACGGGTGCTTGCGGGGCGGATCGTCGTGCGGGAACGCTTCACGGAGCTGCTGCACGTACCTCTTCACGACGCTCTCGCCGCCGGGGTAGCCGCGCTCACGCAGTTCCTCGAACAGACGGCGGGCGACGGTGCAGCCCTCGGCCCACCGCTGATGCAGATAAGGCTTGTAGGGATCGAGGATGCTGCTGCGGCCGGTCCACTGTCCTACCAGCAGTTCGTCCGCGGTGGCCGCGCGGGCCAGGCGGCGCACGGTGTTGCGGGCCAGGCCGAGCCGGCGAGCGATCGGCCGGAGGCCGAGCCCGTCGTCGAGCAGGGCGTGGACGGCTGTGTGCTGTTCGCGGACCCGGTCCGACAGGCGGCCGGAGTGTCGCGGTTCGCCTGAGGGACGCGGCGGGAACCCCGTGGTGTTCACGGGTGTGTTGGTGCGGACCGGGCTGGTCTCCTCTGGCTCGCGCAGCAGGGCGCGGTGCTGGATGACCGTCTTCTCGACGGCCTCGACGAGGTTTTTCCAGATGTGCCACCGGTCCGCGACGTGGACCGCGTCCGGGGCGCCGAGCCGTCCGGCCTCGGCGTATGCGGTCGACCGGTCACGGCAGATCACCTCGACGCCGGGGTGGTCGGCGAGCCAGGCGGACACCGTGGCCGTGGTGCGGTCGGGCAGCAGATCAACCGGGCGGCGGGTGTCGATGTCCACCAGGATCGTGCCGTAATTGTGTCCCTTGCGCAGGGCGAACTCGTCCACTCCGAGCACCCGCGGCGTGTGCACCTCGGGCTCCGGGAGGCGGCGTATCAGCCGCAGGAGAGTCGACCGGCTCGCCCGGACCGCGAGTGTGTCCGCCAGGCGGGCGCCGGCCCGGCCCGCCAGCATCACGGCCACCCGTTGCAGCACCGTCTGCAGCCCGGTGCTTCGCCTCCCGTACCGGAAGGTCAGCCCTTCGACCTGCTCTGCGAACGTGGCCTGCGTGCAGGCGCGTTCACGGCAGCGGAACCGCCGGACCTGTAACTCGATCACCACAGGACGCCCGGCGACCGCGGTGTCGGTGAGGCGGCGTACGTATCGGCTGTGCACCCGGCCCGACGTCGTCCCGCAGGCATGACACGCGGCCTGCTCTGCCGACGCACGGGCCCGCACGAGCACCAACTCGCCATCCACTACTGCCTTTTCGATCACAACGCCTTCGGCCTTGTGGAACCACAGGCCCTGGAGGAACACATCACCCACGGCCGTCCATGATCGCGGTCGTGGTAACCCTCCGTGGCTCCAGCACGGAAAGTGATCCAGAACCTGAACCGTGACCCCCTATCGGTCGATGAAAAGTGACCCCTTCCGTGATCAAGTGATCAGTCTGGCTCCATGGGAGTCAGGTGGAAGAGGTGATCGGTGTGGAGGACTGGGCTGAGATCCGGCGGCTCCACCGTGCGGAGGGCATGTCGATCAAGGGGATCGCGCGGCATCTGGGGATCGCCCGGAACACCGTGCGACGGGCTGTGGCCAGCGACGATCCGCCGAAGTACCGGCGGGCGCCGAGGGGCTCGATCGTGGACGCGGTGGAGCCGGCGATCCGCGAACTGCTGGCGGAGTACCCGCGGATGCCCGCCACGGTGATCGCCGAGCGGATCGGCTGGGAACGGTCGTTGTCGGTGCTGAAGCGGCGGGTGCGGGAACTGCGGCCGGTCTACCTTCCGGCGGATCCGGTCTCCCGGACGGCGTATCAGCCCGGCGAGCTGGCCCAGTGTGACCTGTGGTTCCCTCCGGTGGACATCCCGCTGGGCTTCGGGCAGACCGGCCGCCCGCCGGTGCTGGTGATCGTGTCCGGGTACTCGCGGGTGATCACCGCGCGGATGCTGCCGTCGAGGCAGGCCGCCGATCTCGTGAGCGGGCACTGGGACCTGCTGTCCGGCTGGAGCGCGGTGCCGAGGGCGCTGGTCTGGGACAACGAGGCGGCCATCGGACGCCGCCGCGAGGGGCGGGTCGTGCTCGGTCATGAGTTCGCCGCCCTGGCCGGGCTGCTGGCCTGCAAGGTGATCCTGTGCCGGCCCCGCGACCCGGAGGCCAAGGGTCTGGTCGAGCGGGCCAACGGTTATCTGGAGACGTCGTTCCTGCCCGGCAGGGTGTTCACTTCCCCGGCCGACTTCAACACGCAGCTGAACGCGTGGCTTGAGGTCGCCAACCGGCGGGTGCACCGCACCCTGGATGCCCGTCCGGTGGAGCGGTGGGAGGCTGACCGGGCCGCGATGCTGCCGCTGCCGCCGACCGCGCCGCCGCGCTGGTGGCAGACCTCGGTACGGATCGGCCGGGACCACTACATCCGCCTGGACACCTGCGACTACTCCGTCCACCCGGCCGCGATCGGACGGATCGTGCGGATCGAGGCGGACACCGAAACGGTGCGGGCTCATCTGGACGGTCGGCTGGTCGCCGAGCACGCGCGCTGCTGGGCCCGCCACCAGACGCTCACCGACCCGGACCACGCCGATGCCGCCACGGCGATGCGCAGCCAGTACCGCCAGGCCGTGGCCGGTGCCGCGGCGGTGGAGGTCGCACAGCCGGATCTGCCGGCCTACGACCGCGTGTTCCAGCTGATCGAAGGCGGCGGAGGACAGGAGTGACGTCATGGCCACCCGCACCACCACGTCCCGGGACGTCGCCGCCGAACTGGCCTTTCTCAGCCGTGCGTTGAAGGCACCGGCCCTGCTGGATGCTGCCGACCGGCTCGCCGAACGCGCCAGGGCCGAGTCCTGGACACATCAGGAGTATCTGGCCGCCTGCCTGCAGCGCGAGGTGGCTGCCCGCGAGGCCCACGGCGGCGAAGGCCGCATCCGCGCGGCCCGTTTCCCCGCCCGCAAGACCTTGGAGGAGTTCGACTTCGCTCACCTGCGCGGGCTGAAACGGGAGGCGGTGGCACATCTGGGCACCCTGGACTTCATCACCGGCAAGGAGAACGTGGTCTTCCTCGGGCCGCCCGGCACCGGCAAGACCCACCTGGCCATCGCCCTGGGCATACGCGCCTGCCAGGCCGGACACCGCGTCGCGTTCGCCACCGCCTCGCAGTGGGTCGACCGCCTGGCCGCCGCCCACGCCACCGGCAAGCTCCAGGAGGAGCTCCTCCGGCTGGCGCGCGTCCCGGTTCTGGTGATCGATGAGGTCGGCTACACGTTCTTCCAGCTGATCTCGGGTCGCTACGAACGCGCCTCCGTGATCGTGACCAGCAACAAGCCGTTCGGACGCTGGGGAGAGGTCTTCGGGGACGACACCGTCGCCGCCGCCATGATCGACCGTCTCGTCCATCACGCCGATGTGCTCTCCTTGAAGGGAGACTCCTACCGGCTCAAAGACCGTGACATCGGCCGCACACCGAGCGCGGCAACCGGGTGAACAACTACACACGGGGTCAAAACTCACCGACCCCAAAGGGGTCCAGGTTCAGGTTCTGGATCACTTTCCGTGCTGGAGCCACGGAGGGTTACCACGACCGCGATCATGGACGGCCGTGGGTGATGTGTTCCTCCAGGGCCTGTGGTTCCACAAGGCCGAAGGCGTTGTGATCGAAAAGGCAGTAGTGGATGGCGAGTTGGTGCTCGTGCGGGCCCGTGCGTCGGCAGAGCAGGCCGCGTGTCATGCCTGCGGGACGACGTCGGGCCGGGTGCACAGCCGATACGTACGCCGCCTCACCGACACCGCGGTCGCCGGGCGTCCTGTGGTGATCGAGTTACAGGTCCGGCGGTTCCGCTGCCGTGAACGCGCCTGCACGCAGGCCACGTTCGCAGAGCAGGTCGAAGGGCTGACCTTCCGGTACGGGAGGCGAAGCACCGGGCTGCAGACGGTGCTGCAACGGGTGGCCGTGATGCTGGCGGGCCGGGCCGGCGCCCGCCTGGCGGACACACTCGCGGTCCGGGCGAGCCGGTCGACTCTCCTGCGGCTGATACGCCGCCTCCCGGAGCCCGAGGTGCACACGCCGCGGGTGCTCGGAGTGGACGAGTTCGCCCTGCGCAAGGGACACAATTACGGCACGATCCTGGTGGACATCGACACCCGCCGCCCGGTTGATCTGCTGCCCGACCGCACCACGGCCACGGTGTCCGCCTGGCTCGCCGACCACCCCGGCGTCGAGGTGATCTGCCGTGACCGGTCGACCGCATACGCCGAGGCCGGACGGCTCGGCGCCCCGGACGCGGTCCACGTCGCGGACCGGTGGCACATCTGGAAAAACCTCGTCGAGGCCGTCGAGAAGACGGTCATCCAGCACCGCGCCCTGCTGCGCGAGCCAGAGGAGACCAGCCCGGTCCGCACCAACACACCCGTGAACACCACGGGGTTCCCGCCGCGTCCCTCAGGCGAACCGCGACACTCCGGCCGCCTGTCGGACCGGGTCCGCGAACAGCACACAGCCGTCCACGCCCTGCTCGACGACGGGCTCGGCCTCCGGCCGATCGCTCGCCGGCTCGGCCTGGCCCGCAACACCGTGCGCCGCCTGGCCCGCGCGGCCACCGCGGACGAACTGCTGGTAGGACAGTGGACCGGCCGCAGCAGCATCCTCGATCCCTACAAGCCTTATCTGCATCAGCGGTGGGCCGAGGGCTGCACCGTCGCCCGCCGTCTGTTCGAGGAACTGCGTGAGCGCGGCTACCCCGGCGGCGAGAGCGTCGTGAAGAGGTACGTGCAGCAGCTCCGTGAAGCGTTCCCGCACGACGATCCGCCCCGCAAGCACCCGTCCGTGCGAGACGTGACCAGCTGGATCACCCGCCGCCCCGACCGCCTCGACAGCGACCAGGTCCAGCGGCTCAAGGCGATCCTCGCCCGCTGCCCCGAACTCGGCCGCACCGCCGAACACGTACGTTCCTTCGCCGAGTTGATGAACAACCGCCAAGGAAAGCAGCTGGACCAATGGATCGAGTGTGTCCAGGCCGATGACCTGCCCGCCCTGCATGCCTTCGTCACCGGCCTCGGCCAGGACCTCGACGCCGTCGTCGCCGGGCTCAGCCTGCCCTACAGCTCTGGCGCAGTCGAAGGCCATAACAACAAGATCAAGATGCTCAAGCGGCAGATGTTCGGCCGCGCCAACTTCGACCTGCTCCGCAAACGCGTCCTCCTCGCGGCGTGAGGCCGTCCATGATCGCGGTCGTGGTAACCCTCCGTGGCTCCAGCACGGAAAGTGATCCAGAACCCAGGTTCAGAGACCGCCGACAGTCCCCTGCCGCCTGGCCTGGTGACCGTCTCACGCGAGTTCACCGTGGCCTCGGGCCGCTTCGCTCCGGGCCATCTGGGCGAGTTGACCCAGGTCATACCGTTTGATCTCGTCGATGCTCTCCTGGACGAAACCCGCTGTGTTCAGCGCCGTTTACGGGATCTGCCTTCTCGGGTGGGGGTCTACTTCCTGCTCGCGATGTGCCTGTTCCCCGAGGTCGGCTACCGGCTGGTCTGGAGCAAGCTGACCGTGGCCCTGACGTGTGGCGGGCTCGAGGTCGCAGAGCCGACTGCGAAGGCCCTGCGCGACCTGCGTCGTCGCATTGGCACCGAACCGATGCGGCGCTTGTTCGGGGTCCTGGCCGGCCCGCTCGCCCGGCCGACGACTACCGGAGTGCGATTCGGGCCGTTCCGGATGGTTTCCTTCGACGGCTGCAGCTCGATCAAGATCCCCGACAGTGAGCGGAACGTCGAGTGGTTCGGAGCCGGCAGCCGCGGCGGCTACCCGATGCTGGAGCTGATGACCCTGGTGGAGACCGGCACCCGCGCCCTGATCGGCGCCGTGTTCGGCCCCACCAGCGACGGCGAGACCGCCTACGCAAGGCAGCTTCTGCACCATCTGGGCCCCGACATGCTGGTCCTGTGGGACAAGGGCTTCGACGCCAACGCCTTCCTCGCCGCCGTGGACGGCACCGGCGCCAAGTTCCTGGGCCGACTGCGTGCCAACCGCCGCACCCCGGTCCTGACCCGTCTCCACGACGGCTCCTACCTGTCCGTCATCGGCACCGTCCCGGTGCGTGTCGTGGAAGCACAGATCACCGTGAGCTGGGGCGATGAATCGTTCACCGGCTCCTACCGGCTAGTCACGACCCTGACCGACGCACGCCGCTACCCCGCTCCGACGCTCGTCGCCCTCTACCACCAAAGATGGGAGCACGAGTCGGCGTACTACGCACTCCGCCATACGCTCATGGACGGCCGAGTACTGCGCTCGGGCGACCCCACAGGAATCGAGCAGGAGATGTGGTCTCTGCTCGCCGTCTACCAGGCGTTGCGGACGGTGATGGTGGAAGCCGCCGAGTCCAGGCCCGGCACCGATCCAGACCGCTGCGGCTTCACCATCGCCATGGAGACCGCCCGTGACCTCGTCGTCCAGGCCGCCGGCATCATCACGCTCGCCAGCACCACCACCGACATCGTGGGTGTCATAGGCAACCGCGTCCTGGCCCAGCTCCTCCCGCCCAGGCGCCCCCGCATCAGCACCCGAAAAGTCAGGTCCCCGATCTCACGGTATGCCGAACGCCAAGACGACGGCCGTCCCAGTGCCAGCAGTTCGGTCACCCGCCTCGACGTCACCATCCTCGAACCCGAGCCCGACCTTCCCACCGTCTCCCACGACGACCGGTACGCCCCACCAGCCGACCGCCGCAGACAGCAGGTCCTGGACCTCCTCCACGCCGACCCCGGCCGCCACTGGCGCACCCGCGAACTCGCACGCCACCTCGGCAATATCACCCTCAGCACGATGTATCGCCAGCTCGACAGATGGGCCGCAAACGGACTCATCACCAAGACGGGACCCGCCACCTACGCCAGCCCGGAAACCGCATCAAGCACCTTGCCACCAGCGGAAACGCGCTAACTACCCGGCCTTGGAAGTTTCCCCGTGATCTTGGACACTGGATGGATATGCGGCGAGGGCGTGCTGTTGCCGCTGCCTGGTCTCGGTTGGGGTGAGGTAGCCGAAGATCCTGTGCTTGCGCAGGCGGCGGCGGTTGTAGAAGGTCTCCATGAAGTTGAAGACCTCGGCGCGGGCGGTGGCCCGGTCGGGCCAGGTCCGGGTGCCGGTCTCCTCCTTGAGCAGGGCCCAGAGGCTTTCAGCGGCGGCGTTGTCGAAGCATGATCCGGTGCGTCCGCAGCTCTGCCGCAGTCCCAACTCCCCTATTCGGTCCTGGAATTGGGTCGATGTGTACTCGCTTCCGCGATCACTGTGGATCACGCAGCCGGGCTGCAGGTGGCCCCGGCCGTGGGCCATGTCCAGGGCGTCGACGACGAGTTCGGCGCGGTGGTGGTCAGCCATGGCATAGCCGACTACCTCGCGGGTGGCCAGGTCCAGCCGGCAGGCGAGGTAGAGCCAGCCCTCGGCGGTGGGCAGGTAGGTGATGTCGCCGACCAGTTTGGGTTCCGGGCGTATCGGCGTGAAAGTCGCGGCCGATCAGGTCCGGGGCCGGCTTCGCCTTCTTGTCCGGCCGGGTCAGTGAGCGGTGCTTGCGGCGGGTGACGTCGCGGATGTCGCGCTCGCGCATCACCCGGGCTATGCGCTTGCGGTTCACCCGCCGCCCGAGGCGGCGCAGCTCGGCGTGGATGCACGGGACACCGTAGGTACGGCGGGAGGCGAGGTGCAGCACGGTGATCTCGTGCGCGAGTGCGTCGTCGGCGGCTTGGCGCCTGCGACGGGCAGCTTTGCCCTCGCACCAGGCGTAGCAGGAGGAGCGGGCCACACGCAGCACCCGGCACAGCAGGGCGATCGGGTAGTTCGCCTTCTCCGCATGGATCAACCGGGGCAACTCGCTCACCGGTCGTTCTCCTTCACGAAGAAGGCGGTCGCTCTTTTCAGGATCTCGATCGTCTGCTGCTGTTCGCGGTTCTCCTTGCGCAGCCGCCGCAGTTCCTCGCGCTCGGCGCCGGTCAGATCGCCGCTCCGACCCTCGCCCCGGTCGGCCTTGGCCTTGCGGTACCAGCCGCGCAGGGACTCCGAGCTGATGCCGAGTTCCCGGGCCACCGCGGTGACCGTCTTGCCCGAGGAGTCGACGAGCGCGATCGCGTCCCGCTTGAACTCCTCGGTGTACCGCTTCGTGTACTTGCTTCCCACCTGGTGCTACTTCCCCTCGAACCTCAGGTCCCAGTCTCCAGGTGTCCACGATCAAGGGGGGTGCGCCACGAGGCGTCGGGAGATCGAGCGGAGGTGAAAGGACTCCGCCGCCCGCCTGTCGTAGCAGGCGGGTGAAGCTGACGACAGCCTGACCTGGAGGAACGCCGGGAAGGGCGGCAAGCAGTCGTGACGAAGTCGGGTCGGCTCAGCACTGCCGGATGGGTCGGGCCCGGTGAGCGAGAGAGGAAGGTGCACGCGAGGAACCGGTGTTGTTACGCCTCTCGATAGCGTGCCAGCTCACTCAATCCGGTGGATATGGGCTGGTTGGCGGTGCGCAGCCGAGAGTCTTCCGCCCTGCCAGGGTGGTGACTGTCGGTGAACTCCTAGGCCGGTCTTCCCCTCCTGGGCCTGGGAGGCCACGGCGAAAGACTACGGCGTAACCGTGGCGATGCCGCAGGGGTATAGCCGGGCGCCTCACCTCTCGATCGATCAACGGTGAACGTGGGAACCGCCCGTGTGCCGTTCCTCCTCCAACGCCGCGTCCAGTGGCGGGAGTCGGGATAGACGCGTTGCCCGTCGAAGGGCGCGGGCGGGGCGGAGCCGCCGTAGTACTCCGAGGCCGGGAAAGCCGGTCGCACGGGGAAGGGCGGCAGCATGTCAGACAAGGAGAAGACTGCAATGACCGGAGATGCCCCGGTGAATACCGGGGCCGGGCCGACTGCGCCGTGGAGGCCAGGAGTCCCGGTACGGAGGATGCAGCTCAAGTTGCACCAGTGGGCGCAGGCGGATGCCCTGCACCGATTCGATGATCTGTACAACCTGGTCTTCGACCCGGCGTTCCTGATCGATGCCTGGCATCGAGTTGCGGGCAACGCCGGGGCGAAGACGGCCGGGATCGACGGGCTCACCGTGGCTGCGGTCGAAACCCGGCTGGGAGTGCAGCCGTTCCTGATGCAGATCCGGGACGAGCTCAAGGGGCGGACCTACCGCCCTGCACCGGTGCGGCGCACACAGATCCCCAAGTCCAACGGGAAGATGCGTGATCTTGGCATTCCGACCGTGAAGGACAGGGTCGTGCAGGCCGCGCTCAAGGCGGTGCTGGAGCCCGTCTTCGAGGCCGACTTCCTGCCGGTCTCCTACGGGTTCCGGCCCAACCGCCGGGCTCAGGACGCGATCGAGGAGATCATCTGCCTGACCCGCCGGGGCTACCACGTAGTCCTGGAGGCCGACATCGAGGCGTGTTTCGACAACATCGATCACGTTGCCCTGATGAACCGGCTGCGGACCAGGATCTCCGACAAGCACGTCCTGGCGTTGGTGAAAGCGTTCTTGAAGGCCGGGGTCATGCACCACGGCATCGCCAAGGACACCGCCACTGGCACTCCCCAGGGCGGGATTCTCACGCCCCCAACGCAATGGGCAACTTCTGCTTCGAGGTGACGCTCGGCTACCGCCGGCTGGAACTCCTTCCTCGCGCGGAGGGTAAGGGGCGTCACAATGGGTAGTAGGTTTGTGACATGGTGCGTGGTGATCGTGTCGATAGCGTCGAGTACGCCCGGCGGGTCAACGCCGCCGCGGATCTGGCCGGAGCGGGGGTGCCCGCGGCCGCAGCCGCCCGCACGTTGGCGAGTAGGTACGGGGTGTCGGTGCGTCAGGCACGCCGGTATCTGGAGCAGGCCATGGCTGCTGGCCGAGTCGAAGTCCCCGAGTCGAGCGTGGTGTTCACCGTCAAGCTGCCGGGGTCGCTGGCCGCGCAGATCCGCAGCCGTGCCCGCGAGAGTGACCAGGCGATCTCTGCGGTGGTGGCCCAGGCCCTGGCCGAGTTCCTTGAGCGGGGTGCCCCGGAGGGCCGGCCGCGGAGGTGAGCGGCCGGCGGGTTCAGGTGGAGGCGGTCTTCGACCGCCATGCGGCGGCGGACTTGGCCGCGGCCTACGCGGTGTTGGTTCCGCAGCGGCGGGTCCGGATGCAGGACCGCCTGGAGCAGGCAGGAGTGAGCGATGACAACCAGTGTGGCGATCTACGCCCGGGTGTCCTCGGCCCGGCAGAAGAAGGACCAGACGATCGGCTCGCAGACCGCGGCCCTGCGCGCGCACGCCGCCGAAAAGCGTCTTGAGCTGCCCGAGGAGTGGGTGTTCGAGGACGAGGGCCACTCCGGGGCGACCCTGGTGCGGCCCGCACTGGAGCGACTGCGCGATCTGGTCGCCCAGGTCGGCGTGGATGTGGTGCTGTGTTATGCACCCGACCGACTCGCCCGCAAGTTCGCCTACCAGGCTCTGCTGATCGAGGAGTTCGCCCGCGCCGGCACCCGGGTGGAGTTCGTACGCGGCCCGCGTGGTGACAGCCCCGAGGACCAGCTGATGGTCCAGTTCCAGGGCATGTTCGCCGAGTACGAGAAGGCCCAGCTGATGGAGCGCTACCGGCGCGGGAAGACCTACCGGGCCCGCTCGGGGTCCATCAACGTGCTGGGCGGTGCCCCGTTCGGCTACCGCTACCTGCGCAAAACCCCTGAGTGCGGGGCCACCTACGAGATCATCGAGTCCGAGGCGGTGCTGGTGGTGGAGCTGTTTCGCCGCTACACCGACGACGGGGCCTCCATCGCGGACCTGACCCGCTGGCTCACCAGCAGCAACATCCCCACCCGCACCGGCAAGACCCGCTGGGACCGCAGCGTGGTCTGGGGCATGCTCCGCAACCCCGCCTATAAAGGCCAGGCCGCCTTCGGCAAGACCCAGACCCTCCACGAGTCCCCGGGCCTCAACCGCCGGGCCCGTCTGGAGGGCCGCAGCACCCCCCGCGCAGTCAAGGCCGCCGACCGACCCCACGAGGAGTGGATCACCATTCCCGTTCCCGCGCTCATCACCCCGGCGACCTTCGAACGCGCCGCCCAGCGGCTCGCCGACAACAAACGCTTCGCCTCGCGCAACAGCAAGATCCCTTCCCTCCTTCAGGGCCTGTCGGCCTGTGTGAGCTGCGGATATGGCTACTACCGGACCTCGACCACCACATCGTCCGGCAAGAAGATCTACTACTACCGGTGCCTGGGCTCGGACGACTACCGCTACGAGGGTGGCCGGGTCTGCGCCAACAAGCCCGTCCGCGCCGACTACCTCGACACCGTCGTCTGGGACCACATCATCGGCATGATCGCCGACCCGCACCTGATCCGGACCGAGATCGACAAGCGGCTGGAACGCGCCCGCACCTCCGATCCCGCCACGCGGCAGCGCGGCCGGCTCGAACTGGCCCTGACCAAGGCCACCACAGCGATCACCCGCATGATCGAAGCGTTCCAGGAACAGCTGGTCACCCTCGACGAACTCCGCTCCCGGATGCCCGATCTGCGCGCCCGCGAGAGCAACCTGCGCGGCCAGCTCGCCGCTCTGGACGCATCGATCGCCGACCGGGACGCCTACCTCAAGCTCGCCGACGACCTCGAGGGCTTCCTCGCCCAGCTCCGCGACAACGCCGAAAGCGCCGAGGTCCCCGAACGTCAGCGCGTCCTGCGACTTCTCGTCAAGGACGTGCTCATCGGCCCCGAGAAGATCACCATCCGGCACCGCATCCCCGTCCCCGAACACGCCACCGACGACGGCCAACATCAAGATCAAGACGCTACGGAGGGTGACTCACGCCCGAGTTACCCATTGCGTTGGGGGCGTGCTCTCCCCGCTGCTGGCGAACATCGCCCTGACGGCACTGGACGAGCACTTTCACGGCCAGTGGAACTCCCGGATGGGCACCAGCTGGCAACGGGAGAAGCGCCGCAAGACCGGAGAAGGGAACTGGAGGCTGGTGCGCTACGCGGACGACTTTGTCGTCCTCGTCAGCGGTCCGGTCCACCGGGCCGAGGCCCTGCGCGAGCAGACAGCCAAGGTCCTGGCCCCGCTCGGACTGCGGTTGTCCGATGAGAAGACCCGCGTGGTTCACATCGACGACGGCTTCGACTTCCTCGGCCACCACATCCGCCGCCAGCGGAAACGTGGCACGAACAAGCAGGTCGTCTACACCCGGCCCTCGAAGAAGGCCATGCAGGCCATCGGAGACCGAGTGTCGGCGCGGACCTACAGACACACCCAGAACCAGAGCTTGGCAGCTCTCCTCACGAGCATGAACCGGGCCCTGGCCGGGTGGGCGACCTACTTCAGGCACGGTGCCTCGAAGAGGACCTTCAACGCGATCGACCACCACGCGTGGAACCGCATCGCCCGATGGCTCCTCCGAAAACACGGCATCCGCCGAAGCCAGCTGCGGCGCTTCTGCGACCACGGCTGGAGGTTCGCCGACGGAGAGGTGACGTTCACCGGCGCATCCAGCGTCGCGATCGTGCGCTACCGCTACCGCGGAGCACGTATCCCGACTCCGTGGACCATCGAACCCGCAGCCCGCAGAGGCTGACCACCGGGAAAGACATGTGGAGAGCCGGATGCGGTGAAAGTCGCACGTCCGGTTCGGGCCGGCGGCTCGGGGAAACGGAACAGCGGCAACGCAGTCACCGCGTCCCGAGCCGACCGCACAGGGACAGCGGTGGACGGTGCCCTGCAGGAGGCCAGGGAACAGTTCGAGGTCAACGTGTTCGGCGCAGCGCGCCTGACCCAGCTGGTCCTGCCGCACATGCGGGCGCAGCGCTCGGGAACCATCGTCAACATCACCTCGGTGGGTGGCCGCATGTGCACCTCACTGGGAGCCTGGTACCACGCCACGAAGTACGCGCTGGAAGCGCTCAGCGACTGCCTGCGCATGGAGCTCAAGCCCTTCGGGATCGACGTCGTGGTGATCGAACCGGGCGGGGTCAAGTCCGAGTGGGGCGGCATCGCCGCGCAGAAGGCCCGCGCCGTCTCCGGCACGGGCCCGTACACCCCGCAGGCATGACCAGATGGCAGTTGTCGCCAACATCTATCGCGCCGCCTCGGCGGTGCGGCAGCACCTGGAGAACTCCGTGCTGCGCGGAGTCGACCTGACCTGGACCGCCTTTGTGGTGCTCTCGATACTGCCGCTCGCCCGGCTGAGCAAGGCGAGACGCCGGCGCGCCACATAGCGGTCGGTGATGTCGAGGCTGGCCTCACAGACTCCGAGCGGCCGGCCGTCCTCGTCCTGAAGCCGGAAGTGGGAACACGACCAGACGCGTTCGTGAGCGGGGTCGAGGTGAGTGGGGCTGCGGTAGCGGACGTCGATCACGGGTGTGCCGGTGCGGGCCACGCGCTGGACGATCTCCTCGACGCTTGCTCCTCATCGCCGCCCCTGAGATGGGCGCAGGAGAGCTCCGGCTCATTCAATGCACCGGCCGCCCCCCTTGGTGACGTCTGCGCGCGATGGACCGCGAGGAGCCGGCGCAAGGCCTCGACACCCTCCGCGGTGCGGTTCGGTGCGCTGGACGTGACCTGGTGGAAGACCAGGCCGTCCAAGGCCGCGAAGACGATCTCCGTCATCTCCTGCGGCACGTCGAAGCAGGCCAGTGCCTCGCGGACGGCATCGCGGTAGGCGTCGTAGAGCAGGTCGACGTGGTGGCGCAGCTCCGGCCGCCGGCTGGATTCGAGCTTGAGCTCGAACTGGAAGGCCTGGAGGTCGGGGTCGGCCGCGATGAAGTCGGCCAGGGTGGCGGCGAAGTCCTCCAGCCTTCCGCTGGCGGGCACCAGCGAGGACGTCTCGATACTGCGGGTGACGCACCATCGCAGCGCCTCTTCGAGCAGCGTGTCGCGCGAGCCGAAGTGGTGGGCGACCAGTCCGTGCGTGACACCGGCCTCGGCTGCGACGGCACGATAGGTCAGTTTCCGCAGGCCGCCACGGGCCACCACCCTGACCGCCGCTTCCAGGAGAGCCCCCCGCCCTTCGCCGTAACCGGGCCGGGCCTCCTGGCCGACTTCTCCGTCTGTTTCCGCCTCGGCAGTCACTCGCCCTCCGCTCCCCCTGTCTGACCGTTCCCCGAGGGTCAATCTATCCTATTGACAAGTTATCCAGATGGATAGATTCTCGCTGCAGCGCACGTCTCCCCTCTCCACTGGAGTTCCCATGGCCATCCCCGAAGGACTGAGCACCACCCCGTTCGCTCCCCGCTACGCGGACCATGTCGAGGAGTGGATCGACGTCTATGGCAACGCCGTACCGCTGGCCATCGGTGATCCGGCTGAGGAGTACGAGGCCATCCGCACCGCTGTCGGGGCCTCCGAGTACTCGATGCTCTACAAGTGGCACGTCGAGGGAGAGGATGCGGTCGCCGCCGTCGACGCCGTCTTCTCGCGCAGCGTCAAGGGGTTGGGTGCCGGACGCATCGCCTACGGGGTCGTGGTGGATACCGACGGGATGATGCTGGACGACGTGACCGTGGCCGTCCTCGCGCCCGACCACGTCGTCGTCACCGGCGGCAACCCGGCCACCCAGCAGTCGCTGGCCGCGCACGCCCCCGCCGGGACCACGGTCACCGAGCGCCGCGACGAGTCCGCCGTCCTGACTCTGCAGGGCCCGCGCAGCCGCGACGTCCTACAAGGCCTCACCCCCGTGGATGTGTCCAACGCCGCGTTCCCCTACTACACCTTCCTGCACGACGCCCTCATCGCGGGCATTCCCGCACAGGTCAGCCGGCTCGGGTTCACCGCCGAGCTCGGCTACGAGATCCAGGTCCCGCGGGATCGCGCGCTGAAGCTGTGGGACGCGGTCTTCGAGGCCGGAGCGGACCTGGGGATCAAGGCCTTCGGCGCCATCGCCCTGCTGACCTGCCGCACCGAGGCCGGAATGATCATGGGAGAGCTGGAGTACGACCGCACGGTCACGCCGTTCGAGTGCCGGATGGGCTGGGCGCTGGACTTCGACAAGGGCCCCTTCCAGGGCCGGGACGCACTGCTGGCCAAGAAGGACAGCGCCAGCGGCCGTGTGGTCAGCGTCGTCGTGGACACCGCGCCGGAGGCCGCCGAGGGCGCCCGGCTGGAGCTGGACGGCCGGGACATCGGCTACGTGACGATGGCGCTGCCCTCCCCCGTCCTCGACAGCGCCACTCTCGGCCTGGCCCGGGTCCACCGCGACGCCGTGAAGTCCGGCACCGCGCTGACCGCCGTCGCCGCCGACGGCTCCAAGGCCGACGCCACGGTCCGGCCCACACCCGTGTACGACCCCGAGCGCGCCCGCGTGCAGGCCTGACCCGACGGAGATCCTGACGTGCAACGCTACATTCTCACCCTCCGCTGCCCCGACCAGCCGGGCATTGTCCACGCACTCGCCGCGGGCGTCGCGCAGGCCAAGGGCAACATCCTGGAGAGCGCCCAGTTCTCCGATCCCGGCACCGGCATCTTCACCATCCGTGTGAACCTGGAGACACCCGAGGCCGACACCGAGAGCCTGCGGGACGAACTCGCGCTGCGGCTGGCCCGCTTCGACCCGGTCCTGACGGTCCGGCCCGAGGAGCAGCGCCGCCGGGTGTTGCTGATGGTGTCGAAGTTCGACCACTGTCTGGTCGACCTGCTCTACCGCTGGGACCTGGGCGAACTGCCCGTCGACATCCCGTTGATCGTCTCCAACCACCCCGACCTGGAGCCCGTCGCGAAGCGGTACGGCATCCCCTTCGTCCACCTCCCCGTCACTCGCGACACCAAGCCGGAGGCGGAGGCCGAGCTGCTGCGGCTGGTGGCCGAACACCAGGTCGACTTCGTGGTGCTCGCCCGCTACATGCAGGTCCTCTCCGACGACCTGTGCCGCAAGCTGTCCGGGAGGGTCATCAACATCCACCACTCGTTCCTGCCGGGCTTCAAGGGCGCGAAGCCCTACCACCAGGCCCACGACCGGGGCGTCAAACTCATCGGCGCCACCGCCCACTTCGTCACCGCCGACCTGGACGAGGGCCCGATCATCGAGCAGGACGTCGCCCGCGTCGGACACCGTCACTCCGCGCCCGAACTCGTCGCGATCGGCAGGGACGTCGAGCGAATAGTGCTGGCCCGGGCGGTCCGGCTGCACGCGGAGGACCGCGTCGTCCTCACCGGCTCCCGCACCGTCGTCTTCTCCTGACAGCATCGAGAGGCTCGTACGACATGACCACCGCAACGCTGCTCGACGGGAAGGCCGCGGCAGCCGACACCAAACGTGAACTCGCCGAACGGGTGGAGATACTGAAGAGCCGGGGCATCGCTCCCGGCCTTGGCACCATCCTGGTCGGTGACGACCCCGCCAGCCACTCCTACGTCGGCGGCAAGCACCGCGACTGCGCCCAGGTCGGCATCGCGTCGATCCGGGTGGAGCTGCCCGGCACGGCGACCCAGGCAGACGTCGAGGCCGCCGTGCTCAAGCTCAACGCCGACCCGGCCTGCACCGGTTTCATCGTCCAACTGCCGCTGCCGGCCCACATCGACACCCACGCCGTGCTGGAGCTCATCGACCCGGCCAAGGACGCCGACGGGCTCCACCCCGCCAACCTGGGCCGACTCGTGCTGGGTGTGCCGGGGCCACTGCCCTGCACCCCACGCGGCATCATCGACCTGCTGCGGCGCAACCGGGTGCCCATCACCGGACAGCAGTTCTGTGTCATCGGCTGCGGGCTCACCGTGGGCCGCCCGCTCGGCCTGATGCTGACCCGCAGCACCGAGCACGCCACGGTGACCCTGTGCCACGAGGCCACTCAGGACATCGCTGCCCACACCCGCGTCGCCGACGTGGTCGTGGCCGCGGCCGGCGTGGCCCATCTGGTCAAGCCCGACTGGATCAAGCCGGGCGCCACCGTCCTGTCCGTGGGCATCACCCGGACCGTCGAAGGCATCCTCGGAGACGTCCACCCGGACGTCGACCAGATCGCCGGCTCCTTCGCGCCGCCGGTCGGCGGAGTGGGGCCGATGACCCGGGCCATGTTGCTGACCAACATCGTCGAGGCGGCGGAGCGCAGCGCCTGACGTCGGCACAGTGCGTGGGGGCAGGACCATGCGGTCCTGCCCCCACGCCGTCTGCGTCACCGTGCGGCCGGAGGGCCGCACGTACACCTACCCGCGACCGGAGTAGTCGGTGTAGCACTCCACCGGGTCCCCCTCGTAGTTCCAGGGCCACGGCGTCACCAGCCCGCCGACCGCGGAGAAGACCGGGTCCGCATCGCCGCTGCGGCCCGCGCGGACCAGGGCGTAGGCGAGCGTTCCCAGGTCCGCGACGGCGGCCGCGTGACGCAGGTGACCAGGTTGCAGCCAGTGGGCCATGCCGTGGTCCAGCAGTCGTGCGGTGTGCGGCTGCGACCAGTACCGGCTCACCCCCAGCGCCTGGACACCGCCGCTGCTTCTTTCGCGGTGGTACTGCCGCACAGCCGCCGTCAGGGGCAGGCATGCCGTCGGCGCGTCCCAGGGCATGACCGCGATGGCATCGTCGAGAAAGTCCCGCAGCGCGGCCTGGCTGCCCTGCTCCTCCGGGGAGAGGTAGTTCAGGATCTGCAGGTGCGCCTCCCGGTGCCATGGATCACGCGCGCGGATCTCCTCCCAGACGGGAGAAAGCTCAGCGCTCGGCCGGCCCAGAAGTCGCAGCGCCGCCAGCGCGGCCACCCACGGGGTCGGATCTGCCGGGGCGGCCTCGATGGCAACACGGCAGATCGCCAGGGCACCCCGCGGATCGGTCGCCAGTTCGGACCAGGTGGCCAGTACCAGGGCGTCCGGGTCGCGGGGCCGGCGTTCGCGCCAGGTCCGGGCCAGCGCGGGCGCGGCCTGCGCGAGGACCCCGACCCGGTGGCAGCGGCGGTCCCAGTCGTCACCGGTGTTCCGCAGGAGCCGCTCCATCTGGGCGACGGCGAGGTCCTGCGGTCCCGGTCCGCGGGCGGCGACGATGCCTCTCAGCACGCGGCCCAGCGGAACGTCGTCGAGTTCGGGGGCGAGGCGGGGTGCCTCTCGCTTGGGGCCGAAGAGAGCCATGTCCTTTGTCAGTGTCTGTGGTGGGCGGCGTCAACCAGTGCGTCGAACAGGGCCTGCTGGGCCGGGTCCCGGTCCGCGGTGTCCTCGGGGTGCCACTGCACCGCCGCGAACCACCCCGGGTGTCCGGGCAGTTCGAGTCCCTCCACCGTGCCGTCGGCGGCCCGCGCGGTGACCGTGAGCCCGACACCGAGGCGGTCGACGCGCTGGTGGTGGTAGCAGGAGGCCTCCGTCTTCTGGGCACCGGTGGCCTGTTCGAGCAGGGTGCCGCGCTCGATCGCGACCGGGTGCACGATGTGCCGGTGTTCGCGGTCCGCGCCGCCCATGTCCTGTTCCAGGCTGCCGCCGAGGGCGACGTTCACCACCTGCAGGCCGCGGCAGATCGCGAGCAGGGGCAGTCCCAGGTCCAGTGTCCGGCGGGCGACTTCGAGGTCGAACACGTCCTGGAGGTCGTCGACGTCGTAGACGCTGTCATGAGTGTCGATGGCGCCGTAGCGGTGCGGGGCCAGGTCTCCGCCGCCGGGGAGGAGCACGCCGTCGAAGCGGGCGAGCCGTTCGGCCACGTCGGCTGCGGCCGGGTCGGCGGGGTGGATGCTCACCGGCTCGCCCCCGGCCCGCCACACGGCCTCGACCAGCGCACGGGCGTTGACCTCGGCGGCGTAGCGGAGCGCGGACGTGGTGGCGGCGAACCGGGCCGGAATCGCGATCAGGGGTCGCGGGTGCGTACGGGTCACAGCTGGATCCAGGTGGTCTTCAGTTCGGTGTACTTCTCGATGGCGTGGGCGGACTTGTCGCGGCCGTTGCCCGACTGCTTCATGCCGCCGAAGGGGACGGTCAGGTCGCCCTCCTCGTAGCAGTTGACCCAGACCGTCCCGGCCTTGAGTGCGCACGCAACCTTGTGGGCGGTGGACAGGTCGGAGGTCCACAGGCCGGCGGCGAGGCCGTACTCGGTGGCGTTGGCGAGCCGTACTGCCTCGTCGAGGTCGTCGAAGGCGAGGACGGACAGGACGGGGCCGAAGATCTCCTCGCGGGCCAGCCGCATGCCGGGGTCGACCCGGTCGAACACGGTGGGCCGCAGGTAGCTGCCGCCGGTCTCGGCCAGGGCCCGGTCCCCGCCCACGCGCAGCCGGGCGCCCTCGTCCAGACCGGAGGCGACATGCTCCAGGACCCTGCCGAGGTGGCTGTCGCCGACCAGCGCGCCCATCTCGGTGGCCGGATCGAGCGGGTCGCCCACCCGCAGCTCGCGCGCCCGCGCCACGACGGCCTCGGTGACCTGTTCGGCGATGGAGGAGTGGACCAGCAGCCGGGAGGGGGCGGTGCACATCTCGCCCTGGTTGAAGAAGATCCCCCAGGCCGCGGTGGCGGCGGCCTTCTCCAGGTCGGGGGCGTCGGGCAGCAAGATGTTCGGTGATTTGCCGCCGAGTTCGAGCCAGACGCGCTTGAGGTTGGAGTCGGCGGCGTAGCGCAGGAAGTGGCGGCCGACGGCCGTGGATCCGGTGAACGCCAGGACATCGACGTCCGGGTGGAGGCCGAGCGCCCGGCCGGCCACCGGCCCGTCACCGGTCACGACGTTGAGGACACCCGGCGGCAGTCCGGCGTCGGTGGCGGCGCGGCCGAGCAGGAGGGCGGACAGCGGGGAGGACTCCGACGGCTTCAGGACGACCGTGCAGCCGGCGGCGAGCGCGGGCGCGACTTTCCAACTCGCCAACGTGAGCGGGAAGTTCCACGGCACGACGGCGCCGACGACACCGGTCGGCTCCCGGGTGACCAGGGCGAGCGCGTCCGGGGCGGTGTGGGGGGACTCGTCGGTGAGCTTGTCGGCGAGCTGCCCGTACCAGCGGAAGGTGTTGATCGCGGCGCGCAGCTCGATGGCGTAGGCGTCCGTGATGGGTTTGCCCATCTCCAGGCTCACGGTCAGTGCCAGTTCCTCGCGCCGCTCCTCCAGCAGCTCGGCGATCCGCAGCAGGACCCGGCCCCGCTCGGCGGGCGGCAGATGCGGCCACGGCCCGGTGTCGAAGGCGCGGCGCGCCGCCGCGACCGCGACATCGACCTCCGCCTCCCGTGCGTCGGCGACCTGGACCAGGCTCTGGCCGTCGCGCGGGGAGATCACGGCGAACGATCCACCGTCACCGGCTTCGCTCCTGCCGTCGATGTGGTGCTGCGTGGGCAGGTCGAGTTCCTTGGCGCGGCGCAGCAGTTCCTCGTGGGTGGCGTTCAGCACGCGCTCTCCCTCTCCGTCTCATCCGTTTCGTTTGGCGAAAACAACTCACGCGGTCCGGCAGAAGGCCGGATACGGCCGGGGCGCAGGCTCCGGCCGTATCGGTGAGGCAAAGCGGTGTTCAGTCGGCGGTCTGTGTCCGGGACCGCGTCAGCCGGGCGGCGACGACGCCGAGGATCAGCACCACCGGAACGGTGAGCTGGAGCCATATGGCCGTCGTCTGGTCACCGCCGATCAGCGTCGTGAAGTTGGCGATGATGAGCCAGATGGCACCCGCGATGCCGAGCGCGCCCAGGACGGGGGCGATCAGCGTGTTCCAGGGGCGGGTGTCGGCGCGTGAGCGGCGGAAGAACACGACGACCGAGACCGAGGTCAGGAAGTACAGCAGCATGATGCCGAGGACCGCGACCCCGCTGAACCAGGAGAAGAGGGTCAGCACCGGGTCCTTGCCCAGGATGGCGAAGGGCACCACGAGCAGCACCGCGATCGCGGTCTGCACGGCGCCAGCCACCCAGGGCGAGTGACGCCGGTTGACGGCGGTCAGTCCATGCGGCAGGAGCCCTTCGCGGCCGAGCGAGAACAGGTAGCGGTTGGCGGAGTTGTGGAAGGCCAGGAGGCCGGCGAACAGGGAAGTGGCCAGCAGGATCGGCAGCACGTCGCCCACCCAGCCGCCGAACAGGCCGGCGATCGGCGCGAAGACGAACGCCGCGCCGTCACCTCCCTCCAGCGCCTTGCCCGCCTCGGCCGCGGCCTGGGAGGCGCCGTGCGCGGAGACCAGCATCCATGAGGTGAAGGCGAAGAAGCCGGTGATCACCGCGACAGACACGTAGGTGGCCCGGGGGACGGTCTTGCGGGGTTCGCGGGCCTCCTCGCCATAGATGGCGGTGGCCTCGAAGCCGAACATCGACGCCACGGCGAACATCAGCGCCACGCCGGGAGCGCCCTGCAGCGCGGCGGACGGCGAGAAGCTCTCCGTGAGACCGAGCCCCTCGGGGCCGCCACCCGTGAAGAGGGTCACGAGGGCGAAGACGATCAGGATGCTGAACTCGGCGAGCACGAAGACGGCGAGGATCCTGGCGCCCATCTCGATGCCCGAGGCGCCGAGCACCTGCACGATCACCATGGTGACCAGCGCCCAGACCCACCACGCCACATGGGCCCCGGTGTACTGCTCGACAAGGCCGCTCATGATGCTTCCGTACAACCCGTACATGCACGCCTGGACGGCGCAGTAGGCGAAGAGCGCGACGGCGGCGCTGCCGGAGCCGGCCGAGCGGCCGAGCCCCTTGCCGATGTAGGTGTAGAAGGCTCCGGCGTCCACGACGTGGCGGCCCATGGCGACGAATCCGACGGAGAACAGCAGGATGATGACGCCGGCCGCGAGGTAGGCGGCCGGAGCGCCGGCGCCGTTGCCGATGGCGATGGCGATGGGCACGGCCCCGGCGATGCCGGTCAGCGGCGCCTGGGCGGAGAGAACGAAGAAGAGGATGCCGAGGACACCGAGAGAGTTGGGCTTGAGTCTGCCTGCTATGGATGCGTCATGAGCGGTCTGCGTGGCGACCGCGGTCTGACTGTCCACTCGAATCACCTGCCGGGGGACGGGGAGGGCGGATTTTTGTTTTAGGCCAAACGAGTTGCCTCATGGTGGGCTGGAACTATCCGTTTGGCAAGGGGTTGCGGTGAGATCCTTCTGCGGACGCGGAGGTCTTTACAGGACCGTGATTCAGGCGGCGGGCCGGTCGGCCGCGCCCCGGCGTACGAGTCGCACGACGACCGACTTCGAGGTCGGGGTGTTGCTGAGGTCGGCGGTGCTGTCCAGGGGTACCGGGACGTTGGTCTCGGGGAAGTACGCGGCGCAGCAGCCGCGGGCGGTCGGGTAGGACACGACCCGGAGGTCGGGTGCCACACGTTCGGCGCCGTCGGGGTACTCGCCGACCAGGTCGACCCGGTCGGCATCGGCCAGCTGGAGAGCGGCCAGGTCGTCGGGGTGGACGAAGACCACCCGGCGCCCTCCGTGGATGCCGCGGTAGCGGTCGTCGAGGCCGTAGAGGGTGGTGTTGTAGTGGTCGTGGGAGCGGATCGTCTGCAGAAGGAGCCGTCCCTCAGGCACGCGCATCACGGTCATCGGATTGACGGTGAAGCGGGCCTTGCCGGTCGCGGTCGGGAAGTGCCGGTCGTCCCGTGGCCCGTGCGGCAGGACGAACCCGCCCGGATGGCACGCGCCGGTTGAAGTCCTCGAAGCCGGGGACGACCCGGGCGATGCGGTCACGGATCAGGTCGTAGTCCTCCGCCATGGCTCGCCAGGGGACGCTTGGCGGCTCACCGCGAGCGGCGAGCACCCGCTGGCCAGTTCGCAGACGATCGCCGTCCCCGAGCGCAGCTCGGGCGAGGCGGGCGCCAGCGTGCCCCGGGAGGCGTGCACCGAGCTCATCGAGTCCTCGACGGTGACGCACTGCGGTCCGCCGCCGCGCAGGTCGGCCTCGGTGCAGCCGAGCGTGGGAAGGATCAGCGCCCGGCGGCCCGTGACCAGATGGGAGCGGTTGAGCTTGGTGGAGACCTGCACCGTCAGGGCCGTACGGCGCAGGGCCTGCTCGGTGACGGCGGTGTCCGGGGTGGCCGAGACGAAGTTGCCGCCCATGGCGAAGAAGACCTTCACCCTTCCGTCCCGCATGGCGCGGATGGTGTCGACCACGTCAAGCCCGTGGTGACGCGGCATGGGCAGGCCGAACTCCTTCTCCAGCGCGTCCAGGAAGTCGTCCGCGGGCTTCTCGTAGATCCCCATGGTGCGGTCGCCCTGGACGTTGGAGTGGCCGCGCACCGGGCAGACCCCGACACCGGGGCGGCCGATGTTGCCGCGCAGGAGGAGGAAGTTGACCACCTCGCGGATGGTCGGTACGGAGTGCTTGTGCTGGGTCAGGCCCATCGCCCAGCACACCACTATCTTCCGGGCCTTCAGCACGCGCTGGTGGATCCGCTCGATCTGCTCGCGCTCCAGGCCCGTGGCCTGAAGGACTTCCGCCCAGGGCGTGGCGCGCACGTCGGCCGCGAACTCCTCGAACCCGTCGGTGTGCTCCTCGACGAACGCACGGTCCACCACCGTACCCGGGGCCCGGTCCTCTGCCTCCAGTAGAAGCCGGTTCAGGGCCCGGAACAGAGCGAGGTCGCCGCCGAGGCGGATCTGTGCGAACTCGTCCGCCAGCGCGGTGCCCCGGCCGATCATCCCTGAGGGCCGCTGAGGGTTCCTGAAGCGCAGCAGGCCGGCCTCGGGCAGCGGGTTGACCGCCACGACGTGCCCCCCGCCCCGCTTCGTCCGCTCCAGGGCGGAGAGCATGCGGGGATGGTTCGTCCCCGGGTTCTGGCCCACGACAAGGACCAGGTCCGCCTGGTGCAGGTCGTCGAGCGAGACGCTTCCCTTGCCGATCCCGATGGTCTCGGACAGGGCCACGCCGGAGGACTCGTGGCACATGTTCGAGCAGTCGGGCAGGTTGTTGGTGCCCAGTGTGCGGACGAACAGCTGGTAGACGAACGCCGCCTCGTTGCTGGTGCGCCCCGAGGTGTAGAAGGACGCCTCGTCCGGTGAGTCCAGCGCGGCCAGTTCCCCTGCCACGATGTCGTACGCCTGCTCCCAGCTCACCGGCGTGTAGTGCCGCGCCCCGGGCGCCAGGTACATGGGGTGGGTGAGCCTGCCCTGCTGGCCCAGCCAGTAGTCGCTGCGCTCCAGCAGCTCCGCCACGCTGTGCTCGGCGAAGAAGGCCAGGATGACGCGGCGCAGTGTGGCCTCCTCGGCCACCGCCTTGGCGCCGTTCTCGCAGAACTCGGCGGCGTGCCGGTGGTCGCCCTCCGGCCAGGCGCAGCCGGGGCAGTCGAACCCGGTCTTCTGGTTGACGCTCAGCAGGGTCAGCAGGGTCCGCTTGGCGCCCATCTGGCGGCCGCCGTGTCGCAGCGACTGGACGACGGCCGGGATGCCTGCCGCGTACTCCTTGGGCGGACCGACGGTCAGACCGCTGTCGCCGGGGTCGTTCTCCGGTCGCCCGGACGCCATCGGTGACATGCCGCGTTCCCGTCTACTCGTGCACCGTGATGGCCTGGAGCGGACAGACCTCGGCGGCCTCGTACAGCTCCTCGGCGCTTGCCTCGTCCACGTCGGCCACGTAGACGTCCGTCGCCTGGGATCGCAGGGACAGGCGTCCCTCGTCGTCCAGCGCGAACAGGTCGGGGGCCGCGTACACGCACTGGCCGTGGTCCTGGCACTTCTTGAGATCGACTTCGATCTTCATGACGGCTCCTGTCTCTCGGAGGGGTCGGGGGATCAGAGGAAACGGACGGGGAGGTGGGTGATGGTGCGCAGGAACTCGGTGTGGGCGTAGGCGGGCTCTCCCGCCGGCTCGACACCGGAGAACCGGTCGACGATCGAGCTGAAGACGATGTCGGCCTCGGCGCGGGCCAGGACCTGGCCGGCGCAGCCGTGCATGCCGGAGCCGAAGGCCAGGTGCTGGCTGGCGGCGAGGGGGCGGGTGTGGTCGAAGGTGTCGGGGTCGGTGAAGACCTCGGGGTCGCGGTTGGCGGAGGCGATGAGCAGGGCCAGCGCCTCTCCGGCCGGGACGGTGGTGTCGCCGATGACGGTGTCCTGTGTGGTCAGGCGCACCACCATCGATTCGGGTGTGTCGATGCGCAGGATCTCGTTGATGATGCCGGGCCGGGCCTCGGGCTCGTCGCGGTAGGCGGCGAACAGCTCGGGGCGCTGCGTCATCAGCCAGATGCCGTGGTTGATCAGGTGCTTGACGTCGAGATGGCCCACGGCGAAGAACAGGAAGATGGTGTGGACGACCTCTTCCTCGGTCATCCTGCCCTCGTTCTGCGCGGCGATGAACGCGTCGATCAGTCCCTCGCCGGGGTGTGCCCGCTTGTCGGCGACGAGCCGGCGGATGTGCTCGGCGAACCAGGCGAACGCCTCCGCGGTGGCGCGGGCCTCCTCGTCGTTGCCGCCGGGGCCGAGGCTCAGTCCGATCTCGTAGGTCCTGCGCTGGATGGTGTCCATCTCGGCCGGCTCGATGCCGAAGATGTGGCAGGTGGTCTCGAAGGTGCACTTCAGCGAGAGGCCGTCGGCCGCGTCCAGGGTGCCGTCGCCCTTCTCGACCTCGTCGAGCACGGCCTCCACGGAGGCGCGCATCACCTTGGACCACTCCTCGACCGCCTTGGGCGTGAACCAGCGGTTGGTGATCCTCCGCAGCCGCGTGTGGTCGGGGGCGTCCTTGCCGAGCATGGTGTGGTGGATCGGGGCGGCCGGTCCGAAGTCGAGCTGCTCCACGCTCAGGGTGGGGTTGCGGATCAGCCGGGCGACGTCCTCGTAGCGGGAGACGACGTACAGGCCGACCGGATGCCGGTAGACAGGGTGCTCCTGCCGCAGCCGCGCGTAGTACGGGTACGGGTCCGCACGGAAGCCGGGGTCACGGAAGGGCAGCAGGTCCTCGGTGGAGGACGCGAGTCCGGCGGTGGTGACGGTCATGTCGTGGCACTCCTCGTATCGGGCGCGAGGCGGAGGGGGAGCTCGGGAGTGGAAGAAGGAGGGGCAAACCAAAGGGCCCCGTACGGCGAGAATTATCCACACGGATAATTTCGTCAATGCTTCGCGGGCATGTAATCAACTCTTTACGTCGCCAGAAGCAGCAGATGAGTCCCCGTCGCCGGCGACGGGGACTCATCCTGACCTGCTGTTATGGCAGAGATTGCCGCTAGGGCGACTACTTTGCGTCTCCAAGCGGCCGGGTCAGCAGTGACCGCAGCTCCTTCAGCGCAGCCTCGGTGACCTCCGGCTCGTCGAGCACCAGCTGGTGCAGCACGAGACCTTCCAGGGCGGCGAAGACGAGCCGGGTCAGGGCAGGGCTGGTGCCGTCGGGCAGGCTGCGGGACAGTTCCCTCTCCGTGGCCTGGAAGTACTCGTCGTACAGCGCGCGGATCTGCGGCAGCAGCTCGGGCCTGCGCCGGGATTCGAGCATGAGCTCGTACTGGAACGTCTGCAGGGCCGGCGCACGCGTGACCATGTCCGCAAGTCCCGCCGCGAAGTCGGCGATGTCGCCCGTGCCGGGCTCCAGGGAGCTCGTACTCGCACTGGTACGCACCGCGTGTTCCAGGGCTGCCTCGATCAGCGCGTCCCGCGAGCCGAAGTGGTGCACCACGAGCCCGTGCGTGACACCCGCCTCCTCCGCGACGGCGCGATAGGTGAGCTTGCGCAGCCCGCCCCGGGCCACCACCCGCACGGCCGCGTTGAGCAGGGCCTCACGGCCGGTCCCGTAGTCCACGCGCTTGCGGGGCCTGACGGCCGGCTTCTCGGCGGAATCGCTCATGAGCGCGACCCTACCCGTACGCCGGGACCGGCAGACCCTCGCAGGAGCGTCAGCGCTTCGGCGGGCGGATGCCGCGGAACTCCCAGTCGCCGCCGAGCGCGGTGGACAGCACCTCCTCGGACTCGGTGGGCTGCGCGCCGACGTCGGCGCGGACGGGAGTGGGGCCGGTGACGACGTGGTTGGTGAGCCGCCCGAGGCCCTCCACCTCGACCTCTACGACGTCACCGGGCCGTACGGGCCGGGAGTTGGCCGGTGTGCCCGACAGGAGGACGTCGCCCGGGTACAGGGTGATGGTGCGGGCGATGTCGGCGACGAGGTAGTGCATGTCCCATTGCATCTCGTCGGTCGAACCGTCCTGGACGACCTCGCCGTTGACATACGTCCGCAGGCTCTTGCCGTGGAAGTCCCAGTCGGTGACCAGCCCCGGACCGAGCGGGCACAGGGTGTCGGAGCCCTTGACCCGGAGCATCGAGCCGGCGTCGGTGTCACGGAAGTCGTGCAGGCCGTAGTCGTTGGCGATCGTGTAGCCGGCGATGTACTCGCCCGCTGCGGCCGGGGAGATGTTGCGCGCGGTCTTCCCGATGACGATGGCGACCTCGCCCTCGTAGTTGAGCCACTTGCAGCCCTCGGGCCGGACGATCGCGCCCTTGTGGGCGTTGAGGGCCGAGGTCGGCTTGTGGAAGTAGGTGGGCGTGGCCGGCAGCTCGATCCCGAACTCCTCGACGCGGCTACGGTGGTTGAGGTGGACGGCGATCACCTTGGAGGGGACGACCGGCGGCAGGTGGTGCGCCTCGTCGGTCTTGACGCGGCGGCCGTCCCCGGCGACCAGCTCGTCACCGTCGACGGTGACCTGGACGGCGGCGCCGTCGAGCACGCGCAGGAGACAGGAACAACGATACTTTCAGCCCGAATTCGCCCCGGATTCGACCCGAACGGCTGCAGCCACCAGCCCGTCGTAAGGACCCCTCTCATCGCGAAGCCACGGGCCCAGTTTCGGCCGGGTCATCGGGTCGGTAGCGCCCGACACCTCCCAGTCATCGGCCCAGCCGATGATGTGGCCCCCGACAGACGTGGCAGCGGTCAGCACGCCCTCCCGTTGCCCCTCCGGCGACGACGTCGCGAGCTTCATCCGCGACAGACGTCGCACGCCGAGCAGACACTTCCTGCATCCGCCGTAGGGGCGTTCGATCATGTTCAGGTCCGTACCGCGCAGGACATCTCCGTTTCGAACACGCGAGGTACGGAGATCTGGCGGCCACACCCAGGACGATCCTGCTCAAGCCAGCAATCTCACCCCAGGAAGCTCAGTCGAACCTGACGGTTGACATTGTCTTTATTGGTGTCCACCAAACTCCGTTAAGACAACCCCGATGGTACCGAGCCGCGCCACAGAGGATCGGGCATGGCTCGACGCAGTCGCGAAGGCTCGAAGGCAATCGGCTGACGCTGCCTGCCCCAAAGAGCGCCCCTGCGCTCCCGGAGGCTACGGTGACGCCGGGTCCGCGCATGAAACCTCCCGAGTGGGGCGGCCTGGCCGCCCCAGACCGTCTGGGGCGACCTGCTCCCCGCCCATGCCTCGCGCCCGGGGAGGTTGAGACGCTGGTGGACCAAGCGGGCGAAGTGGCTCAAGGCGCGCCCGGTGGCCAAGCCCTCCAAGGCGAGGCGGACGGCGAAAAGATCACGGGCGCTGACAGGTCTGCCGCCAGTTGACGGCACACGGCATCGCCACGTCCTCTCTCGGCCGCCGCCCCAGCACTCTCGTGCCGCACTCGCCCGTACCTCACAGTGCGGATATGCGGACCACCGCTTTCGGCACCGTCCACATCCTGGGGAATGGGCGGCTTCCGGCCGCCCACCGGACCGAGTGAAGGACTATGCTGCTGTGCAGGCGTCCCAGACCCCGGCGGCTTGTCGTTGCTCGACACACATGGCTGCGAGGAACGGACCTGTCGTCCGTCACCCGGCGCATCCCTGGAGGGAACTGGGTGGGGCCGCTGTCATGTCACACAGGCTGTGGGACCTACCGTTGTTCCACCTCCGCCGAACGTACGCCCCTCCCGACAGCACACCAAGAGGCCGGGAATCCCGGCGTCACGCGTGCGCTGCCGCATGGTCTTCCGAACCGAGGCGTCACATGCCCCTTCCGCAGCTCACCGTCTACCGCCGTGCCCGAAGGCACCGGGCACTGATCACCCTGGCCGGTGAGATCGACCTGGAATCGGCGCCACTGGTGCGCGCGGCACTGGCGCGGTGTCTGGACGACGGTATCCGCGTCATCGACGTCGACCTCACCCCCGTCACATTCTGCGACTGCAGTGGTCTCAACGTCTTCCTCCACGCCGCGCACAAGACCACCGAGGCCGGCGGGACCCTGGCACTGCACCACCCGCCACCAAGCCTGGGCCGGATACTCAACCTCACCGGCTACGGGTTCCTGCTCCTTGGCCTGCCGTTCGGGCCCCTGCCACCTCCTCTCGCGGGCGCGGGGTCCCCAGACCCGCCCGCCGAAGCTCCGCCGCACCGGCATGATCCGCCTGTGCCTGTCCTCTCGGGCGAGGGGCGGTGACGGCCCGGCCCATGCGGGGGCAGCCGTACGGGCCCAGTGGCGGCGAGTCGCCCGCACTGGACGCGGTGCGGTTGCGTCGGGTGAACCGCTGGCAAGCGCAGGGCCTCGGCGGGGAACTGGCGGATCTGTACGTGGCCTCCCGTGAGACGTCTCCCCTTGAGACCTACCGTGCTCCCGGCCGCGAGGACTTCCTGAACCGTCTCACCGGCGACATCCGCCGGCCGGGGTTCGCCATGGTGATCGCAGAAACGGATGGCCTGGTGGGATGCGCCTTGGGCTTCCCGGTGCGCGGCGACGGCCTCTGGTGGCTGGGGTTCGACGGGGCACTGCCGCGCAGCATCGAGCAACTCACCGCATCGGGCGGAGTCTTCGCGATCACCGACATCCTGGTCCGCCCGCACCCGCAGGACGAGCACGTGGCCCGCCGGTTGCAGGAGCGGCTGCTGACAGATCACCAGGCGTCGCTCGGCGCAACCTTGGTGGACCGGGCTGATCGCCCGACTCTCACTGCGCTCCGTTCCTGGGGATGGCTGGACGTGGGAGAGATCTGGAGGCCGGTCAGCACCACGCTGCTCAGGGTGCTGGTCCTTCCCGTCGGGGAACGTACCACGGCGAGGCTGGAGGGCCTGGCGCACGATGTCCGGACGCGGCGGCCCGCGTGAGGTCCGACAGCCGCTCGGCCCGTATCCAGGCGCTGGTCGCCGAGCAGGCGGCCCGACGCGGCGCCCGGGTCGGCGTGGTGGACGTGTGCACCGCGGCCGTGGCCGCGCTCCCAGTCGGCGGTGCCGGAGTATCCGCGATGTCCCGGACCACGACGAGCCATCCCCTGTGCAGCACCGACGACATCAGCGAGCAGTTGGAGGAGCTCCAGCTCACCCTGGGCGAGGGACCCTGCGTCGACGCCTTCACACAGGGTTCCGCCATCCTGACACCCGATCTGCTGACACACGCGATGCAGGACCGCTGGCCCGTGTTCGCCGATGCGGCGTTGGAAGCCGGGGCACGCGCAGTGTTCGCACTCCCCCTGCAGCTAGGGGCGATCAGCCCGGGAATCCTGGACCTGTACGCCAACGTGCCGACCGTGCTGGACGCGGAGGAGTTGGCCGACGCGCTGGCCTTCGCCGATCTCGCAACGCTGCTCCTGCTCGATGGCCGGATCGAGGAGACGGGCACGCCGACCGGCGGACCGTTGCCGGACCGTGGCTTCGAGGACCTGGGCGGATACCGCCCGGAGATCGACCAGGCCGCCGGCATCCTCACCGTCCAACTCGGCGTCGGCATCGACGAAGCCTTCGTCAGGCTCCGCGCCTACGCCTATACCCAGGGACGCCGACTCCCCGAGGTGGCCGCCGACGTGGTGGCCCACCGGCTTCGCTTCTCCCCCGACGCGGAACCGAGAGGGACCGACGATGAAACCTGACGCACCCGTGCCGACCTACGAACGTGCTGCACTTCCCGCCCCCTCCCGGCGGGACCAGTCTCCATCAAGGGTGTTCACGATGAATCAGCAGCTTCTGGCCAAGACCTTCGTCGAGCTGGCGGACAACCTGGTCGCCGACTTCGACCTGATCGACTTCCTGCGCCTGCTCACCGACCGCTGCGTGGGCATGCTCGGCGCCAGTGCGGCCGGGGTGCTGCTCGCGGACCGCGACGGCGAACTCCGCGTCATGGCCGCCTCCGACGAACAGGTACGCCTGCTGGAACTCTTCCAACTCCAGAACGACGAGGGCCCCTGCCTCGAGTGCTTCCGCGCCGGCACACAGGTGATCGTCCCCGACCTGACCCGGGAGGTCGACCGCTGGCCACGCTTCGTCGCGGCGGCCCACCGCAGCGGATTCGGGGCCGTCCAGGCCCTGCCCATGCGCCTGCGCGACGAGGTCGTCGGCGCCCTGAACCTCTTCCGCGCCGCCCCCGGCCCCTTCGACCCGTCCGCCACCCTCGTCGCCCAGGCCCTCGCCGACGTCGCCACCATCAGCCTCCTGCAACAACGCACAACCCACCGCAGCACCGTCCTCAACGAACAGCTGCAGACCGCACTCAACAGCCGGGTCCTGATCGAACAGGCCAAGGGGAAACTCGCCGAACGCCAGAGCATCGACATGGAGCAGGCCTTCACCGCACTGCGCGGCTACGCCCGCGCCCACAACCGACGCCTGTCCGACGTCGCCCGCGCCTTCATCGACGACTCCGAACCCCTCCCCGGCCTGGTGGTCTGACACCGTCGCCGAGACGGTGACCGCACACAGCCGGCCGAGCACGAACCACGCTCGGATCACGGGCCGTGCGTCTGGAGACGCGGTGCTGCTGGTGCGCCGCTGCCGGCTGACGCCCGCTGTGGTGCGCCGTCGGCTGCGGGGCTGATCCCGGGCTCCGGGCACTGGCCCTCGGCTGTCTCGCCGGACCACACCACCGTCCCCGCTGCTGTCGCTGTCCAAACGCGCAGTACAGCAGCCTGGCCATGAGGTTGATCCACAGCACGATGGCGACCGGCACGGCGAAGGCGCTGTACATGCTCTTCGCCGCAACGCCCTGCCCGGTCAGCAACCACTTGAGCAGTTCGAGGCCCGCCGCACCGGTCATCCCGGCGACTACGACCGCACGTCGGTCGGGATGCACCCGCGGCAGCCGGGTGAGCATGTAGACGAGCAGCATGAAGTCGACAACAGGACGATGGCCAGGCCGGCGAAGAACAGCAGGGCCCGTCCCGCCCGCGATACCCGGCCTTGTCGACGGCCCGGCCGACGGCACTGTTCGCGAGCATCGCACTATCGGTCGCGACCAGCCCGACCGCGCCGAGACCGACCAGCACAACGGAGTCCTGGAACTTGAGCAGGAACAGATTGCCCGGGTCCTGCTTATTTCTCCCCCACTGCACGTAGGCAGCCGCGCACGGCGCCGACCCAGTTGATGCCGATCACAAGCAGCAGCGCGCCCACGATCAGCCCGGCGGATCCGGCATGTGCAACGAGACCGTCCAGGTCCAGCAGGCCAGAGAGGCCTGGCGCCTGGGCGGCGATCTTGTCCTCGAGTTTCCCCAGCTGGTCGTCGCTCAGCAGCTTGGCACCGATCGCCGCGCCCACGGTGATCAGCGGAAAGAGCGCGACGAAGCTGGTGAAGGTGACGGCCGAGGCAAGCCGGGCCCAGTGGACGGCATCCAGCCGCTCGTACGCCCGCCAAGCGTGCGTACGCATCAGCTTTCCGAGCACAGGCAGCCCTCTCGCTGGAACAGGCACCAAGGCCATCAGCATGCCGCGCACCTGGTCGATCACCGAACCGCTCGCCAACGCACGGCCCAACTGCTCGTCCCTGGAACGTAGTTCGAAGATCTCGGTCAGTAGAGCCGTTTTCTCCGCCGAAGCCACGGCCGTCAACAGCCGCTGTTCTTCGCGGGGGCGTGGCCAGTTGGCGCATGGTGCGTATTTCACAGGGCAGTCGTTCTGTCCGTAGGTGGTCAGCGGCGCGCCAGTTGCCGTTCTCCGGCCGCACCGGGCGCGTAGGCCAGTCCGTAGTGCTTGAAGATCGCTTCCTCCTGCTCGGCGGGCAGCACGTCGTCGGTGCCGATCGAAGGCGCCTGCTTCACCAGCGTTCTGACATAGCCGACCCTGAGATAGCCCGGGCCGACGATCGCGTCCTCGATGGGAACGAAGAGCAGTCGGTGCCGGGTGGGCAGTCCGGTCCGTACCGTGGCCATGGCCGACTCGTCAGTGGTGGTGTCCACATACACCGCCTCAAGGACACCGATCTTGCGCGACTCGGCGTCGACAACATCGCGGTTGCGCCACTCGCGGACGTCGGCTGCGTGAATCATGGCCTTCCCTTTCCGGTCGGCTCGTCTGTCGGTCGTGAGTCGCGGCCCCGGTCTTCCGCGTAAAGCCGCAGCAGCGCATCCCGCAGCGCCCGCTGCATCAGCCGCGAGAGCGGCTCACCCTCCCGGGCGGCGACCACTGCCGCAGCCCACTTCCGGAAGTCTGGTGTCGCACTGCCGTGACATGTCCACCAGCAGGTTCCTGGCCGGCATGGCATCTGCCTCTCCACGATTTCCGCGCGTCCGGTGTGGCTGAAGCCGCCCTGGAATCTCCGGATGTCGGGCAACTTCAGCGCTCACCGCGGCGTTCATGGTCCCGACGGTCCTCGCGCCTCCAGCGCGCCCGGTGCCGGCGGCTGTATCGACGGTCCCAGCGGTCCTGACGATCCCGGCGGTGCTCGTAGTCCCGATAGTCCCCGAGATCGGAACCGTCGCCACGGATCCAGCCTCCCCCGCGATCGCGACCGTGGCGGGTGGCGCCGAAGACCAACACTGCTGCGGCCACCCACCAGATGGGGTCGAGAAAGCCGAAGCCGAACAAGACCACGATCAGGATGAGAAGCAGAACGAACACGGCGGGCCTCCCCAGAGCGGAACAAAGCATCACTGCCGGGGGCCGGGGCGTGTACGAACAGACTAGTCCTCCCCAGAGGTTGTGGACAGCGGCCCACGTCAGCGTCTTCCGCCGGGACCGGATGGCCACTTGACGTCTGTCCAGGGAGTGCGGCGAGGGCTAGCGTGTGCGCTACGGCCCGAGCCCCCGGCAGCGTCGATCACCCTTTTCGCGCTCCTTCGAGGGCGCACCTGGCGCATCAGTGCCGGTACCTGCCCCGTTCGCCAACGGGCCGCTCTCGCACTCGCCGTCGCTACGCGATCCCGGCGCAGCCTCGATGCGCCCCATTGCGGGCACCGTCCATCCGCTGCCCGCCATGTCGCACGTATCCACCGACAGGCGATACACATGTACGCACTGATCGTTCCCGCTTCGACCCCCTTCGTCCTGCTCGCCACCGTGATGGCCCTGTCCTGGTGGGAGGACCGCGTCCTGCCTGCGCCGCCGGCCGAGTCGCTCGACGCTCCTGCCGCGGCTCCGTTCACCCCGGCCGCCGCTGCCGAGCACGCAGAATTCCCCGTGCCGACACCGCGTTGGCAAGGTAGGTTGCCAGACGTTGACTGACAACACGGCGTAGGGCCATGCCACCCCACATCACTCGGGCGAAGCATTCCACCTTCCCGCTTCGCCCGGACCCGCGGAACCAGGAAATCCCCGCGATCTGGAGGCCCGGCCATGATGTTCTGGATTCTTCTCCTTCTGCTGATCGCGGCAGTGTTCGGGTTCGGCTTCACCATGCAGACCCTTTGGTGGGTCGCTGCCGTCCTGCTGGTCGTATGGATCGTTGGCTTCGCGATGCGCGGGCGCGGCGGTAGCAGCGCAGGTACAGCCTTGGGTAGTCCGTTCCGGAGCTCGATCCTGCCCGCGGGAACAGCCGCCTGTACGGCGATCACACGCGGGAACCCACTCACCGGACAAGCAGGCGGTCGACCATGAGCGTCGGACGGATAATCAAGCACAAGACACAGGCATTCACGGGCCGGATCACCGAACCGCATCGGCCGGACCACCCGCAACAGGCGACCGCATCGGCACGACAGGACCGACCAGGTCACCGGAAACCTGAAGCAGTCCGGCGACAAGGCCAAGGACGCCTCCAGTCTGTGGCCACGATCGCCCCGGGCCGTCTCCACGTTGCGTGGACACCGCCCGGAAGGCTCCAACACTCAATCGCCTGACAAAAATTGACGGCAATGAAGCAGACCGACCTGCGCACCGAGAGCCAAAGAAGGCAGCCATGTCACGCCCTCGACGCGGCCGAGCACCACGTCGACGACGAGCAGTACGGAGCCAGTGAGGGCCAGCATCAAGACGCTCATACCCTCCCCCGCGAGCCGTGAAGAGACGCATGACGCCCTCGGGCTTGGCCCCGCGCTGAAACAGAGTGCGATGCAAGACGGCCGGCGCGGTGAACAGAGCCGCCGCGAGCAGCACCGGCGTGACGTACATGGTGCGCTGCGTCGTATCGAGCAGGGGAAGCGGGCGGTGAAGGCCAGTGTCAGCAGAAACGCGAACGGGATCTGGGCCCCGGTCTGGATGATCCTCAGCTCCGCGAGCAGCTCGCCCGGCCGGGCGAGGTCCTCGTCGACAGCGACGACGGTGCGACGGCCCAACGCAACGGCCGCGCGCTGGAAGACGTGATCGAAGAAGAGTCACAGACCCTGGACGGAGTCTCGCGGGCTCCCGTGCGGCTGGCGGGCCGGCGTACTGCTCCGGTCGCACGAGTGCGACTGTGGCCGGAGCCTCACGGGGAACCAGAGCGGCCCCTGGGGTCGACCCAGCCGGGAAACGCTCGCACGCGCACGAGACTCGGCGGGCCTGGACCCTCTCCCGTCGAAGGTCCGCCTCCGGGAAGTCCGTCACGGCGCCCATCGCGTCGACCAGGAACCCTTCACCGCATACCAGGACGGAATCTCGCCGAACCCGCGGGGATGGTCCGCGTCCTGGCCGGGCGTGGCAGCCCTCGGGCATGCCACCGTCCGCTGTAGAGAGTGGGCATGATTCTCAAGCATCCGTCCGACCGCGGAGGCTCGCGGAGCAAGCCGTTTGAGACGCTGGCCGAGAATGCCTCACGGTTCACCAGTTCAGCAACGTTCTTCGGGATCTGCCTGATCCTGGTCGCCGTGGCTGTCACGCTGCACGTGATCGGCCTGCCGATCACGTGGCTCCTGTTCGTGGGCGAGGCAATGTCGGCGGTGACCCTGCTCCTGGTGGCGCAGCTGAAGAACTCCGAACTGCGGGCCGAACGCGCCGCCCAGCGCAAGCTGGACGCCATCGCAGCAGCCCTGCTGGAAGGGCAGGAGGGCGGCGGCCCTGGAGAAGCACACCAGAAACTACGGTCCGCCCTCGGCAGGGAAGCAAACTCCTGATGCGCCCGGCTGTCGCGCGCTTGCCCCGTTTCATGACCTGTCCGGTCCGGGTGATGCCGTGCCAGGGCACCGGGATGGGTCCGGCTTGCGAGGCACAGCTGGTGTCACCAGGAACCGCAGCTCACGCTCGGCGAAGGGCCGTGAGTGGACACCTTCATCCGCAGGGGGCGGGGCTGACGGCCGGCGAAGCGGCAGGGTCAGGCGATTCCGGTGCCGCGCAGCAGCAATGCCACGTCCACCACCGCCACGGCGACCGCTGCGGCGAACGCCGCCCGCTCCCGGCGGCGTCCCAGCACCGTCCCAGCCATCGCGACCAGGACGGCCACCGCGAGCGCCGCCACTCCCCACCTGCCGGGTGGTCCGGCGGGCCCCAGCGCCAGAACCGCGGACGCTGCCACCAGCGGCACCGGCAGGAGCAGCCGGGTGCCGTCCGGGCCCAGCCGGTGCGGCCATCCCCGTACGCCCGTCGCCAGATCTCCGCGGATGTCCGGCAGTACGTCTCCCAGATGGGCGCCGACCCCCAGTAGGGCCCCGGCGGTTACCGCCCACCAGGCCGGCCACGGCTGCCCCGGCAGCCCCAGCGCCACGAACGCCGGGAGCGCGGCGAAGCCCACCGCGTACGGTGCCCAGGACCATGCGGTCGCCTTGAGCCGCAGGTCGTAGGCCCACGCCGCCGCGACTCCGGTCAGGTGAACGGCGCCCGCCCACAGGCCACAGGCGAGCGAGAGCGGCACGCACAGCGCCAGCGCGGCATACGCGGCCACCCAGACCTCCGTCACACCGACCGCCCCGTCGGCGACCGGTTTGCCGCGGCGGTCGGCGGCGATGTCCCGGCGCGCGTCGAACGCGTCGTTGCACCAGCCGACGGACAGCTGCCCGGTCAGAACGGCGGCGGCGGTCAGGACACCACGCGCGGCGCTCTGGCCGGCGGTGACGGCCAGAGCGGCCATCAGGGCGGTGACCGCCACGACCGGCCCGGGGTGGCACGATCCGGCCAGGCCGCCCACCCGGACGGCCCAACTCACGGCCGGGCCGCCGGCCGTCGACTGTTCGGGAGTGCCCACCCGGCCGATCGTAGGCGGCCCCGGCCCCGTCCGGCTGGAGCACGCGCCCCAGGGAGGAACGGCCGGACGGGCGATTCATGGTGTCGAAGCCCCGGCCCGGGGAACACGTGGGGAGCGACTCACCCGAGTTGACAACCCGACGGGAACGATATGACGCGGATCGCCGCCGTTCACGGTGCCCTCGCACCGCACCGTCGCACCCAGTCCGAGATCACCGACATGGTGGCCCGCACCTGCCTGCCAGAGGGCGCCGACCGCCGGGTCCTGGACCGGCTGCACCGCAGCGCGAAGGTCCGCTCGCGCCACTTGACGCTGCCGCTCGAACGGTACGGGGAGCTGGACGGATTCGGCGCCTCCAACGACGTCTTCATCGCCTCGGCCACCGACCTCGGCGCCAAGGCCGTCCGAGACGCACTGCACCTGGCCGGGCTGTCCGCAGCCGACGTGGACCTGCTGATCTTCACCTCCGTCACCGGCATCGCCACCCCTTCGATCGACGCACGGCTGGTCGGCCGCCTCGGACTGCGGCCGGACGTCAAACGGCTGCCCCTGTTCGGCTTGGGCTGTGCCGGCGGCGCCGCCGGCCTGGCCCGTATGCACGACTACCTGCTGGGCCGGCCCGACCACGTCGCGGTGCTGCTGTCGGTCGAACTCTGCTCGCTCACCTTCCAGCGCGACGACGCCTCCATGGCCAACCTGGTCGCCACCGCACTGTTCGGCGACGGCGCCGCCGCGGTCGTCGCCTGCGGCGCGGACCGTCAGGAGGAGACATCCGGCCCGACGATCGTGGACACGCGCAGCCATCTGTATCCGGACACCGGGCGCGTCATGGGCTGGGACATCAAGGACTCCGGCTTCCAGGTCGTCCTCGACCCGCAGGTTCCCGATGTGGTGCGCGGCTACCTCGCCGATGACGTCGGGGGGTTCCTCGGCGACCACGGGATCAAGCCCAAGGACGTGACCGCCTGGGTCTGCCACCCGGGTGGCCCCAAGGTCCTGGAAGCCGTCACCGAGGCCCTCGGCCTGCCGGAGGAGGCGCTCGATGTGACCTGGCGTCACCTGGCCGACGTGGGCAACCTGTCCTCGTCGTCGGTGCTCCACGTACTGCGCGACACCCTGGCCGAACGCCGCCCGCCGCCGGGCACGCCGGGTGTGCTGCTGGCGTTGGGGCCCGGCTTCGCCTGCGAACTCGTCCTACTGCGCTGGTAGTTCGGACCGTTGAAGGACACGAAGGGCACGAAGGGCACATGATCTGGTACGGACTGTTGGTGGCCGCCGTCGCCGGTGAGCGCGTCGCCGAACTCGTCGTCGCCCGCCGCAACGAGCGGTGGAGTACCGCCCGCGGCGCGAGGGTGACCGGGCAGGGCCACTACCCGGCGATGGTCGCCCTCCACACAGGCCTGCTGATCGCCTGCCCGGCCGAGGTGTGGCTGGCCGACCGGCCCTTCGTACCCGCCCTGGCCTGGCCGATGCTGGCCGTGCTGGCGGCCTCCCAGGCACTGCGATGGTGGTGCATCAACGCACTGGGACCCCGCTGGAACACCCAGGTGATCGTCGTACCCGGCCTGCCGCTGGTGACGAGCGGCCCCTACCGGTGGCGGTGGCTGCGGCATCCGAACTACGTGGCCGTCGTCGCCGAGGGCGTGGCCCTGCCACTCGTCCACACCGCCTGGATCACCGCGGCCGTGTTCACCGTACTCAACGCCGTCCTGCTCACTGTGCGCATCCGCTGCGAGAACCGGACGCTGACCGCCGCGGCCAGACCGACCACACCCGCTCCGGCGTGATCGACGTACTGGTGGCCGGCGGTGGGCCGGCCGGTCTGGCCACTGCCATCCATGCCGCGCTCGCCGGCCTGGAGGCCGTCGTCGTCGAACCCCGGACCGGGCCCGTGGACAAGGCCTGTGGCGAAGGAGTCATGCCCGGCGGTGTCGCCGCGCTGCGGGCACTGGGCGTCGAGGCCGGTGGCCGCGAACTGCGCGGCATCCGCTACGTGGACGGCGCCGTCCGGGCCGAAGCGCCCTTCCGCGACCACAGCGGGCTGGGGATCCGCCGTACGACGCTCCACTCCGCCTTGTACGAGCGCGCTCTCGGCCTCGGCGTGCGCATGCTGCCGGGCAAAATCGGCGAGGTGCGCCAGAGCGCGTACACGGTCACCGCCGCCGGGATCACGGCCCGTTGGCTGATCGCCGCCGACGGCCTGCACTCCCGGGTGCGCCGCCGCCTGGGGCTGGAACTACCGGGCCGCCCCCACGGCCGCTACGGACTGCGCCGGCACTACCGCGTCGAACCGTGGACGGACTTCGTGGAGGTTCACTGGTCCCGGCACGGCGAGGCCTATGTGACACCGGTCGGCGACGACCTGGTGGGCGTCGCGGTCCTCAGCCGCAGGCGTCGCGGGTACGACGAGCACCTGGCCGCCTTCCCGGCTCTCACCGCGTCGCTGCGCGGCCCGGCCGCGACGGAGGTACGCGGCGCCGGACCACTGCGGCAGCGGGTGCGGCGCAGAACCGCCGGCCGTGTCCTGCTCGTCGGCGACGCCGCAGGGTATCTGGACGCCCTCACGGGCGAGGGCATCGCCCTCGCGCTGGCGACGGCCGGGGCAGCTGTCCGCTGCCTGGCCGCCGGGCGACCGGAGGAGTATGAGCGCGCTTGGGCCCGGTTGACCCGACGCCACCGACTGCTGACCGGAGCCCTGCTGACCGCGAGCCGCCGTCCTGGCACGGCCCGCCTCATCGTCCCCGCAGCGTCCCGCATGCCTCCGGTGTTCTCAGCCGCGGTCCACGCACTGCAGTAGTGGTCCGGCCTTGGACTCACGAGCAGCGGATTCCATCCTCTGAACCGAAGTTGGAGCTCCGACACCCCTCAAGGAACGTTTCCGTAGTTCAGGGCCCGTCTAGAGTGCGGCGGGTCGGACGCGAACCCACGGCCGACGGATTATGAGCCGCTGCCCTGCTCCACGCCGAAAGTCGCTCCCTCCAGGCTTCCCGGTCGTCGGCATGCAGCCAGCCGACCGTGAAGGCGCTGACAGACCTCCTGCAGGATTCAGCAGGCGCGCCAAGCCCAGGGGGAACAGTTCCCCAGCCCCGCTCCTTGCCCCATTCGGTGCGGCCGGACTTTTCCCCTACAGTCCCACCAGGGCACCTAACCGAGGAAGCTCAACCGAACCAGACGGTCGGGATTGTCCCGGTTCGTGTCCACCAGGCACACCGACTGCCAGGTCCCCAGTTCCAGCCTGCCGTCGATGACCGGCAGTGTCGCGTGGGGCGGGACGATGGCGGGGAGGACGTGGTCGCGGCCGTGGCCGGGGCTGCCGTGGCGGTGCTGCCAGCGGTCGTCGGCGGGCAGCAGGGTGCGCAGGGCGGCGAGGAGGTCGTCGTCGCTGCCGGCGCCCGTCTCGATGATGGCGATGCCGGCCGTGGCATGCGGGACGAAGACGTTGAGGAGGCCGTCCCGGCCGGCCGCGGCCTCGCGGAGGAACGCCTCGCAGTCTCGGGTGAGGTCGACGATCCGCTCGCGAGAGCCGGAGGCGACGTTCAGTACTCGGGTGGTGAGGGCATCGGACATGGTTCCATCCTCGCGCACCGAGTGGGTGTCGGCGGGGACACGCCGACGCGGGAGTGACCAGCCGCCGTGACCAGCCGCCCCGCAAACGGCCCACACCTTGAAACAAGGCGCCCACTTCGCGAGACCCCATTGACCGTGTGCGGACCGGCTGGCTGACTTCCCCGCATGTCGCGTTCAGCCCTGCTCACTTCGCGCGGTCACATCGACCTGCTGCGGGCGGCCTTCGCCGCGTGTCGTCGCGGCCGCTGACGCCTCTTCGTTTCGTTCCCGGCGCCCGGAAAACCTCCCGCGCACCCACGTACCTTCGCCGCGGCATTGCGCGCAGGGCGCCGCCCTCCGCCTCCCCCAGAGCTGGATTCCCGCCACAGGAGTCCCTCGGAAGGCTGCTGCCATGGCATCCGCGCGCCACGCCGTGCACGTAGAAGGGCTCACCCGTTCCTTCGACGGCCGAGCCGTCATCGGCGGGCACCGACTCCGCGTCCAGTACGGCGAGTTCGTGGCCCTGCTGGGCCGCGACGGCTGCGGCCGGTCCACTCTGCTCCGTGTCCTCGCCGGGCTCGACCGCGACATCTCCGGCACCGTCCTGGTGCCGCGCCGCAAGGCTGCCGTGCTCCAGGCACCGCGGTCGGCGCCGTGGAGACACGTGCGGCGCAAGGCCCTGCCCGGGCGGGCGGTGGCCCAGGAACCCGAACTGCTGCTCATCGCGAGCCGTTCGACGGGCTCGACGCCGCGGCCCGCGGCAGGGTGCGGCGTCAGGTGAGCGAGTTGTGGCAGCGGCACGGCTGAGCTGTGCTCCTCGCCACGCAGGACGTCGAGGACGCGTTACTGCTCGCCGACCGTGTCCTGGTGATGGACGCGGGCGTCACCGCGTACGAGACACCGGTCGGCCTGGGGCGCCCCCGTGACCTCGCCGACCCCCGTTTCGCCGAGCTGCGCGGACAGCTCCTGGAACGGCTGGCCACCACGGCGGCAGGACCCCTGGGAAGATCCGGCCCCCTCTCCCCGTTGGTAGAAGCATGAACGACATGCGTGAGGTCGAGGTGGTCGTCATAGGTGCCGGCCAGGGAGGTCTGGCCGGCGCCTATCACCTGCGCCGCACCGGCTTCGAGCCGGAGCGCGACTTCGTGGTGCTGGACCACTCCCCCGCGCCGGGCGGCGCCTGGCAGTTCCGCTGGCCGTCGCTGACGTACGGCAAGGTGCACGGGATGCACGCGCTGCCCGGTATGGAGCTGACGGGAGCCGATCCGGACCGGCCGTCCTCCGAGGTCGTCGGGGAGTACTTCGCCGCCTACGAACGCACCTTCGACCTGCGGGTACGGCGCCCCGTGGACGTCCGCGCGGTACGGGAGGGCGAGGGCGGGCGGCTGGTCGTCGAGACCTCGGACGGTTCGTGGTCGACACGGACGCTGATCAATGCAACGGGGACGTGGGACCGGCCGTTCTGGCCGCGCTACCCGGGACAGGAGACCTTCCGGGGACGGCAGTTGCACACCGCCCAGTACCCCGGACCTGAGGGGTTCGCAGGCCTTCGGGTGATCGTCGTCGGCGGAGGCGCATCCGGGACCCAGCACCTGCTGGAGATCGCGCCGTACGCCGCCGCGACGACCTGGGTGACGAGGCGTCCGCCCGTGTTCCGCGAGGGACCGTTCGACGAGGGTGCGGGACGGGCGGCGGTCGCCCTGGTGGAGGAGCGGGTGCGGCAGGGGCTGCCGCCGAGGAGTGTCGTGTCGGTGACGGGGCTGCCGCTCAACGACGCGATCCGGCAGGGCATCGCTGACGGCATCCTGGACCGGTTGCCGATGTTCGACCGGATCACCCCCGACGGCGTGGAGTGGGACGACGGCCGCCGGGTGGACGCCGACGCCGTCCTCTGGGCGACCGGCTTCCGAGCCGCCGTCGACCACCTGGCCCCGTTGCGGCTGCGCGAGCCCGGTGGCGGCATCCGCGTCGACAGCACCCGAGCGGTCGCCGACCCCCGTGTCCACCTGGTCGGCTACGGCCCCTCGGCGAGCACGATCGGCGCCAATCGGGCCGGCCGTGCGGCCGTACGGGACATCCGGCGGCTCCTGGCGAACGAACCGGCCGCCGCCTGACGTCCCGACCGACCGGCCGGGCTCTCAGCTCGGCCCCGCCCTCTCGGCTCGGCCGACCCCTCGGTTCAGCCGGTCGCGGGTGAAGTCGAGGCCGAGGGCGATCCGCTGACCGCCCCGGCCCCCGGTGACGCCGCCTTCCTGCGGTTCTGGTTGAACTCGGCGACGTTGCGCAGGTGTTCCTGGTAGTTCGCCGTGAAGCGGGTGTCGCCCGGCTTGACCGTGACGGAGTACAGCCAGTCGCCGGACGTCGGGTTGACGGCCGCACGCATCGCCGCCTCACCCGGGTTGGCGATCGGGGTGGGCGGCAGCCCCATGCGCCGGTACGAGTTGTAGGGGCTGTCGATCTTCGTGTCGTCGACGGTGGTGCTCAGCGTGGAGCGGTTCAGGGCGTAGTTGATGGTGGAGTCCATCTGCAGCGGCATACCGCGCTCCAGCCGGTTGAAGATGACCCGGGCCACCCGGCCCATGTCCTCCTCGGTGGCCGCCTCGGCCTGGATGATGCTCGCGATGGTGACCGCCTGGTAGACGTTCATCGCGTTGCGCTGGGCCCCGGCCGTGACCTGACCGCCGTTGAACTTCTTGTTCGCGGTCTCGACCATGACCGCCAGCAGGGACTCGGGGGTCGACTTCTCCCGAAGCGGATACGTCGCCGGGAAGAGATAGCCCTCGGGGTTGCCCTCGGCGTCGTCGGGCAGCATCAGGCTGGCCTTGGACAGCGACTTCCGGGTGGATCCGGCGGGCAGCGCGAGGGCCTTGTCGACGGCTTCGTAGACCTGGCCGGAGCGCCAGCCCTCCGGGATCACCAGGGACGTCGGGCGCTCGTCCGCGCCGCCCCCTCCCCCCACGCTCAGCAGCGGCACCGCCACGGCGGTGGCCGCCACGACGGCCCCGGCCGCGATGAGGGCGGTCCGGCCCCGACGCGTCAGTCGAATCGTGCTCCGTGGCGGAGTGTTCATCTGCATGCGGGCACGGTAACCCGTATATCACCTCAAAACCGGCATAAAACGGCATATCTTCATCTTGTCGGCTCCAGTTTCGGCATCTTGGCCACTTCCCGGGCGGGCTTCAGCCGCGCGTCCCGCCGGACCAGCGCCGCGTACCGCCCACCGCTCTCCAACAGTTCCTCGTGCGTACCGCGCTCGACGGCACGCCCCGAGTCGAGCACGACGATCTGGTCGGCACCGCGGACGGTGGAGAGCCGGTGCGCGATGGTGACGGTGGTGCGGTTGGCGGAAAGGGCGTCGATGGCCTCCTGCACCGCGTGCTCGGTACGGGTGTCCAGCGCGCTGGTCGCCTCGTCCAGGATGAGGACCGGCGGGTCGCGCAGGATGGTCCGGGCGATGGCGAGCCGCTGCTTCTCCCCGCCGGAGAAGCGGTGGCCGCGCTCACCGACGACGGTGTCGTACCTGTCGGGCAGGGCCGCGATGTGGTCGTGGATCTGGGCCGCCCGCGCGGCCGCGTACAGCTCCTCGTCGGTGGCGTCCGGCTTGGCGAAGCGCAGGTTGTCGGCGACCGAGGCATGGAAGAGGTACGTCTCCTGCGAGACGACGCCGATGCCCCGGGCCAGCGTGTCGAAGTCCAGGTCGCGGACATCGACGCCGTCGAGGGTGACCCGGCCGCCCGTGACGTCGTACAGCCTCGGCACCAGCGCGCCGAGCGTGGACTTGCCGGCACCGGTCGGCCCGACGACGGCGAGGCTGCCGCCTGCCGGAACGGTCAGGTCGATGCCGTCGAGGATGGGGCGCGGCTTCGCTTCGCCGCCGGGGCTGCCGTTCCTGCTGAGGCCACCGGGGCTGCCGGGGCCGCCAGGGCCGTCCGCGTCGTAGCGGAACTCGACGTTCTCGAAGCGGAGTTCGCCCTTGATCCGGTCGAGGTGGACCGGGTGCTCGGACTCGGTGATGTCGATCGGCAGGTCGAGGTACTCGAAGATCCGCTGGAAGAGGGCGAGCGAGGCCTGGATCTGGACACCCGTGGACAGCAGGCTGACGGTCGGCCGGAACAGGTTCTGCTGCAGCGAGACGAAGGCGACAAGCGTGCCTACGGAGACGGACGGGCCGCCGAGCTGGAGCGCGATGCCGGCGGTCCAGTAGATGACGGCCGGCATGGCGGCCATGACGACGGTGATGATGGCCATGCGCCAGCGCCCGGCCATGTTGGCCCTGACCTCCAGGTCGACGAGCCCCTCGGACTCCTCGGCGAAGGACTTGGTGAGCGAGTCGGCGCGGCCCATGGTGCGTCCGAGCAGGATGCCGCTGACGGAGAGCGACTCGGTGACCGTCGCGGCCATGGCGGCCATCTGGTTCTGCCGCTGAGTGGTGATCTTCTTGCGCTCGTCTCCGACCCGGCGACTTATCCACACGAAGAGCGGCAGCAGAAGCAGGGTGACCACCGTGAGCCGCCAGTCCAGGGCGACCATCGCGACTACGGTGGCGACCACGCTGGTGGTGTTGGACACCAGGGAGGTGGCCGTGGAGGTGACGGTCGCCTGCATACCGCCGATGTCGTTGGCGATGCGGGACTGGACCTCACCCGTCCGCGTCCGGGTGAAGAAGGCGAGCGACATCCGCTGCAGTCGGCCGTAGACGGCGGTGCGCAGATCGTGCATGACCCGCTGGCCGACGGTCGTGGAGATCAGCGTCTGCAGGACACCGAAGATGCTGGTCAGGACGGCACTCAGGATCATCCCGAGGGCCAGCAGGCTCAGCAGCCCGGTGCGGCCCTCGGGGATCGCGGTGTCGAGGATCTCCTTGAGGAGGAAGGGCGTGGCGACCGACGCGAGCGACGCGGCGCCGACGAGCAGTCCGACGATCGCGAGCCGACCCCGGTAGGGGCGGAAGAGCTTCAGGATGCGGCGTACCTGTCGGGGCTGGTCGCGTGTGTCGGCGGACGGTGCCCGGGTGGGTTCGTGGTCGGGATGCATGGGCTCCTACGGGAGGTGAGGCAGATGGGGAGGTGCGAGGTGAGTCGTGATGACGAGGACGACTTCCGAAGCCTTGCGGAGCTTAGCTCATTGTTACCTATACTCACAATGAACATCGTCCTGATATTGTTCCCGGTATGACCGACCCCGACGGCGACGGACCGCTCGCCGAGCAGCTGCTGCGGCTCACCCGCCGTGTGCACCGCATCCAGAAGCGCCATCTCCAGCAGAGCGGGTTGGAGATCACCCCGGCGCAGTCGCGACTGCTGCGCACCCTCGCCCACTACGACACGCCGCCGCGGATGGCCGATCTCGCCGAGCGGCTGGAGGTCGTGCCGCGGGCCGTGACGACCCTGGTCGACGCGCTGGAGGAGAGCGGGCGTGTGCGCCGGGCGCCCGATCCCACCAACCGGCGAGTCATCCGGATAGAGGTCACGGACGAGGGCCTCAAGGTCCTGCGGGAGCTGCACCACGCGCGCCGCTCGGCGGCGGAGGAGATCCTGGCGCCGCTGTCGGACGATCAGCGGGGGGTTCTCGAAGGCTTGCTCGACACGCTGGTCGACGGCGCGCCGACGGCGGAGCGGCGCTGCTGAGCGGCAGCGCTGAACAGGCGCACACGAAAGGGCCCGGCGCGGAGTTCTGCGCCGGGCCCTTTCTATGCGACGTGTGGGGAGTGCGGAGCAGGAGAGATCAAGCCTCCGCTTTGGAGAGAGCGGGAGCCTCCGGCTTCGCGGAAGTGGTCCCGGACGCGTCGTCGTCCTCCACGAACTCGATCTCTTCGTCGTCCTCCACGAACTCGATCTCGTCGTCGTCCTCCTCCACGAACTCGATCTCGCCGTCGAGCATCTTCTTGGCCCGGTCGGTGTCCAGCACGCCTTCCCACTTCGAGACCGCGAAGACGGCGACACAGTTGCCGAGCAGGTTGGTGGCGACGCGCATCGAGTCCATGATGCGGTCGACCCCCAGGAGGAGGGCGACGGCACCGGCCGGGATGGCGCCGAGCGAGGCGGCGGTCGCCGACAGCGCGAGGAAGGCCGAACCAGGGATGCCCGCCATGCCCTTGCTGGTCAGCATGAGGACCAGGATGACGGTGACCTGCTGGCTCAGACTGAGGTCCACTCCCACGGCCTGCGCGATGAACAGGGTGCCGATGGAGAGGTAGATGGACGCGCCGTCCAGGTTGAAGGAGTACCCGGTGGGCAGCACCAGTCCCACGGCGTCGTCACGGGCTCCGGCCTGCCTCAGCTTCTGCATCATGCGCGGCATGACGGACTCACTGGAGGCCGTACCGAGCGCGAGCAGCATCTCCGCCCGGGTGTAGCGGACGAACTTCCACAGGCTCAGCCCGGTCATCAGCTTCAGCGCGACGCCCAGCAGCACCAGAAACACCGCGGCGACGGCGTAGCAGAGGATGATCAGCTTGGCGTAGGTCTTCATCACGCCGAGGCCGTACTCACCGACCAGGTGCACCATCGCGCCGAACACGGCGAGCGGGGCCAGCTTCATGACGAAGCCGACGATCGCGAAGATGACCTCCTGAGCCTGCTCGATGGCGGGCAGGATCTTCGGCACCTTGGTGTGACCGAGGTGCAGCAGCGCGGCGCCGGTGAGGCAGGCGAGCACGAGCACCTGGAGCAGCGCGTTCTCGGCGAACGCACCGATCGCGCTCTGCGGCAGCGCGTTGAGGATGAACTCGCTCGTCGTGGGCAGCTCACCGCCGGCGGTCTTCGCGTCGACCGCCGAGGTGTCGAGCTTCGTGGGGTCGACGTTCATGCCCGAGCCGGGGCCGAACACGTTGGCGGCGATCAGGCCGATGAGCAGCGCGGCCGTCGAGGCGATCTCGAACCAGATCAGGGCCTTGAGCCCGATCCGCCCGAACGCCTTCAGATTGCCGGCCTTGGCGATACCGACGACGACCACACAGAACACCAGCGGCGAGATGACGGTCTTGATGAGCCGGATGAATCCGTCGCCGAGCGGTTGGAAGGTCGTGGCCGTGTCCGGCCACAACCTTCCGACGACGATTCCGAGCACAAGCGCGACTGCGACTTGCGCGAACAGTGAGGTACGCAGCATGCGTGCGACGCGTCGCGGCAGGGACGGTACGGACTGCGGCACGGGCACTCCTCCGAGGGATCTTTCTGACATGCGGAAAAGAACTTCCGCGTCGATCACTATCGGGGAGGCGTCGCTCGTGGGGAAGACCGCCGTGTTTCGCCGAGGTAAATCATCGAACAGCCGTCACATCGCACGCGTGGGGCATCAGCAGCCCGTACGGTTCACCGTCAGCACTCCCTGCACGGAGACCAGCGAGCGGTCGTAGCAGCCGTCCGACCCGTACGTCCGGTAGCGCTCGCTCGTCGTCCCGACGGCGTGCCGCTGGTCGCGCGGTACGTTCGCCGTGTACGTGGCATCACCGGTGTAGGTGTCGTCGAGCCGGGACCACGCCGTGCGCCGCCCGCCGTGCGTCTCGGTGACGGTGGCCCGGTCGCCGAGCGTGAGCACGGTCCGCAGCCGGTCTCCCGCCCCGAGCGTGGTCGTTCCGTCCATCGTGTACGACCGCTGGACACGCGTCGTCCGGTCCTGACCACGACCGCCTCGGACCCCGCGCCCACTCACGGTGACCGTCTCGTCGTCACTCCACCTCGCGTCGAGCGCGTCGGGGTTCTCGCCGTCCGACCAGGTGTGCGTGGAGGTGTTGAGGAGACTGCGGCGGACGGTGGTCGTGACCCGGCCGTGGGAGGTGTCGACGTACCCGGCGACGGTCAGCCGATGGCTCCCCTCGCTGTCGAGGCGGTGCTCCGCACCCGGCGTGTACGTGGACGCGTTGGCGAAGTCGCCCTCCCGCACCTTCGTGAGGGCACCGGTGACGCGCTCCTTCTTCTCGTCCTGCCAGACGAGGACGTTGACCGGGGCGCTCCAGCCGCTCTGCCCCTCGGGCACACCGGCGACGGACACCTCGATCCGGTGCGGGCGCCCGTCGTTGAGGAGTCCCGCGAAGGGGGTGAGGTCGTAGCGAAGAGGCTGGACGTCGAAGGCGCGGGGACCGGGGACGACGTACCAGAGGAAGGGGTTGGACCAGCCGCCGGTCCACACGTTCGGGAACGGCGCGGCGATTCCGGCCAGTTGCCCGTCCACCGAGATCCGCACCTCACGGTAGGGTCCCTCGTCGGCCTTGCAGGAGTACGGCGCCTCATCGGGCACCGTCAGATACCAGTACTCCTCGCAGCCGCCGCCGGACCCGGTCGCGTACACCTCGGCGATGACGCGCTCGCTGTTGCGCGGGGTGGTGAGGGCGGTGCCGTCCTGAAGCGTGAGGACGCGGTCGGGGACGGTGCCCGCATTCCCAGCATCGGGCCTGCCGACGTAGAAGGTGAGCGTGACCTCGACGTCGAGGACGCCGGTGTACGTGTCGTCGACGACGTTGCCGATGAGCATCTCGACCGGCTGCTCCGTGCGCAGGGTGTCGCTGTAGCGCGTGACGTCCTTCTCCACGGACCACGCGATGCCGTCGGGCGAGGGTTGCGGGGTGGACGTCCTGAACACCTCGACGCCGCCGATGTGCAGATGCCCGAGGCGGTCGAACTGGCGGCCCTTCACCTTGCCGTCGAGCCGCAGGACGACCTTGCTCCATCTCTTCCCGCACTCCGCCGGCGGCGTGTAGGCCCCCCGGTACGGCGTGAAGTCCCTGAACTGCGCCTCGGCGACCGTCACTTCGCACGACCTCGTGTTCTCGGGTCGGGAGACGGGCGGCGCGGCGGTCATCGGATCGTGCCAGTCGGTCCCGAACTCGGCGGGGACGGTGGTGGATCCATCGGTCTGGTAGGGGGCGGCGCCGGGAGTGGCGGCGGAGTGGGCGGGGGTGGCCCCGAGGAGGGTGCTCGCCAGGAGGGTCGCCCCGGCGAGCATGGACATGATGATCCGGCTTCTCATGGCCGGAGTTCTACGGGGAGTCGACACCCCGCCGCAATGGCATCTCCGGCCACAAGCGCTCACGTGCGTACCGGGCGCCTCAGGCCTCCAGCTCCGCCTTGTCCCCCATGACGATCACCGGGTGCTGGGCCGGGTCGAGGGTGCGCAGCAGGTGCTCCATGCCGGACTTGGACAGACTGACACAGGCTGAGGTGCCGCTGCCGTGGTCCATGTGCAGCCAGATGCTGCCCCCCTTGGACTGACCCTCGGGACGCGTCGGGTCGATCGGCGAGGTGCCCTTGACCCGGTTGTAGTCGATCGCGATGACGTAGTCGAAGTCGTGCCAGTGCGACTCGGCCCAGTAGTGCGGCGCCTGGAACGCCGCCGACCTGCTGTACGGCAGCTTGGATCCCGGGTCCGCCAGGACCCCTCCCGCGTCGCTCAGCGTGAACACGCCGACCGGACTGCGCTTGTCACCCTCCCGATGGTCGGTGGCCCACCCCTTCTTTCCGTTGTGACCCTCCCAACTGCGGGTCTTCTTCCAGGTGGAGCCGCTCTTCGTGTACAGCACGACCGTGGCGTCGGCGTCGTCCCTGCCCTCTCCGTAGACGGCCACGACCTGGCGGGACTCCGCGGGGATCTGCTTCTGCAGACGGTCGCCGACACCCGGGACACGGGTCGGGTCCGCGGCCTCGGCCGCCGCGCGATCCCTGCCGCTCCCGAACGCCGTGGCGTTCCTGTCGGCCTTGGCGCCGCCGCTCGTGTCACCCGAACCGCCGCACGCCGCAGCCGACATCACCAGGGCGCCACAGACCACCACGGCGAGCCCGACACGAGCCGCGCCCCTCCTCGCGCCCGCGTCGTCCGCACCACCCGCGCCGCCCATACCTTCTTCGTCCACCGTGCCGGTTCGTCCCCGCCTGGTACCGCCTATTCGCATGCGATCCATCGTCGCACCGCTCATCGGACACGAGCGCCCGCCTCCGCGCGCGTCGGGCCTCCCAAGGGCGGTCCAGGCCGAAACTTTGCCCGGCACCGGAAAACCGTTTGCCTCCGACCGCGACGCGACGCGAACCTTTCACAGCCGGTCACTGGACCTCGCCGCCCCTTTTCTCCCCACTTCTCCCCCACTTCCCCCACCCCTGACTCGAGCCTCTGGGACGTCATGCAGATTCAAGACCTTCCGTACCAAGACCCGGGCGTACCGGACGCTCGCTCGGGCCCACGATTCCTGTGGTGGCTCGGCCGGAATCAACTGGGCGGACAGTTCAAGGCGCTGGCGTGGGGGTTGTTGCACTTCACCTCCGTGGCCGGACTTCCGTTCTGCGTCGGCTTCGCCGTCCAGGCCGTCGTCGACCGCTCCGGCTCCCGACTCGCCCTCGCGGGCGTGGTGCTGCTGGCATGCGGGTTCACCATCGCGCTGGGCGACACCTTCCTGCACCGGTCGGCGGTCACCAACTGGATCACGGCCGCCGCCCGCGTCCAGCAGTTGCTGGCCCGCAAGACGGCCCAGCTCGGCTCGGCGCTGACCCGCCGGGTCGCGGCCGGAGAGGTGGTCGCGGTCTCCACCGGCGACGTCGAGAAGATCGGCTGGTTCGTCGAAGCCGTCTCCCGCTTCACCGCCGCCGCGCTCACCGTGGTGCTGGTCTGCGTCGGCCTGGTCGTGTACCAGCCCGCCCTGGGCGTCGTCGTCGCCGTGGGAGTGCCCGTCCTCGCCCTGGCCGTGCTTCCGCTGCTGCCCCGCGCGACCCGCCGCGCCGACTTCCAGCGCGAGAAGGCGGGCCGTGCCACCGAGCTGGCCTCCGACACCGTCGCGGGCCTGCGCGTGCTGCGCGGCATCGGCGGCGAGGAGCTCTTCCTGGACCGCTACCGCAGCGCCTCCCAGGAGGTCCGGCACGCCGCCGTTCGCAGCGCCCGTATGTGGGCCCTCATCTCAGGCATCCAGGTGCTGCTGCCAGGGCTGCTGATGATCGCGGTCGTCTGGCACGGCGTGGGTCTCGCCCGTGAGGGCCGGATCACGGTCGGCGAACTGGTCACCGTGTACAGCGCGGTCATGCTGCTGACGTATCCGCTCAGACACTTCGAGGAGATCGCGATGGCGTACTCCTTCTCCCGTCCGTCCGCGAAACGGGCGGCCGGGGTGCTGTCGCTGGAGCGGAGCACGGACACCGAGGGGTCCCGCGAGGCCACGGTGCCCACCGGGGACCTGTACGACCCGGCCACCGGGCTGCTCGCGCCCGCCGGGTGTCTCACGGCGGTGGTGTGCGGTGACCCCGACGCGGCCGGACGACTGGCGGAACGGCTGGGCGGCCACGCCCCCGAGGAGGGCACCTCCGTGCTCCTCGACGGTGTACCGCTCGACGAACTGCCCCTCGACTCCGCCCGCACGGCCGTCCTCGTCCAGGACAAGGACCCGGTGCTGCTCTCCGGCACTCTCCGCGAACTCCTCGACGTCCCCGCCTCGGGCCACGTCACCGCCGAGGAGGCGCTGACCGCCGCCCAGTGCGGTGACGTGCTGGAAGCCCTGGTCCAGGGGTCACTGGGCGCCGAGGACCCGCTGGACGCGCGGATCACCGAGCGCGGACGGTCCCTGTCCGGCGGCCAGCGCCAGCGACTTGCCCTGGCCCGCTCCCTGATCACGGACCCGAACGTGCTGGTCCTCGACGAGCCGACCTCCGCCGTCGACTCGCACACCGAGGCGAGGATCGCCGCCGGCGTCCACTCGCTGCGGGCGGGCGGCACGACGATCGTGTTGACCTCCTCGCCCCTCCTGCTCGACCTCGCCGACCGCGTCGTCCTCGTCCATGACGGCGAGGTGGCGGCAGTCGGCCTGCACCGCGACCTGATCCACAAGGAACCCCGGTACCGGGCCGTCGTCACCCGCGAGACCGACGAGGAGACCCGCGAGGAGACCCGCGAGAAGAACGGCGAGAAAACCGCCTTCACCGCACGGCCGCAGAACCGCAGGACCGCTCTCAGCGAAGTGCTGGACGAACTGGAAGACATCGAGGAGACCGCATGATCGGCGTGGCGCCCCCGGCCTACGACCCGGCCGCCCCGACGACGGCGAACACCCTGCCCGTCGGCGCCCCCGCGACCGTACGCGCCTACGTGGCAGAACTGTTCCGCCGGCACCGCCGGGCCTTCGTCCTGCTCATCACCGTCAACACGGTCGCGGTCGTGGCCTCGATGGCGGGCCCCTACCTGCTCGGCGCACTCGTCGAGCGGGTCTCCGACGGGGCGCGTGAACTCCATCTGGAAGTCACCGCGGCGGTGTTCGTCGTCGCCCTCGTCGTCCAGGCCGTCTTCGTACGGGAGGTACGGCTGCGCGGCGCCATGCTCGGCGAGCGGATGCTGGCCGACCTGCGCGAGGACTTCCTCGTCCGGTCGGTCGGCCTGCCGCCGGGTGTCCTGGAACGCGCCGGCACGGGTGACCTGCTCTCCCGCATCACCACGGACATCGACCGGCTGGCCAACGCCATGCGCGAGGCGGTGCCCCAGCTGGCCATCGGGGTGGTGTGGGTCGTCCTGCTCGTCGGCGGCCTCGCCGTGACCGCGCCCCCGCTGGCCCTCGCCGTCCTGCTGGCCCTGCCCGTGCTGGTCGTCGGCTGCCGCTGGTACTTCAAGCGTGCCCCTTCCGCCTACCGCTCGGAGTCCGCCGGGTACGCCGCCGTCGCCGCCGTCCTCGCGGAGACGGTGGACGCCGGGCGCACCGTCGAGGCCCACCGCCTCGGCACCCGCCGCATCGACCTCTCCGACCAGCGGGTCCGCGAATGGACCGCCTGGGAGCGGTACACCCTGTGGCTGCGGTCGGTGCTCTTCCCCGTCATCAATTTCACGCACACCACGGTCCTCGGGTCCGTCCTGATCATCGGCGGGGTGTTCGTCCTCCAGGGCTGGATCGGCCTCGGGCAGCTGACCACGGGCGCGCTCATCGCCCAGATGCTCGTCGACCCGATCAACCTGATCCTCCGCTGGTACGACGAGCTGCAGGTCGCCGAGGTGTCGCTGGCCCGCCTGGTCGGGGTACGGGACATCGAGCCCGACGCGGGCGACCCGGCCGTGACCCCCGAGGGGCGACATGTCCACGCCGACCGGGTGCGCTTCGGATACCGCGAAGGCGTCGACGTCCTGCGCAAGGTCTCCCTGGAGGTCGCGCCCGGCACCCGGCTCGCCCTCGTCGGCCCGTCCGGCGCGGGCAAGTCGACCCTGGGCCGACTGCTCGCGGGGATCTACGCGCCCCGCGACGGCCGTGTCACCCTCGGCGGTGCCGAGCTGTCCCGGATGCCCGCCGAGGACGTCCGCTCCCACGTCGCCCTGGTCAACCAGGAGCACCACGTGTTCGTCGGCTCCCTCCGCGACAACCTGCTCCTGGCCCGCACGGGCGCCGGGGACGCCGAGCTGTGGGCGGCGCTGGGCGCGGTCGACGCCGACGCCTGGGCGCGGGCGCTGGACGAGGGACTGGACACCGAGGTCGGTTCCGGCGGGTTCACGCTCACCCCGGCGCAGGCCCAGCAGATCGCGCTGGCCCGGCTGGTCCTCGCCGACCCGCACACGCTGGTCCTGGACGAGGCGACCTCGCTCCTCGACCCGCGGGCGGCCCGCCACCTGGAACGCTCGCTCGCCCGCGTCCTCGACGGCCGTACCGTCGTCGCCATCGCCCACCGCCTGCACACCGCCCACGACGCCGACGTCATCGCCGTCGTCGAGAACGGCCGCATCAGCGAGCTGGGCAGCCACGACCAGCTCGTCGCCGCGGACGGCGCGTACGCCGCGCTGTGGAGGTCGTGGCACGGCTGACCGATGCGCGGGCCCCGGCAGCGGGGGCCGACTCCGGCGGGGTCCGACGGCTGCCGTCGCCCTGCCGTTGCGCGGTGCCGAACGCGAGTGGAAGGCTGGTGGTGGGCACTGATTCGGGGGACGCCCGTGAACCGCCCGGTTCGCGGGGTTCGGGCCGTGGCCCAGCGGCCCGTGCGCCCACCGTCGCCGGACGGTGGCACCGGGCCCGCCCCACCACTGGAGGTACCCGTGGACAGAGCCGGCGGATGGGGAGACGACGTCTACCAGCCAGACGGATCCGAGATCCAGGACGACGCGGGGCTGCTGGACGCCGAGGACACCCTGGTCGCCGACGGTGTGGCCGACCCCCTCGACCGGGGCTGGTCCCCACCGGAGCGGCCATGGGCGGTGGAGCACACCGGTGTCACGGCGGCGGAGCGACTGCGCGGGGAGACGCTGGAGCAGCGCCTCGCCGAAGAGCTCCCGGACATCGCCTACCCCGACGGGGACGGCATCGGCGACACCCAGGACACCGACGGCGAGCCGCTGGACAACGAGGTGGGCGACCTTCGCTCCGGCCGTCTGGTCGCCCCCGACGAGGGCGCGCACGAGGACGAGGAGAGCAGGTTGATCGCCACCGACGTGGGAATCGACGGAGCTGCCGCCTCCGCCGAGGAGGCCGCCATGCACATCGTGGACGAGGACTCCCTGCCGGGCTGACCACCGCGCGAGCACGTCACCCAGGGCTGGGCGGCCGTAGCGTCGGCGGGAGTGCCCGCGCCCGGTCAGATGACGTTCAGCGCCGCCGCCGCGCCCACTCCCCCGAGCACCATGAACACCGGCATCAGCACCCTCAGCTCGACCCAGCTGCCGGCCCGGAACCGCATCGCCTTCGGCGGGCCCACGGGGTACCAGCGCTTGCGCCCGATCGGTATCGGCCACAGGATCGGGCAACCCGAGACGGTCAGCGAGTCCCCGATGTCGTGCACCAGCGCCCCCAGCACGATCGGCAGCCCGAGCCACAGATACTCCTGGCCCGGCTGTGTGAACAGCCAGTCGGCCCCGTTGCCCGGCTTGTCCAGGACCCCGGCGAGGATCCAGGCGCTCGTCGCCGCCAGCAGCCACACCAGCACATCGCTGCTCGAACCCCGGGCCGCCCGCCACAGCAGGCCCTCGATGGCCAGGACCAGGTGCACGAAGAGAATGGCAAGCACCGCCCAGCGCCCCCCGGTGATGGCGGCGACGGAGGCACCGGCGCCGAGCAGCGCTGCCCACAGCCAGGTGTGCGTGAGCGTGCGGTGCCCACCCGAGCGACGCGGGTCGCCCTGCTTCTTCGTCGCCTTGTAGACGGCGTAGGACAGCTTGTCGACGATCTCGCACACCCAGCGTGACAGCGGACCGAAGGAACGGGAGATCGTCGCCGCCTTGTGGTCCAGGTCGGGGGCGAGCGCGGCACCCGCGCAGATCAGCGCACCGACCAGGAGCACCGGCCAGGGCATCGTGTGCCCGGTGGCGGCCGCCGCGGCTCCCACGCCGAGCCAGGCGGCGGCTCCCGACAGTGAGTGTGCTGGTCCCATCATGGCCGTGCCCCGTCCCGTTCTGTTCGTGCCGCTGTCCAGGCGCCTTGTGCCGCTGTCCAGTTGTCCAGGTGTGCTGACGTTCCGTCGGCGCCACAGCGTAGCGTTCGCGATCTTCGGTCCGGCAGCCGATTCCCCCATCGGGTCCGCGGGCAGGCAAGATGGGGGCGTGACCCTCATCGATCAGCTGCCGCGGACCGCCGACCCCGACGCCCTCTACGAAGCCTTCGAGTCGTGGGCCCAGGAACGCGGTCTCACCCTCTATCCGCACCAGGAGGAGGCGCTCATCGAGGTGGTCTCCGGCGCGAACGTGATCGTGTCGACGCCCACCGGCTCCGGCAAGAGCATGATCGCGGCGGGTGCCCACTTCGCGGCGCTCGCCCGCGACGAGGTCACCTTCTACACGGCTCCGATCAAGGCGCTCGTCTCGGAGAAGTTCTTCGAGCTGTGCAAGATCTTCGGTACCGAGAACGTCGGCATGCTCACCGGCGACGCCTCCGTGAACGCCGACGCCCCCGTCATCTGCTGCACCGCCGAGGTGCTGGCCTCGATCGCGCTGCGCGACGGCAAGCACGCCGACGTCGGCCAGGTCGTGATGGACGAGTTCCACTTCTACGCGGAGGGCGATCGGGGCTGGGCCTGGCAGATCCCGATCCTCGAGCTGCCGCAGGCCCAGTTCATCCTGATGTCGGCGACCCTCGGCGACGTCTCGATGTTCGAAAAGGACCTCACCCGGCGCACCGGTCGCCCGACCGCCGTGGTCCGCTCGGCGACGCGTCCGGTGCCCCTGTCCTACGAGTACGTCCTGACCCCGCTGACGGAGACGCTCACCGAGCTGCTCGCCACCCGGCAGGCTCCGGTCTACATCGTGCACTTCACGCAGGCGCAGGCCGTTGAACGGGCGCAGGCGCTGATGAGCATCAACATGTGCACGCGGGAGGAGAAGGACCAGATCGCCGAGCTGATCGGCAGCTTCCGCTTCACCACCAAGTTCGGCCGCAACCTCTCCCGTTACGTGCGGCACGGCATCGGCGTCCACCACGCCGGCATGCTGCCCAAGTACCGACGCCTGGTGGAGAAGCTCGCCCAGGCCGGTCTGCTGAAGGTCATCTGCGGCACGGACACGCTCGGTGTCGGCGTCAACGTCCCCATCCGCACCGTGTTGTTCACCGCCCTCACCAAGTACGACGGCAATCGTGTGCGGACCCTGCGGGCCCGTGAGTTCCACCAGATCGCGGGCCGCGCGGGCCGGGCGGGCTTCGACACGGCGGGCTTCGTGGTGGCGCAGGCGCCCGAGCACGTCATCGAGAACGAGAAGGCCCTCGCCAAGGCCGGCGACGATCCGAAGAAGCGTCGCAAGGTGGTCCGCAAGAAGGCTCCCGAGGGGTTCGTCGGCTGGACCGACAACACCTTCGAGAAGCTCATCGCCTCCGATCCGGAACCGCTGACCTCCCGCTTCCGTGTCACTCACACCATGCTGCTGTCGGTGATCGCGCGGCCGGGCAATGCCTTCGAGGCGATGCGCCATCTGCTGGAGGACAACCATGAGCCCCGCAAGCAGCAGTTGCGGCACATCCGCCGTGCGATCGCGATCTACCGCTCGCTCCTCGACGGCGGCATCGTCGAGAAGCTCGACCAGCCGGACGCCGAGGGCCGTATCGTCCGGCTGACGGTCGATCTCCAGCAGGACTTCGCGCTCAACCAGCCGCTGTCCACCTTCGCGCTGGCCGCGTTCGAACTTCTGGACCCCGAATCCCCTTCGTACGCCCTCGACATGGTGTCTGTCGTCGAGTCGACGCTGGACGACCCGCGGCAGATCCTCGCCGCCCAGCAGAACAAGGCGCGCGGCGAGGCCGTGGCCGCGATGAAGGCCGACGGCGTCGAGTACGAGGAGCGCATGGAGCGGCTGCAGGACGTCAGCTACCCCAAGCCGCTGGAGGAGCTGCTCTTCCACGCGTACAACACCTACCGCAAGAGCCACCCCTGGGTCGGCGACCATCCACTGTCGCCGAAGTCCGTGATCCGTGACATGTACGAACGGGCCATGTCCTTCACGGAGTTGGTGTCCCACTACGAACTGGCCCGCACCGAGGGCATCGTGCTGCGCTACCTCGCCGGCGCCTACAAGGCACTCGACCACACCGTCCCCGACGATCTGAAGTCCGACGATCTGGAGGATCTGATCGCCTGGCTCGGAGAGATGGTGCGCCAGGTCGACTCCAGTCTCCTCGACGAGTGGGAGCAGCTGGCCAACCCCGAGGAGATGACGGCCGAGGAGGCCCAGGAGCGGGCCGACCAGGTCAAGCCGGTCACCTCCAACGCGCGTGCCTTCCGGGTGCTCGTCCGCAACGCCATGTTCCGTCGCGTCGAACTGGCCGCGCTCGACCAGGTGGACGAGTTGGGCGAGATGGACGCCGAGGCCGGCTGGGACGCCGAGCGGTGGGGCGAGGCGATGGACAAGTACTGGGACGAGTACGAGGAACTCGGCACCGGTCCCGATGCCCGTGGCCCGCGGCTGTTGATGATCGAGGAGGAGCCGCAGAACGGGCTGTGGCGGGTCCGGCAGACCTTCGCCGACCCGAACGGCGATCATGACTGGGGGATCAGCGCGGAGATCGATCTCGCGGCCTCCGACGCCGAGGGACGCGCAGTCGTCAAGGTCACCGACGTCGGTCAGCTGTGAGCACAGGAGAGGCCAGCACATGACGACCAACCCCGCCGAGCGGCTCGTCGACCTGCTCGACCTGGAGCAGATCGAGGTCAACATCTTCCGCGGGCGCAGCCCGCAGGAGTCCCTGCAGCGGGTCTTCGGCGGGCAGGTCGCCGGCCAGGCGCTGGTCGCCGCCGGACGCACCACCGAGGGCGACCGGCCCGTGCATTCATTGCACGCGTACTTCCTGCGCCCCGGCCGTCCCGGGGTGCCGATCGTGTACCAGGTGGAGCGGGTGCGGGACGGGCGGTCGTTCACCACGCGCCGGGTCACCGCCGTGCAGCAGGGCCGCACGATCTTCAATCTGACCGCTTCCTTTCACAAGCCTGAAGAGGGGAGCTTCGAGCACCAGTTGCCGCCGGGCCGCAAGGTGCCCGACCCCGAGTCGCTGCCGACGGTGACGCAGGAGATCAGCGAGCATCTGGGCACGCTTCCCGAGCAGTTGGAGCGCATGGCCCGGCGGCAGCCCTTCGACATCCGGTATGTCGACCGGCTGCGCTGGACGGCCGAGGAGGTCGAGCACGCCGAGCCGCGCAGCGCGGTATGGATGCGCGCGGTGGGTCCCCTCGGCGACGACCCGCTCGTGCACACGTGCGCGCTGACGTACGCCAGCGACATGACGCTTCTCGACGCCGTCCGCATTCCGGTGGAGCCCCTCTGGGGACCCCGTGGCTTCGACATGGCGTCGCTGGACCACGCGATGTGGTTCCACCGGCCGTTCCGCGCGGACGAGTGGTTCCTGTACGACCAGGAGTCCCCGATCGCGGTGGGCGGCCGCGGACTGGCCCGCGGCCGTATCTACGACCTGGAGGGACGTCTGCTCGTATCGGTCGTGCAGGAAGGACTGTTCCGCAAGCTCGAGGCGTGACCGGCGGGTCAGTGGTGTCTGCGGCGGAGCCAGCCCAGCAGACCGCGTCGCCCTTCGGGAGCCGTGCCGGCGCCGGGCGCGTGGTGCCCGGGGCGTCGTCGGCCCCGGGGTGGCCGCGCTGTGGGTCGGGCCGCCGCGCCGGGTGTCTCGTCCCAGGCCGGCGACCACGGCACCTTCCGGCGGGGCCTCGGGGCGAGTCGGTGTGCCCGGGCCTCGCCGAGGGACCGCTGGAGGTCCGCCCGCAGCCAGGCGATCTCATCGGGGTCGTCCGCGGTCATGATCCGCGCGGTGATCCGTGCGGCGGGCGAGTCGGGCGTCCCGTGCTCGGCTCGTACGGGCCGGTGGAAATGCAGGTGGGCGCGCTCGTAGGGGTCGTGGACGATCTCGGCGACCTGGACGGGGTCGAGCAGGGAGGCCATGGCGGCCGCGCGGCTCCAGGGGTCGTCCGCCTGCCTCAGCAGGGCTCCGAGGTGGCGCCCACGCCAGTTCCGGGGGCGCAGGTCCAGTCCCGCTTCCAGTCGGCGCCTGAGATCCTCCGGGACACGCTCCGTCAGCCAGGGGGCGTTCCTCCCGTCGGCCGCGAACTGCCGCAGTTCGGCCGACGGATAGAGCCAGAGCACGGCGCGGTAGCGGTTGAGAGAGAACTTGACCGGTGTGACCAGTCCCAGGCGCGCGAGGCGCGTGAACCGGGTGGGCGGCACGCCCAGGATCTCGGCGGCCGCTTTGGTCCCCACGGCCTCGACCCGTTCCCGCAGAGTCTCGGGGAAGCCCTTCTCGGCCCGGAGCCGCTCGACCTCCGCCCGTGTGACGCGACGGCCTCCGCCTCCGTCGTCGACGACCGTTCGCAGGCAGCCCAGTTGTACGGCGAGGTCGATTTCGCTGCGTTTCAGGCCCAGTTCGCGTGCGGCTCGGCTCAGTGCCAGGGTGCCGCCGGCCGCCCCGGCGGTCCTGACTGCCCTGGCCGCCCTTTTCGATGCCGGGGCGGCGCGTCGTGTGGCGGGCGTGCTGGGCTCGGTGGTCGTGGTGTGGGTGTCGGTGGTGGTGTGCGTGGCCGACTGTGTGACGGTGTCGCCGGACATGACGGTTCTCCCCCGTGCGGTGTGGTGCTCGCGCTGGTCTCGCGCTCGCTCGGGAAAAACCGTAGCCCGTTCGCGGAAAGCCGTGGCGGGCCTGTGGATAACTCTGCCGCCACAGAGAGAACCGCAGGTCAGCGATCCATCGCGGCCGAGCGTTCGGGGTGCCTGGCGTCCACACGGAGATGTTCGCCGACCCGGTTCACCAACAGCGTCATCTCGTACCCGATCTGCCCGATGTCCGCCTCCGCCGCGCTGAGGACGCACAGGCAGCTGCCGGGCCCGGCGGCGGTCACGAAAAGCACCGCGTCGTCGAACTCGATCATCGTCTGCCGTACGTCACCGGCGCCGAAGTGGCGGCCCGAGCCCTTGGCGAGGCTGTGCAGACCCGACGAGACCGCGGCCAGGTGTTCGGAGTCCTCGCGCCGCAGGCCGGTGCTGGCCGCGGTGACCAGTCCGTCGTTGGACAGCACCAGGGCGTGTCGTATGGGTTCCACGCGCTCGGTCAGGTCGTCCAGCAGCCAACCGAGCCCCGCGTTCTGCGACATCGTTCGCACTCCCCGTTTCGTCGTTCCCCCGGACACGGAGGATCCGACGATTCAGCCTTCCCCACGGCCGCTGTCGGAGCAAGCAGGATGCGAACATGGCAGGGAAGATGACCGACAAGGCATGCCGGTCCTTCCGCGCGAACAGCGACAACAGGTGCTTCCCCACCCGAAACAGCGGTGTCAAGGGACAGTATCCGGCCAGGAACAGGCGTGTTGGCGCCGGTTCAGCCCACGGAGTCGAGCAGCCGGGCGGTGTGCATCCGCCCGGCGTATTCGACGAGGCGTATCAGCACTTCCTTGCCGGAGTCGCGGTCCCTGGCGTCGCAGAGGACCACGGGGGTTCCCTGGTCGAGGTCGAGGGCGCGTGAGACGTCCTGGGCACCATGGGCGCGTGCTTCCGAGAAGCAGTTGACGGCGACCACGAAGGGGATGTGCCGGTGCTCGAAGTAGTCCACGGCGGGGAAGCAGTCCTGCAGTCGCCGCGTGTCCGCGAGGACGACGGCGCCCAACGCCCCTTGCGCCAACTCGTCCCACATGAACCAGAACCGGTCCTGCCCCGGGGTGCCGAACAGGTAGAGCGAGAGCCCCGACCTGATCGTGATGCGGCCGAAGTCCATGGCGACGGTGGTGGTGACCTTCTGGTCCACCCCGTCGGTGTCGTCGACCGACTGGCCCACCTCGCTCAGGAGTTCCTCGGTGCGCAGCGGCTTGATCTCGCTGACCGCGCCGACCAGCGTGGTCTTGCCCACGCCGAATCCGCCGGCGACGAGGATCTTCAGTGCCAGGGCGCCCGTGTCGCCGTCTGTCTCATCGGAATGCTCGGAGACCATCGATCACTTCTCTCGGGAGTGTCGACCGTAATCGACATCGGTACGGCCGTGAGGAGTCAGCATCTTGACAACTACCACTCGTTCGTGGGGCGTTGGACCGGTATTTCTTCTCACCGACCGCTTGTGCCCGTTCGGAGCCGGGTTGGATGCGCAAGTCGGTACGGGTCACAACCGGGTGCGTGTTCATCTACAGCGCCCTCAGCCCCTCGATCACCTCCCGCAGGATCCGTTCGTCCGGCAGTCGCGCGGGCGGCACGGGGCGACTGACGGTGACTCGGCTCGCGTCCACTAGGTCCCCGAGCAGTACCCGTACGACGCCGACGGGCAGGTCGGCGCCCGCGGCGAGTTCGGCGACCGACTGGGTCTCGGTCCGGCACAGTTCCAGGAGCGCGTGGTGTTCCGGACCGAGCAACGAGTCGTCGGCGCCGGGTGCGCCGGGGTCGAGCGAGACCAGGGCGATCAGGTCGAAGCGCGGTCCGCCGTGACCCGGTCTGGTGCGGCCGCCCGTCACGGCGTAGGGGCGGACGAGCGGCCCGGCCTCGTGGTCGTACCAGCGACCGCCCGCCGGTTCGTGCGGGGCGCCGGTGTCACTGCCTTCGGTCATGAGCACGGCCTGTCCCTGGTTCATCCGGCCGTGGGCGGGCGTGCGCCGGCGCGGGTCGGTGTCCGCAGGTGCTCTCCGACGCGCTTCACCAGCCGTGCCATTTCGTACGCCACCAGCCCGATGTCGGCCGTGACGGAGGTGAGGAGGGCGAGGCAGGAGCCGTCTCCGGCGGCGGCGACGAAGAGGAAGCCGTCGTCCATCTCGACCATCGTCTGGCGTACGCCCCCTGCGCCGAAGTGACGGCCCGCGCCCTTGGCGAGACTGTGGAAGCCGGAGGCGACCGCGGCGAGGTGCTCGGCGTCCTCGCGCCTGAGGTCGCTGGAGGCGCCGACCGCCAGGCCGTCGTTGGACAGGACCACGGCGTGCCGCACCTCGTGCACGCGCAGGACCAAGTCGTCCAGCAGCCAGTCGAGTTCACCGGAGCGTTCGGTGGCCCTGGTGCTCGGGTCCTGGATCATGCGGGGTCTCCTTCGCTGCTGTCGCGGGCCGTCGTGGGGCCCTGTGCGACTCCTCTGCCGGGTGCCCTGCCGCCGCCTCGTGCCCAGCCGTCGCGGTAGGCCGCCATGCGGTCCCTGACAAGTTCCGGCGTGCGCTCGTCGTCCGCTCCGGGCGCCGCCGCCGACGCGGGCTGCCCGGTGTGTCGCTCGCGCAGTTGGGGCGCGAGGTGCGCCTGTCGTACGCGGCGCGGCAGTCCGTCCGTGTCCTGAGGTTCCGGCGCCCTGCGGTTCGGCCGCAGGGTGGTCACACCGGGCGGCGCCTCGGGCGGGCGCTGCTCCTCCGCGTTGCGCCCGGCGGAGGCCATGGGAGCCGTCAGGGCGTGGCGGTTCGCGGACTGCTCCACGGGTTCCTGACGCGGGGCCGCGGTCACGCGCGCGTACTCGCGTTCCTCGGGCTCCGGGGGTGCTTCGGCGGACGCTTCGGGGGAACGTTCCGGCGCGCCACTGTGGAGCAGTGCGGTGGGCAGGAGCACCACGGCCGTGGTGCCGCCGTAGGGGGAGGTCCGCAGGTGGACCTTGATGCCGTGGCGGGCGGCGAGGCGGCTCACGACGAACAAGCCGAGCCGGTCGCTGTCGAACAGGTCGAGGGCCTCGGACTGTTCGATGCGGCGATTGGCCTCGGCGAGCGTCTCCTTGCCCATGCCGAGGCCCCGGTCCTCGACCTCCAGGGCGTAGCCGTTGCCGACTGGTTCGCCGGTGACCCGTACGCGTGTGTGGGGTGGTGAGAACTGGGCGGCGTTCTCCACGAGTTCGGCGAGGAGGTGGGTGAGGTCGGCGACCCCGGTGCCGACGATCTTCGCCTCGGGAAGTTGCCGCAGTTCCACGCGCGCGTAGTCCTCGATCTCGGAGACTGCCGCCCGGACCACGTTCGTCAGGGACACGGGCATGCGCCAGGCACGGCCCGGGGCGGCGCCGGAGAGGATGATCAGGCTCTCCGCGTGGCGTCGCATGCGCGTGGTGAGGTGGTCGAGGCGGAAGAGGTCGCTGAGTTCGTCGGGATCGTCGGAGCGGCGTTCCATGCTGTCGAGGAGACCGAGCTGGCGGTGCACGAGGATCTGGCTGCGGCGGGCGAGATTGACGAACACCCCGGAGATGCCGCTGGCGAGTTCGGCCCGCTCGACCGCCGCGCGCAGGGCCGCGCGGTGCACCGTGCCAAGGGCCTCGGCGACCTGACCGGTCTCGTCCTCAGCGGGCGAGCCGGGCGGGGCCTCGGCGTCGACGTCGATCTCCTCGCCGGAGCGCAGTCTGCGCATGGCGTGCGGCAGTTTGCGGCGGGCGATCTCCAGGGCGCCGTTGCGCAGGCTCACCAACTCCACGACCAGACCGCGTCCGATGCGTACGGAGATGACGAGGGAGGCCGCGACCGCGGCGAGGCCGAGGAGCACGGCGGCTCCCGCCGGGGTGAGCAGTGCGCGGGTGAACGGGTCGGCCCGGTCGGCGACCCCGTGGCCGGCGTCCGTCTCGATACCGCGCATGTCGTCCCGCACGCGCGCGTGGGCAGACGTCCAGGCCGCTTCGGGGACGGCGTGGAGCACCTGCGCTCCGGGGTGGCTCGCGACCACCTCGTCCTCGAGGGCGCGCAGGTCGGCGTAGGCGTTCCCTCCGGCGAGTTCCTGCCAGGCCGCGTTCTCCGGGCCGCGCAGGTCCGCTCCGGCGGCTTCGGTCAGCGTGCGGCGTGTGTCGACGGCGCCGATGAACAGGCGCAGCCGTTCGCGGTCGAGGGTCTTGGCGAGGTGGGCGCCGGACAGGAGTGCGTCCTCCTGCGCCAGCGCCTCGGCCGCGCGGGAGAACTCCATCAGCACGCGCGCGTCGGAGCCGAGTTCGGCGTCCTGGATGCCGGTGAGCGCGCCTCCCACGCCGAAGGCCGTGGAGATGGTCGCCGTGTATCGCTCGTACGTCTCCGCCCAGCCGCTGCGGCGGTCGAGAACCGACGTCCGCAGCGCACGCAGGTCTTCGGCCCCGGTCACGAAGCCGGCGAGGCGTTCGGCGACCCCTGCGGGCAGGTCGGTGCCGTCGGCGACGGTGTGGCGGTCACCTAGGCGCAGGGCGCCCACCGTCCGGTCGGTGCGGCGCGCGAGTCCGCGGAGCGTCTTCTCCCGCTCCGTGGAGGGTGCAGTGGCGAACCGTACGGCGGCCGCGCGTTCGGACTGGAGGGCCGCGACGGCGTCGGCGACCGGGCCGCGTACGGAGGCCTCGACGCGTTGCAGCTGACGGTGGCGGGCGACGTCCTGGGCGGTGGTGACGGTGGCGTAGGCCCACAGTGCGAGCAGGGAGACGACCGGCACCATCAGCAGACAGACGATCTTGGCGCGGACGGTGCGGGGGCGCAGCCGGCGGCGTCCCGCGCGCGGGGGTGGGTCGGTCGTCGGGGCGCCGGTGCCGTCGGTCGCGAGGTGCTCGTCGGCCGGTGGTCCGGCGTGGGCGCGGCGCCCGCGTATCGCGGGGCGGGGCGGCGCCTCGGCGTCGGCTGTCGGGGTCCTGCGGGGTGTACGCATGGCCTCCTCGATCAGGGTTCAGGGGCGGGCTTCGAAGGCCGTAGCGCGGCTAGTGGGCGGTGGCGTTCTCGACCGGCCGCTGGGCCGACGCGGATGCCTCGCGCTCCCCGGCCGTCGGCGACAGTGCGACGAACGCCGAGGTGAGGAAGAGGTAGGACCCGAGGCCGACGGCGAGGGGGAAGATGAACTGCATCGCCGTGGCCCCGGGCAGGACCGCCGCGGACGGAGTGACCTCCACGCGCACCGCCCACATCGCGGTGTAGTGCATGCTGCTCACCGCACCGCCCATGACGAGGGATGCGACGGTCACCGCGACGGGCGACTCGATGTTGAGGGCCGCCCAGAGGGCGGCGGTGGCCGCGACCACGGCGATCACGACGGAGAGGGCGACGAGTGCGGGATCGTAGGTCACGTCGCCGTGCAGCCGTACGGCCGCCATGCCCAGGTAGTGCATGCTCGCGACACCCAGGCCGGTGGTGAGTCCGCCCACCAGGAGCGCCCGGGCGCGGTCGCGGCCGTAGCCGACGGCGAAGACGCCGCCGCAGACCACGAGCATGGCGACCAGGAGGCTCAGAACGGTCAGGGGCACGTCGTAACGGATCTCGGTGCCGCTGACACCGAAGCCGAGCATCGCCACGAAGTGCATGGTCCAGATGCCGGTGCCGATCGCCGAAGCCGCGGTGACGAGCCAGTTGCGACGGGACCTCCCGGTGGTGGCGAGGGCGCGGACCGTGCAGCGCAGTCCGAGGGCGGCGCCGATGCAGGCCATGGCGTACGACAGCGCGGGGGTCAGCCAGCCGAAGGTGGCGTGGTCCATGTGTCCCATGGCCCCGGGACGCTAGTGGGGGCACGGGAGCACTGAGGGGACGTATTCCGAAAGCTGCCGCAATGTGCCGCATATATGCACAGGAACGACCGCCTCTCGCTCGAACGTGCGCGTCGTCTCCTCCGTCGTCCTGGTGAGGGATCATGCGGAGCATGAGCGAAGACCACACACACGTCCAGGAGTTCTTCACGGCACGGGCGGCCCGCTGGGACGCCCGCTTTCCCGACGACGGGCCCGCCTACGCCGCCGCGGTCGCCGAGCTCGGACTGCGCGAGGGTGAGCGGGTGCTCGACGCGGGGTGCGGCACGGGACGGGCCCTGACACCGTTGCGTGCCGCCGTGGGGGCCTCGGGAGTGGTCCTCGGGGCCGATCTGACGCCCGCCATGCTGGAGGCCGCCGTACGGGCGGGGCGGGACCGAGACGGGCGGTTGGTGCTGGCCGACGTCGGCCGGCTGCCGCTGCGTACGGCGTCGCTGGACGCGGTGTTCGCCGCCGGGCTCGTCGCACACCTTTCGAACCCCGCGGAGAATCTGCGGGAACTGGCCCGGGTGGTCAGGCCGGGCGGCACGCTGGCCCTGTTCCACCCCATCGGCCGGGCGGCGCTCGCCGCGCGCCAGGGGCGGCAGATCACCCCGGAGGACCTGCGTGCCGAGGCGACCCTGAGGCCGCTGCTGGCCGGTTCGGGCTGGCGCATGACGTCGTACGCCGACGAGGACGCCCGTTTCCTGGCGCTCGCCACGCGTGCGGGCTGACCCCTGCCCTCGCGCGGTGAATCGCGCGGAGGAGGGTCCGGAACGCGCCGTTCGCCGCTCTTCATCCCGCCGTCCCCCTTCTGTGGCCGCGAGTCCGTCTCTACGTTGAGTAGGACGAGCTGTGATACCGACGCGGGGGGGTAGGTAGCCCATATGTTCGGCAGCGTTCGCAAGTCCTTCAGCAGATTCCTCGACTCGCTGCGCGCGGAGCCCACCGCGCGGGAGACGAAACGCACGCACAACCTGTTCGAGTCTGCCGCCGTCTACATCGCGGCGTGTGCCGAGGACGATCAGGACCAGATCGACGAGGCCGCGACCTGGGTGTCGCCCGAGGCCCTGTCGTTCGGAGTCAGCGAGCTGGCGTGCCGGGCGGTGATCGCCCTCGCGCGGGAGCGCGACGAGTCGCCGCTGACGGTCGCGCGGTCACTTCTGGGGCTGCCCGCCACCTGAACGAGTGAGGGTGTCCGGTCGTTTCGCCCCTGTCCACCCGGATACCTGCAGCTCGCCCGGGATATCCGCAGCTCCGCACGGGGTTCCCGCTCGTGACAAGGGCCCGCCGGGCGCATTAGGGTGCGCCGACGGACGAGCGAGAGCGATGGGAGGCCGGCATGGCCGGGACGGACGAGGACGCCGTCACCGCCGGGGACGACGACGCACTGTATGTGCTGACGGCGGTACTGCTCACGCCCGCGAACTTCCCCAGTGTGCTGGGCGACGACTACCCGGAGGCGTGCGCGGCTCTGGACCTCGCGCCGCTCGCCGACGGCTACGGGATCGTCCTGGGCCAGGACGGCGAGGGAGCGAGGTGGACGGTGGCGGTCGACGACGTGTCGCTGGTCGCCGTGGCCATCGCGTCGTGGGACTGCGGTATGGAGTACGACCTGTCGCCCGACGAGGACTCCGTGGTGGCCGCGCTGCCGGGCTGGCCCCTCGCGGTCGCCGTGTCGGCTCCGGGGGTGCCCGCTCCGCACGACCCAGATCCCGAGGTGTCGGACCGGCCGCCGCTGAGCCCGCCGGACACCGCCGTCTGGGGTCCCGCCCAGCGGCGTCTGGGGGCCGACGAGATCGCTCTGCAGTGGTCCATGTGGCGGGAGCAGATCGACGACGCCTCGTTCACCGGGCAGGGCGGCTCGGACGGGGCGGCGACGTCGGCGACAGGAGGCACGACGGAAGCCGGGCCGGGTGCCGGGAAGGACGACGGCGCTCCGCGCACGGGCATCCGCCGCGTGCTCGCGGAGGCGCGCGCGTACGTGGAGTCCCCTCCGCCGCTGGGGCGGGTGCGCTCCTCGTTCGCACCGGGCGACGCCCGCACCCTTCGCGCCGACGGTCCCGGCTGGTCGATGGTGGCCAGAACCGACGACATCGCGTTCGTCCTCCTCGACGAAGAACCCGGCGAGGTACTGCCGGTGGGCAGGGGCCCGGAACTGCCCGGTCTCCTGGAGTCCCTCGACAAGATCGCCGTACGTCCGAACTGATTCCGTCCGCCGCACCGGCCCGCTCGCGCGGGCCGGTGGCATTTCAGCGGCCGAGCTCCTTGCGTCCGGTGCGGCGCAGCCTGCGCCGCTGTGAGGGGTCCAGCGCCAGGTACACGGCCGTGGGGATCCCCAGGACTATCAGGAGATTGGCCCAGAAGGGGAAGGGCAGCAGGATCAGCAGGACGATCCCGATTGCCGCACCCCCTGCGACGATCTTCGTGCTCTTCGACATCTCCGTCGCCTCCTTCGCGGCCACTGCCGCTCTCTGTCCTGAAAACGGGATCGGACTCCCTGCGGTTCCGGACCACGACCCTGACACGTCCCTGAGTCGAACCCCCGTACAACCCTGTGATGCCCTCGCCACCCAACGGGAAAAGTGACCCACATCACCCCCTCCAGCGCCAGGCGAAGGTTTGAAGTGAGGTATGGTCGGCGATCCTGGCTAGGTAGTCAAATTTGAGGAGTCCAGCATCTCTGTGCCGCCGACCCCCGTGGCAACCCTTCCCGAAGTGTCCGAACTGGCCCGTTGCAGCGCCGTCTTCGTGGCCCCGGACCCCGCCCGCACCGGCCTCGTCGCCTTCTGGCGGCCGGACGGCGCGACACCACCCCGGGTCGCCCACGGCTCCGAAGGGAAGCTGCCGCTCGTCCGGCCCGGCGGCCCCGGAGTCCGACGGGTCACGGTGCCCGTCGTGTCGCTGCCGGTGCACGCCGCGCTGCCGGTGCTCACGCGCGCGCGTGGCACCATCGGTGTCCACCGGTCGACGGCCTTCTGGGGCGCCGCCGCCCTGCTGGCGCTCCAGTTCGCCGCGCGAGGCCTGCTGTTGCCCGGCGTCACCTCGAACGGGCACGACGCCTGGCGGGCGGGGCCGCTGCGGGCGGAGGACCTGGACCGGGTCAGGGACCTGGCCGCGGCGATGCCGCCCGAGGCGTACGCCCTGCCCGTGGACCACGGCGAGCCGGCCCGGCTGCCCGATCCGGAGCGGCTGCTGCGCGCGTTCCTCGACGCCGTCGTGGACTCTCTGCCCCGCTCCCCCGCCGCGAGCCTCGCGGCGGGCGGCTCTGCCTTCGCCGCCCGTGAGCCTCGATCCGTTCCCGAACTGCGCGCCTGGGCGACGGACGTGGCCGCCGGGCACGACGCCGGGGTCCGCGTGTCGCTGCGCGTCGAGATTCCCGGGCTCGACTCGCTCCGCGCCGACGATCCGGCCGGGACGCAGCCGGTGTTCCGTGTCGTCCCCCAGCTGCACAGCGTGAGCGATCCGGCGCTCGTCGCGGACGCCTCCGCGGTGTGGGCCGACGCCACCGCCTTCGGCCCGCGCGCGCGGACGGACGCCCTGCTGGCACTGCGCCGGGCCGCCCGCGCCTGGGCTCCGCTCGGTCCACTGCTGTCGGCGGCGGTACCGGACGCGGTGGAGATCGCCGACGAGGAGATCACCGAACTGCTCGGCAAGGGAGCCCGGCTGCTGGCGACGGCCGGTGTCGAGGTGCATTGGCCCAGGGAACTGGCCCGCGGTTTGACCGCCCGCGCGGTCATCGGCCCACCGGCCGACGAGCAGGGCCCTGCCCGCAACGCGTCGGACACCCCGTCGTACCTGTCCGCCGACGCACTGCTCGCCTTCGACTGGCGGTTCACACTCGGCGATGAGCAGCTCAGCCGCCAGGAACTCGACGTTCTCGCTGAGGCGAACCGCCCCATGGTGCGACTGCGCGACAAGTGGGTCCTGGTGGATCCGGCGGAGATCCGCCACGCCCGCGCGCGGCAGGACCGCAAGGTGGCGCCCGTCGACGCGCTCGGTGCCGCCCTGACGGGCTCGACGGAGGTCGAAGGCCGGATGGTCGACGTCCTGCCCACCGGGTGGCTGGCGACACTGCGGGAAAGACTGTCGGACCCCGAGGGACAGGCCTCGGTCGGACAGCCGTCCGCGCTCGCCGCGACGCTCCGGGACTACCAATTGCGAGGGCTCGACTGGCTGGCCCGGATGACCTCCCTCGGGCTCGGCGGCTGTCTCGCCGACGACATGGGCCTTGGCAAGACGATCACCCTCATCGCTCTGCATCTGCACCGGCAGTCCGACGCCTCGTCCGCCGGCCCCACCCTCGTGGTCTGTCCGGCCTCTTTGATGGGCAACTGGCAGCGCGAGATCGAGAAGTTCGCGCCAGGCGTGCCGGTGCGCCGCTTCCACGGATCCCGGCGCGGTCTCGACGGACTCGCCGACGGGGAGTTCGTCCTCACCACATACGGCACCATGCGGCTGGACGCGACCCGACTCGGCCACGTGCCCTGGGGCCTGGTCGTGGCGGACGAGGCGCAACACCTGAAGAACCCCTACTCGGCCACGGCACGGGAACTGCGCACCATCGGGGCACGCGCACGCGTGGCGCTCACCGGCACCCCGGTGGAGAACAACCTGTCCGAGCTGTGGGCGATCCTCGACTGGACCGCTCCTGGTCTCCTGGGCCGCCTCGGCACCTTCCGCACCAGGTACGCGCAGGCCGTCGAAGGCGCCCGGAATCCCGCCGCCGCGGAGCGGCTCTCCCGGCTCGTACGGCCCTTCCTGCTGCGCCGCCGCAAGTCGGACCCGGGCATCGCGCCGGAACTGCCGCCGAAGACCGAGACCGACCGTGCCGTGTCGCTCACCAGGGAACAGGTGGGCCTGTACGAGGCGTTGGTGCGCGAGACCATGGCGGAGATCGCCGCCGCCGACGGCATGGAACGGCGCGGTCTGATCGTGAAGCTGCTGACCGGGCTCAAACAGATCTGCAACCACCCCGCCCAGTTCCTCAAGGAAGACAGGCCGCGGATCCCGGGCAGGTCGGGAAAGTTGGAGCTGCTGGACGAACTGTTGGACACCATACTGTCCGAAGGGGCGAGCGTTCTGGTCTTCACTCAGTACGTCCGGATGGCCCGGCTGCTGGAACGTCATCTGGCGGCGCGCGGGGTGCCCACCCGCTTCCTGCACGGCGGGACACCGGTACCCGAGCGCGAGGAGATGGTGGAGCGCTTCCAGGAGGGCGAGGTGCCCGTCTTCCTGCTGTCGTTGAAGGCGGCCGGCACGGGTCTGAACCTGACACGGGCCGAGCACGTCGTGCACTACGACCGCTGGTGGAACCCCGCCGTCGAGGCGCAGGCCACGGACCGGGCGTACCGCATCGGACAGACGCGGCCGGTGCAGGTGCACCGGTTGATCGCGGAGGGCACGATCGAGGACCGCATCGCGGACATGCTGCTGCGCAAGCGGGAGTTGGCCGACGCGGTGCTGGGCGCGGGCGACACGGCGCCGACCGAGCTGTCCGACGCCGAACTGGCCGATCTGGTGGAGCTCCGAGGGGACGCGCGATGACGGAACGCACGGGACATGACGAGGAGCGCACCTTCGCCGCACTGGCTCCCGCACGGGGCGCCGGTTTCGCACGGACGTGGTGGGGCCGGGCCTGGTTGCGGGCGCTCGAGGACGCGGCGCTGGACGGGGAGCAGGTGAAGGCGGGGCGCCGGCTGGCTCGGGCGGGGGCCGTGGGCGCGGTGTCGGTGCGCGCCGGGCGCGTCACCGCGGTCGTCCAAGACCGCGACGGCAGCGGCCACCGTGCCGACGTCCTGCTGCAGGAGCTTTCCGGGGAGCACTGGGACCGCTTTCTGGACATGGCGGTCGAGCAGGCCGGGCACGTGGCCGCCCTGCTCGACCGTGAGATGCCGCCGCATCTGGTCGAGGACGCCGCGACGGCCGGTGTCGAACTGCTGCCCGGACTCGGCGATCTGGAGGCCGCGTGCGACTGCGGTGCCTGGGACCACTGCGGACACACCGCAGCGCTCTGCTACCAGGTGGCCCGCCTGCTGGATCAGGACCCGTTCGTCCTGCTGTTGATGCGCGGCCGTGCCGAACGTGCGCTGCTGGACGAAATCCACCTGCGCGGAACCGCGACCGCCGCGGACGGTGAGAAGGTGTCCAGCGACCTCGGGAGCAGCCTCGCGGACGATCACGGGGACGACGTGGACGCCGCCGAGGCCTTCGCGGCGGGTGACATCCTGCCTCCGCTCCCCGAGCCGCCCCGGCCGCCGGTGGAGCCCGGCCTGCCGCCCTCCCTGGACACCGAGATCGGGCCCGCGCCGGAACTGGACCCGGCGGCGCTCGAGTTCCTGGCGGCGCAGACGGCCCGGGAGGCACACCGGTTGCTGACCGAGGCCTTCCGTCCCGGTCACGAGCGGCAGCCCCTGGACGACGAGTTGACGTTCGACCAGGACGTGGTGCGGCTGGCCGCCGACGGCCCGGGGCCAGGCATCGAAGCACGGCTCGGCGACGGTTCGGGGCGCGGCCGGGAAGGACTGGCGCTCGCCGTCCGCGCCTGGCGGTACGGCGGGGCGGCGGGTCTCGCCGTACTGGACGAGGAGTGGCACGTACCGGCGGAGCCGCTCGCACGCGCGCGTGCCGCCCTGGAGACGGCGTGGGACGAGGGCGAGCGGCCGTCGCTGCGGTCCGCGCACAACCGTTGGACCGTCGTGGGCGGGTCCGCCCAGCTGCGCCTCGGGCGGGACGGCCGTTGGTGGCCCTACCGCAAGGAGCGGGGCTGCTGGGCACCGGCGGGCCCGGCGGCCCATGATCCGGCGACGGCTCTGGCGTCGGTCGTCGGCGAACCCCCCGGCTGATGCCCGAGAGCGACCCGTCAGCCGGTGTGGCCGACCGGGTCCGGGAAAAGTGAGTCCAGGTCGCTGGGCAGCCCCGTCGGGAACCCGCTGGGCAGATCGCTGGGGAAGCCCGAGGGCAGCGTCGGAAGATCACTGGGCAGCCCTGTCGGAAGATCACTGGGCAGCCCTGACGGGAGGCTCAGCGACGGGGTCGGCGAGGGGGTGGTACCGCCACCGGTACCGCCCGACGGCTCGTCGTTCGCCGGTCCCCCGCCCCTGGCGGCCACCAGCACCACGGCGAGGACGGCGCCGAGGGTGATGATCACGGCCAGCGCGACGAGCACGAGCCTGCGGCGCCCGTCGGACGAGGGTCCACCGGGCGGATCGGATGACTGCCAGCCCCCGCCCTGACTCGGGGGCTGCCAGCCACCTCCGCCTCCGGTCGGATCGCCCGGCGGCGGACCGTAGCCCCCTGGCGGGGGCCCGAATCCTCCGCCGTTCGACGGCGGTGTGCCATCCGGCGGTCGCGGCGGCTGGGACGGTGGGGTAGGCAGGCCCATACCGTCCAGAGTCGCCGCGAAACGGCCAAGGCGCGAGCCCCGCGCGGGAGTTGCTACGGACTCATGCCATGGACCGCATGATTCCGAAGAATTCCGCGCAGAGACCGGCCGGAGGAGGCGCAGAGCCGGCCGAAACAGGTCCGGCCGGATCGAGCGACACGATCAGCCGCGCGCACCCAGCAGGTGGTCCATCGCCAGCTGGTCGAGCTGCTCGAAGGCCATGCCGCGCGCGGCGGCGGCCTCGGCGTCGAACTCCTCGAAGGCCGTCCGGTCCGCGAGCAGCGCCTGCAGTCCGTCGGCGGCCGTGGGCTGGGCCAGCTGGTCCAGGCGCGCGGCACGCAGCGCCTCCTGGACCGCCGGGTCGGCGCGGAAGGCGGCCGCACGCTCCTTGAGGATGAGGTAGTTGCGCATGCAGCCCGCGGCCGACGCCCACACACCGTCGAAGTCCTCGGTGCGCGGCGGCTTGAAGTCGAAGTGCTTCGGCCCCGCGTAACCTGCGCTCTCCAGCAGGTCGACCAGCCAGAACGCGGAGCGCAGGTCGCCCGCGCCGAAGCGGAGGTCCTGGTCGTACTTGATACCGGACTGGCCGTTGAGGTCGATGTGGAAGAGCTTGCCGGCCCACAGGGCCTGTGCGATGCCGTGCGGGAAGTTCAGCCCGGCCATCTGCTCATGGCCGACCTCGGGGTTGACGCCGTAGAGCTCCGGGCGCTCCAGGCGCTCGATGAAGGCCAGGGCGTGGCCGACGGTGGGGAGCAGGATGTCGCCGCGCGGCTCGTTCGGCTTGGGCTCGATCGCGAACTTCAGGTCGTAGCCCTGGGACGTGACGTACTCGCCGAGGAGGTCGAACGCCTCCTTCATGCGGTCGAGCGCGTCCCGGACGTCCTTGGCGGCGCCGGACTCGGCGCCCTCGCGGCCGCCCCAGGCGACGTAGATCTTGGCGCCGAGCTCGACCGCCAGGTCGATGTTGCGGATCGTCTTGCGCAGCGCGTAGCGGCGGACGTCGCGGTCGTTGGCGGTGAACGCGCCGTCCTTGAAGACGGGGTGCGTGAAGAGGTTGGTGGTGGCCATGGGCACGGTCAGGCCAGTGGTGTCCAGGGCCGCGCGGAAGCGCTTGACGTGCTCCTCGCGCTCACTGTCCGAGGACCCGAAGGGGATCAGGTCGTCGTCGTGGAAGGTCACACCGTAGGCGCCGAGCTCCGCCAGACGCTGCACCGACTCGACCGGGTCGAGGGCGCGCCGCGTGGCGTCGCCGAACGGGTCCCTGCCCTGCCATCCGACGGTCCACAGGCCGAAGGTGAACCTGTCGTCGGGAGTGGGTTGGTAGTTCATGCCGCGGCTCCTTGCGCTCCGACTATTTCGTCATGGCGATTTACAAATTAGTATGCGGACGCGTCTCCGGGAAGACAAGGTGTCGCCGGACGGAGACGTCAGCCGCGTCAGCGGCGGTCATGAGCCGCGTGAGAAGGAGAGCCCGATGTCAGCTGCCGAGGGTCCGCTCGTCGTCGGTGTGGACTCGTCCACACAGTCCACCAAGGCCCTGGTCGTCGACGCGGCGACCGGCCGGGTCGTGGCGAGCGGGCAGGCGCCGCACACCGTGTCCTCCGGTGCCGGCCGGGAGAGCGACCCCCGCCAGTGGTGGGACGCGCTGTGCGAGGCGCTGCGCCAGTGCGGGGAGGCGGCGCACGAGGCCTCGGCGGTGTCCGTCGGCGGTCAGCAGCACGGCCTCGTCACCCTCGACGCCCGGGGCGAGCCGGTGCGTCCGGCGCTGCTGTGGAACGACGTGCGCTCCGCGCCGCAGGCGGCCCGTCTGGTCGAGGAACTGGGCGGCGCGAAGGCATGGGCGGAGCGCGCCGGCAGTGTGCCGGGGCCGTCCTTCACCGTGACGAAGTGGGCCTGGCTGGCGGAGAACGAGCCCGAAGCCGTCCGTGCGACCGCCGCCGTGCGCCTGCCGCACGACTATCTCACCGAGCGTCTCACCGGCCAGGGCACGACCGATCGCGGCGACGCCTCCGGTACGGGGTGGTGGGCGTCGGCGACGGAGCAGTACGACGCCGAGGTGCTCGCCCATGTCGGGCTGGACCCGGCACTGCTGCCCCGTGTGGTCCGGCCGGGCGAGGTCGCCGGGACCGTACGGGACGCCCATGAGCTGCCGTTCGCCAAGGGGACGCTGGTCGCCGCCGGTACGGGGGACAACGCGGCCGCCGCGCTGGGGCTCGGGCTGCGCCCCGGCACCCCGGTGCTGAGCCTCGGCACCTCCGGCACGGTGTACGCCGTCTCCAGGCACCGCCCGGCGGATCCCACCGGCACGGTGGCTGGCTTCGCCGACGCGCACGGGGACTGGCTGCCGCTGGCCTGCACCCTGAACTGCACCCAGGCGGTCGACCGGGTCGCCACCCTGCTGGGCCTCGACCGCGATGCCGTGGAGCCCGGCACGAACGTCACCCTCCTGCCCTACCTGGACGGCGAACGCACCCCGGCGCTGCCGCACGCCTCGGGTCTGTTGCACGGGCTGCGCCACGACACGACCGGCGGGCAGCTGCTGCAGGCCGCGTACGACGGAGCCGTCCACTCCCTGCTCGGCGCCCTGGACCTGGTGCTCGACTCCGACGCGGACACCTCCGCACCGCTGCTGCTCATCGGCGGGGGCGCGCGGGGCACCGCCTGGCAGCAGACCGTGCGGCGCCTGTCGGGGCGTGCCGTGCAGGTCCCCGAGGCGAAGGAACTGGTCGCCCTGGGCGCCGCCGCACAGGCCGCCGGGCTGCTCACCGGCGAGGACCCGGCCGCGGTGGCCGGCCGCTGGGACACCACCCGGGGGCCGGTGCTGGAGGCCGTGGAGCGGGACGAGGAGACGCTCGCCAGGATCTCCCGGGTGCTGTCCGACGCGGCGCCGCTGCTGAATCACGGACCGGACAGCGACTGACCGGCGAGGGGGTGTCCCGAGTGGGAAAATCTGATTCCGGCATGATCTACGGAGCACGGACAGGAAGGCGCACAGGGACATCCACCGGGACGCACCGACGGGAGCCGAGGGAGGCATGACCGCACCACTGCACGAAACCCGCCCGAGCGGCCCCGGCCGCCGCCTGCCCGACAACCAGCAGGGCATGCGGCGCCGCAATCTCTCCCGCGTCATGCACACCGTCAACGCCGAGGGGCCGCTGTCCCGGGCCGCCGTCGCCTCTCACATCGGACTGACCCGGGCCGCCGTGTCGACGCTGGTGGACGAGCTGATCCGTGCGGGACTCCTGGAGGAACTGGGCCCTGAGCGTCCGGGACGGGTCGGACGGCCCGGCTCGGCGCTCGCCCTCAGCGGACGCGGCCCCGCAGGTATCGGCGCGGAGATCGGTGTCGACCACCTGGCGGTCTGCGCCGTGGATCTGCGGGGCGAGGTGCGGGTTCGGGCGGTGCGGCACGGCACCAACCGCGGCCGGGCGCCCGAGCCGGTCATCGACGAGCTGACCGAGCTGGTGCGAGGGGTCGTCGCCGAGGCGGAGGGCGAGGGCCTGTGGCCCGCGGGGCTGGCGGTCGCCGTGCCCGGGCTGGTGGCGAGCGACGCCCGCACGGTGGTCCGTGCCCCCAACCTCGACTGGCACGACACGGATCTGGGCGCCCTGTTGCCCGCCGGTCTGCCGGTGACCGTGGACAACGAGGCCAACTTCGGTGGACTCGCGGAACTCTGGCTCGGGGACGGCACACCGTCCGACTTCCTGCACGTCTCCGCGGAGATCGGCATCGGCGGCGCGGTCGTCGTGGACGGCCGGCTGCTTCGCGGGACACGAGGATTCGCGGGCGAGTTGGGGCACGTCCCCGTCCGGCCGGAGGGCCCCGACTGCGCGTGCGGTGGACGCGGCTGCCTGGAGCAGTATGCCGGTGAGGAGGCCGTGCTTCGGGCGGCCGGGCTGGAACCGGGCGAACACCGCGTCGAGTTCCTCGCCGAGCGGGCGGCGGCCGGCGACAAGGATGTGCACCGGGCTCTGCGTGGCGCCGGCGCCGCGCTCGGTGTGGCGCTGACCGGCGCGGTGAATCTGCTGGACCCGCGGACCGTGGTGCTGGGAGGCGCCCTGGCCGCCCTCGCACCCTGGCTGCTGCCCTCGCTGGAACGGGAGTTGGCTCGGCGCACGGCCGGTCCGGCGTGTTCCGTGACCGTGTCCCGGCTGGGCCCGGAAGGCCCACTGCTGGGTGCGGCCCACTCGGTGGTGCGTGGGGTGCTGGACGATCCGGCGACGGCCGGGGTGCGGTCGTAGGACGGCCGGGATGCGCCCGTAGCGCGGCGCCACTCGTTCCCTCTGTCGGGTGATGGAGTTATCCACAACTCGCCGGTTTTCCACCGGTATCCACCCGCTCGATCGGCCCGACCGGGATTCGCCGTACCGTGATCCACGTGAGGCGCAGCCGTTCGACGTGCGACTGCGTCTTCGAGTACGGATGCGAGTCGACCAGCAAAGCACAAGCACAAGGACCACCCACCGACCGGAGAGGCAGAGCCACATGGAGCGAGCCAGGCCGTTGCCGAGCAGGCGGCGGCTGCTGCGGGGCGCCGCCCTCGCCGCGATCCCCTATGCGCTGCTCCCCAGCCCGCGGGCCGGCGCCCAGTCGCCCCACCTCGACCACACGCCCGCCCTGTGGGAGCCGGCGAGCGCGGCCAACTACACCGTGGCCGACCGACCGTCCGGCCGCTCCATCGACTTGGTGATCATCCATGTCACGCAGACCACGTACAAGAACACGGTGCCCGTCTTCTGGAACCCGGCGAAGCAGGTCTCCGCGCACTACCTGCTCCGGTCGGCCGACGGACGGGTCACCCAGTGCGTCCGGGAACGCGACATCGCCTGGCACGCCGGCAACTGGGACTACAACGCGCGGAGCATAGGCATCGAGCACGAGGGCTGGATCGACCGCCCCGAGTACTTCACCTCCGCCATGTACGAGCAGTCCGCGGCGCTCACCGCCGCGATCTGCGACAGGCACGGCGTCCCGAAGGACCGCGCCCACATCATCGGCCACTACGAGGTCCCGGGCACCGACCACACCGATCCGGGGCCGAACTGGGACTGGGACCGCTACATACGCCTGGTCGTCGCCGCCTGACATTGCCGAAGCGCGCGGCTTGTCGGGGTGCGGGTCCGGCGGTGACGATGGGTTGCAGCCGTGCGCACGTGTCCGGGAGGCCGAGTTGACCGATCCTTGGGTGGCTCTGGAGCCGGGAGCCGATCCCGTCCAGCGGGTGCGGGTGCTGCGTCGCGCGCATGAGGCGTTCACGCAGCGGGGCACGGTGGCTCTGCCGGTGCGTGCTGTGGTGGCTGACTCGTGGCGGCGTTCGGCGAAGGCGGGTGTCGGACCGGAGGGCACCGCCCGGGTGGAACTGACGGACGGCGACCTCGGTTCCTATCGCGCCGAGCATCCGCTGTCCCGGGTGATGCCGTTGGTGCGCGAGCTGCTGGGCACGTTCGCGTCGGACGGCGAGCATCTGCTGGCCGTCTGCGACGCGCAGGGCAGGCTGCTGTGGGTCGAGGGGGACGCGGCGACCAGACGACGGGCCGACCGGATGAACTTCGTACCGGGTGCGCGCTGGGCGGAGTCCGCCGTCGGGACGAACGCTCCGGGCACCGCGGTGGCCGTGGACCGGCCCGTGCAGGTGTTCGCGGCCGAGCACTTCATACGGCGGGTGCAGCCGTGGACGTGCGCGGCGGCGCCGGTGCACGATCCACGAACCGGACGGGTGCTCGGTGCGGTCGACATCACCGGCGGTGACGGCCTCGCGCATCCGCACAGCCTGGGGTTCGTGCAGGCGGTCGCGCGGGCCGCCGAGTCCCAGCTCGCCCTGCTCACCCCGCCCCGGGCGTCGGCGGACGCGCTCGAACTGGCCGCGCTGGGCCGGGACGAGGCCCAACTCCTGGTCCGAGGGCGGAAGATCAGGCTCAGCCGTCGGCACAGCGAGATCCTGGTGCTGCTCGCCCGCCATCCGGAGGGCCTGTCCGGCGACGAGCTGCTCTGCGCACTGTACGAGGACGAGTCTGTGACGCCGGTGACGTTGCGGGCCGAGCTGGCGCGGCTGCGCCGTCTCCTCGGGCCGGGGTTGCTGGGGTCACGGCCGTACCGGCTGATGGTCCCCCTCGAGTCCGACGTGGCGGTGGTGGAACGGAGACTGGAGACGGGTGCGGTGACGGCGGCCGCGTCGGCGTACGCGGGCCCGCTGCTGCCGGGCTCGCAGGCGCCGGCCGTCGTCCGGCTGCGGCGCAGGCTCGCCGACGGGCTGCGCACGGCGCTCATAGCCGGGCATGACCCCGACCTTCTGGCGGACTGGGCGCACGCCCCCTGGGGCGAGGACGACCTGGAGGTGTGGCGGGTGCTGGCAGCCGTACGCCCCACACCGGCCGTACGGTCCCGGCTGCGCGAGTTGGAGTCGGAGCTGTCGGTGCCGACGTCGTGGGCGCGCCCTCGGCCCCGGCCTCGGCGGCAGTAGGGGACGTTCGGGCCGGCGGGGCGGGGCGGGGCGGGGCGGGGCGGGGGCGCAACGTCGTTGCAACATTCCGGTTTCTAGCCTCCTCGCGAGAGCCGCCCCAACGGCGGGTGGCGCTTCTCGGGAGGCAGGTATTCATGACCCGTTTCGCAGCACCCGGTACGGATGGCGCGGTCGTCTCCTATGAGGCGCGCTACGACCACTTCATCGGGGGTGAGTACGTGCCGCCGGCGCGCGGTCAGTACTTCGAGAACCCGAGTCCGGTGAACGGGCTGCCGTTCACCGAGGTCGCGCGGGGTACGAGCGAGGACGTGGAGCGCGCGTTGGACGCGGCGCACGCGGCCGCGCCCGGCTGGGGGCGCACGTCCGTGACCGAGCGTTCGGACGTCCTGCGGAAGATCGCCGACCGGATGGAGGCGAACCTGGAGCAGCTGGCGGTCGCGGAGAGCTGGGAGAACGGCAAGCCGGTGCGGGAGACGCTGGCCGCGGACATCCCCCTCGCCATCGACCACTTCCGGTACTTCGCGGGGGCGATCCGCACGCAGGAGGGTTCGCTGTCGGAGCTCGATGATGACACGGTGGCGTACCACTTCCATGAGCCGCTGGGTGTGGTCGCCCAGATCATCCCGTGGAACTTCCCGATCCTCATGGCGACCTGGAAGCTCGCGCCCGCCCTGGCGGCGGGCAACGCGGTCGTGCTCAAGCCGGCCGAGCAGACCCCGGCGTCCATTCACGTCTGGATGAGCCTGGTGGCTGATCTGCTGCCGCCGGGTGTGGTGAACATCGTCAACGGGTTCGGGGTGGAGGCGGGCAAGCCGCTGGCGTCGAGTCCGCGGGTGGCGAAGGTGGCGTTCACGGGTGAGACGACGACGGGGCGTCTGATCATGCAGTACGCCTCGGAGAACATCACGCCGGTGACGCTCGAACTCGGTGGCAAGTCGCCGAACATCTTCTTCGACGACGTGTGGTCGGCGAATGACGACTTCCGCGACAAGGCGCTCGAAGGCTTCACGATGTTCGCGCTCAACCAGGGTGAGGTGTGCACCTGTCCGTCGCGGGCGCTGGTGCAGCGCGGCAACTACGCCGAGTTCATGGAGGCGGCCGTCGCCCGCACCGAGCAGATCAAGACCGGGCACCCGCTGGACACCGACACCATGATCGGCGCTCAGGCCTCCAACGACCAGTTGGAGAAGATCCTCTCCTATCTGGACATCGGGCGGCAGGAGGGTGCCAAGGTTCTGACCGGCGGGGAACGCATCGAGCACGACGGCGAGTTGCAGGGCGGTTTCTACGTCCAGCCGACGATCTTCGAGGGTGACAACCGTATGCGGATCTTCCAGGAAGAGATCTTCGGTCCAGTCGTCTCCGTGACCTCGTTCGACGACTTCGACGACGCCATCAAGATCGCCAACGACACGCTGTACGGGCTGGGCGCGGGAGTCTGGACGCGGGACACCAACACGGCCTATCGCGCGGGCCGTTCCATCCAGGCGGGCCGCGTCTGGACGAACTGCTACCACGCCTACCCGGCGCACGCCGCGTTCGGCGGCTACAAGGGGTCGGGCATCGGTCGCGAAACGCACAAGATGATGCTGGATCACTACCAGCAGACCAAGAACCTCCTCGTCTCGTACTCGCCGAAGAAGCTGGGCTTCTTCTAGAGGCACGAAAAAAGGCGCCTGAACTGGGCTTTTGCCCGCCAGGCGCCTTACCCTCGGTCGCCCCAGAGCAAGGAACGACCTACGTCACAACTCCCAGGTCCTCCCACCGCTGTCCCGCTCCTGACCAGTACTTCCGGACCAGTCACGGACCAAACCCCGACTCACCCTTCAGGCTCCGCGCTCTGGCTGACGCGGTCCCACTCCTGCATGGACTGCTCGATGAGGCGGTTGGCCTGCTCGCGGACGCCGTCCAGGAACTTGGCGTAGTGGCGGAAGAGGACCTCAATGCTCTGGCCCGCGCGGCGAGCGCACTCGGCCGGGTCCACACCGGAGTACAGCCAGAACGAGATCCCGGCATGCCGGAGATCGTAGGGCCGCTTGGCCAGCTTGGAGGCGAGTTCTGTACGGGTCAGGACGTACTTCCGCGCCCGCGCCCACGTTGTGCCATATGCAGCTGCGTCCACGTAGTTGCCGGCCTGGTTCCGGAACAGTCGGCCGTCCGGCGTCACGCCGAAGCGTTCGATGTGCGCATGGAGCATGCGTACGAACTGCGGCGGGATGGGCACAGGCCGGGTCGCGGTAGCCGCGCGGCGCTTGAGGGAGTGCACCTCGCGCACCGAGCCACTGTCCGCATGAGCCGGCACAGCCAGACCGGCCAGGGCTTCGGCTACGTCGAAGTGATGGCCCTCGAACTCGATCGCCTCGCTTCCTCCTTCGCACGGGTCGTCGTGGGCGTGGCGATCCACCAGAACAGCGGCCCCAAGACCTTCGGTGACCTATCGAACGCCGGAGTGCTGGTTGTCGAGGGGTACACGGAACTACTGAAGGATGACTTCGCGCAGGTCTCCGAATCCACCGCGGCAACGGTTGCGGAGTTCACCCGGCACGCCTCCGGAGTGTGGGAGTTCCACGAGACGGTCCGCGGGTTCGACAGCGACCCCGTGGGCTTCACCGCTGAGATGGGCAGCGCCCCACAGCCCTGACCGCGGACCAGTGCAGAGATGTACAGCCGCCCGCAGTCGTCCTCCGCTCATTCCGGCGCTGCTCGTCCGACTCGGTGGCTGGTCGTAGGCTCTCAAGAGCCCTTCGATGCGCTGGTTGTTGATGGACTGCCGGTCGTAGAGGCACTTCGCGTACCGGGACAACAGGACCCCGACGCTGTTACCGGCCCGCTGGGCGACCTCAACCGGGTCGGCCCCCGCGCACAGCCAGGTGGACAGGGCCTCGGATTGTGCCCGCGTCGGCCTGTGTGCTCGGTCAGGGGGTACGTGAGGTCGCACTACCCCGGGACTTGTGCTGTCCTGGAACCAAGCCGCAGGAGTACATGCCGATGCGTCACAGCCGGACTTCCGCGTTCGTATCCGCCCGGTCGCCCGCGCCGACCGGAGCGGGCGGCGGCCTGCTGCCGAAGCGGGACCTCGCGGCCGCCTGGTTCCTGGTCGTCCTGATCGCGGCGCCCGCCTGGACGCTTACAGTCGGGCAGGCCCGGGAGATGGGGGTCGAGCCCGGCACGATGGGGATGGCGCTGCCGCTGTTCCTGCTGCTGTGGGTGACGATGATGGCGGCGATGATGCTGCCGTCCATGGCGCCGGTGGCCATCACATGGGTGCGCGGGATCGGCCGGCAGTCCTCCGGCTGGACGCGGACCATACGTACAGTCGAGTTCGCGGGCGGGTATCTGCTGGTCTGGACCACCTTCGGACTACTCGCCTACGCGGCCCTGGCCCTCACCGGCAGCCTGGTCGACGACCATCCGACCGCCGGACGCTGGATCGGCGCGGTGGCCTTCCTGCTCGCGGGCCTGTACCAGCTCGGCCCCCTCAAGCATGTCTGCCTACGGCACTGTCGCGACCCCATGAGCCACCTGGTGCGCTACGCCGGTTTCCGGCAGCCGGCCCGCGACCTGCGAGTGGGCGTCCATCACGGCGCCTACTGTGTCGGCTGCTGCGCGGGACTGATGGTCGTCCTCGTTCCGCTCGGCGTGATGAACGTGGCAGCCATGGCCGGACTGGCCGTGGTGATCTTCGTCGAGAAGCTGTGGTCCCGTGGCCCGCTGCTCGCCCGGGTGGTGGGTGTTGCGTTTCTCGTGCTGGCCGCGCTCGCGCCGTTCCAGGACGGGCTGCTGCCCGGACTTGAGGGGTCGATGCCGGAAATGGGCGGCATGTGACCTCTCTGGCGCCCGAAGACGTGCCGTACACGTCATTGTCACGAGCAGGACGGCGATCGGTGCCACGAGTCGTGGTGCCTCGCCGACGCTCATGTGTGTGATCGCTCAGACCCGCCGCTGCCGACCTCTTTTCGGTCTCCTCACTGCCGAACACGTACGTGGCCGAACACGTACGTGGCGATCTCACCGTACGACGCCTCGTAGCTCAGCTCGAGGGCGCTGGACCGGCCGACGGCCGTGCCGACTTCGGATTCGGGCGCATCCGAACATGGGCGTTCTTGATCCTCATCGAGCCGCCGTCGGGTCGGTGAGCGGCTGGCAAGAGAGTACCGTCCCACCCTCGTCAGCAAGGCCAGCACCCATCCGGCCGCAGGTGCCAGATATCGCCCACGACATGACCGGTCCCCTTCTCCGACGGGACGCCGGTCGAGTTCGCCGTCGCCGGGATGGGACTGAATGCCCGACAATGCCGATGCCACGATTTTGCCCGCATGATTCTGGCGTCGCCGGTAGCCGGCCACGCCGCGGACAATGGGTGGCTCACTGAGCAGGCACGGGCGCTCCGCGGGCAACGGCTCCCCTCCAAACTCGAGCCCAGTCGGAATCTAGTCGGGACCGCTCCAGTCGAACGGGAAGTGTTTGCTCGACTTCCCCGTGCGTTCCCAGGAGAAGCCGAATGCGTCGGCGCGGTCGGCGGTGGCCCGTCCCCAGGTGGCGACCTGGCCGGGCCCGACCTCGGCGCCCGGGGCGTTGTGGACCTGGACGCGTGCGCCATCCGGCGTCGTCGGACCCGTGAGCGCCTCGGCGGTGGCCGTGACCTTGCCGGGAACCTCGGCCCGCCAGGTGGCGAGATCCTCGTCTATCTCGACGTGGACGGGGGCGACGTCCATGCCGCGCATCTCGGGGTGGAACATCGCCCCGAACTGCGCAGGCCATCCGCCGGCCTCACCGCCGAAGATGGCCCCGAGTGCACTGCGCTGCCGCTCGTCGGCCCGTTCGTCAAGGAAAATCGCGGCGTACGGGTCGGTGTGGGTGCCGGCCCAGGGGTTACCGGTGAAGGAGCCGAGCATCAGGACGTTGAGATCGTCGAGCCGCACGTCGCCGAAGCCGCCTTCCCGGATGTGCCAGACCAGCACCCCTTCGCAGTCGCCGTAGGTCGGGGGCTGTGCAAACGTACAGGGGCACGGTATGGCGCACTTGCACACATCGAACCAATCACCGGCCAGGCGCCAACGTGTACCGGTGCTGACTTGCTCTGTCATCTCGCTTCCCTCCTGCCGGGCCGGAAGGAGCCCACTCGGAGTGGCGGAGCCGCTGTGCCGAGCCTGCTCCCAGGACGGCCAGGCGGTCTCTCTTCCAGCTTGCACCTCACAGCCCCGGCAGGGAAACCTGCTCATGGCTGTTCTGTCGTCCACCGAGGCCGGCGGCGTGGTCATGGGTGCATGGCCGGAGGGTCCGCGTCAGGGGTGCCGTGCTGGGGCCGTTGGCCCCTGGTCAGCCGGTGAAACCTCAGGCGTCACCGGAACCAGTCGCCGGCCTCGCCGACCACGACCGGGAACGCGGACGAAGCAGCACACTGCCGGAGCATGGCTGGCCGGTCGAACACCGTACCCACGAGCCACAGGGCGACGGCGATCATTTTCCACAAGAGGTGAGCGACAGGGCGCCGCGGCACAGGCGCCGCCGACCGGTCACGAGGTGGCCTCTTCGCAGCACAGGGCAAGACCCGTGTACGTGCAGCCTGCTGCGGCGATACCCGCGGTTGCCGTGGCCATCAGAGTGATCACAGGCGGCACCTCGGTCAGGCGGAGGACGGCGTTGAGGGGGCCGCAGCGTAGAGCGCGAGCAGAGCCAAACCGCACGAGCCCATGGGCGCGAACCGGTGCCACAGCCGGCGGGGTATCGGGCCGCTGACCATGGCCAGTCCGGCCGGAAGCACGGTGAGGGAGAAGAAGACAAGGCCGGTCCAGTGCCAGATCATGGAGGGGAGGACTCACGTTGAGTACGGCTATGTCTGAGTCGGTAGGTGGCGCCCGGGAAAGCGACGTGGTCGGCGCTGAGCGGCCGGCAAGGGCTGGCAGCGATCTGGACGGGACGTGCGTCGGCGCTACGCCGATGGCGGCCAGGATGGCCCCGTCCTGCTCTCCGATAGCGAGCGATCATGGTCGGCGCCTGGCTCGATGACCGAGGTATGCGGTGAGCTGTCGGCGGTCTCTGAACCTGGGTTCTGGATCACTTTCCGTGCTGGAGCCACGGAGGGTTACCACGACCGCGATCATGGACGGCCGTGGGTGATGTGTTCCTCCAGGGCCTGTGGTTCCACAAGGCCGAAGGCGTTGTGATCGAAAAGGCAGTAGTGGATGGCGAGTTGGTGCTCGTGCGGGCCCGTGCGTCGGCAGAGCAGGCCGCGTGTCATGCCTGCGGGACGACGTCGGGCCGGGTGCACAGCCGATACGTACGCCGCCTCACCGACACCGCGGTCGCCGGGCGTCCTGTGGTGATCGAGTTACAGGTCCGGCGGTTCCGCTGCCGTGAACGCGCCTGCACGCAGGCCACGTTCGCAGAGCAGGTCGAAGGGCTGACCTTCCGGTACGGGAGGCGAAGCACCGGGCTGCAGACGGTGCTGCAACGGGTGGCCGTGATGCTGGCGGGCCGGGCCGGCGCCCGCCTGGCGGACACACTCGCGGTCCGGGCGAGCCGGTCGACTCTCCTGCGGCTGATACGCCGCCTCCCGGAGCCCGAGGTGCACACGCCGCGGGTGCTCGGAGTGGACGAGTTCGCCCTGCGCAAGGGACACAATTACGGCACGATCCTGGTGGACATCGACACCCGCCGCCCGGTTGATCTGCTGCCCGACCGCACCACGGCCACGGTGTCCGCCTGGCTCGCCGACCACCCCGGCGTCGAGGTGATCTGCCGTGACCGGTCGACCGCATACGCCGAGGCCGGACGGCTCGGCGCCCCGGACGCGGTCCACGTCGCGGACCGGTGGCACATCTGGAAAAACCTCGTCGAGGCCGTCGAGAAGACGGTCATCCAGCACCGCGCCCTGCTGCGCGAGCCAGAGGAGACCAGCCCGGTCCGCACCAACACACCCGTGAACACCACGGGGTTCCCGCCGCGTCCCTCAGGCGAACCGCGACACTCCGGCCGCCTGTCGGACCGGGTCCGCGAACAGCACACAGCCGTCCACGCCCTGCTCGACGACGGGCTCGGCCTCCGGCCGATCGCTCGCCGGCTCGGCCTGGCCCGCAACACCGTGCGCCGCCTGGCCCGCGCGGCCACCGCGGACGAACTGCTGGTAGGACAGTGGACCGGCCGCAGCAGCATCCTCGATCCCTACAAGCCTTATCTGCATCAGCGGTGGGCCGAGGGCTGCACCGTCGCCCGCCGTCTGTTCGAGGAACTGCGTGAGCGCGGCTACCCCGGCGGCGAGAGCGTCGTGAAGAGGTACGTGCAGCAGCTCCGTGAAGCGTTCCCGCACGACGATCCGCCCCGCAAGCACCCGTCCGTGCGAGACGTGACCAGCTGGATCACCCGCCGCCCCGACCGCCTCGACAGCGACCAGGTCCAGCGGCTCAAGGCGATCCTCGCCCGCTGCCCCGAACTCGGCCGCACCGCCGAACACGTACGTTCCTTCGCCGAGTTGATGAACAACCGCCAAGGAAAGCAGCTGGACCAATGGATCGAGTGTGTCCAGGCCGATGACCTGCCCGCCCTGCATGCCTTCGTCACCGGCCTCGGCCAGGACCTCGACGCCGTCGTCGCCGGGCTCAGCCTGCCCTACAGCTCTGGCGCAGTCGAAGGCCATAACAACAAGATCAAGATGCTCAAGCGGCAGATGTTCGGCCGCGCCAACTTCGACCTGCTCCGCAAACGCGTCCTCCTCGCGGCGTGAGGCCGTCCATGATCGCGGTCGTGGTAACCCTCCGTGGCTCCAGCACGGAAAGTGATCCAGAACCTGAACCTGGACCCCTTTGGGGTCGGTGAGTTTTGACCCCGTGTGTAGTTGTTCACCCGGTTGCCGCGCTCGGTGTGCGGCCGATGTCACGGTCTTTGAGCCGGTAGGAGTCTCCCTTCAAGGAGAGCACATCGGCGTGATGGACGAGACGGTCGATCATGGCGGCGGCGACGGTGTCGTCCCCGAAGACCTCTCCCCAGCGTCCGAACGGCTTGTTGCTGGTCACGATCACGGAGGCGCGTTCGTAGCGACCCGAGATCAGCTGGAAGAACAGGTTCGCTGCTTCCGGTTCGAACGGGATGTAGCCGACCTCATCGATCACCAGAACCGGGACGCGCGCCAGCCGGAGGAGCTCCTCCTGGAGCTTGCCGGTGGCGTGGGCGGCGGCCAGGCGGTCGACCCACTGCGAGGCGGTGGCGAACGCGACGCGGTGTCCGGCCTGGCAGGCGCGTATGCCCAGGGCGATGGCCAGGTGGGTCTTGCCGGTGCCGGGCGGCCCGAGGAAGACCACGTTCTCCTTGCCGGTGATGAAGTCCAGGGTGCCCAGATGTGCCACCGCCTCCCGTTTCAGCCCGCGCAGGTGAGCGAAGTCGAACTCCTCCAAGGTCTTGCGGGCGGGGAAACGGGCCGCGCGGATGCGGCCTTCGCCGCCGTGGGCCTCGCGGGCAGCCACCTCGCGCTGCAGGCAGGCGGCCAGATACTCCTGATGTGTCCAGGACTCGGCCCTGGCGCGTTCGGCGAGCCGGTCGGCAGCATCCAGCAGGGCCGGTGCCTTCAACGCACGGCTGAGAAAGGCCAGTTCGGCGGCGACGTCCCGGGACGTGGTGGTGCGGGTGGCCATGACGTCACTCCTGTCCTCCGCCGCCTTCGATCAGCTGGAACACGCGGTCGTAGGCCGGCAGATCCGGCTGTGCGACCTCCACCGCCGCGGCACCGGCCACGGCCTGGCGGTACTGGCTGCGCATCGCCGTGGCGGCATCGGCGTGGTCCGGGTCGGTGAGCGTCTGGTGGCGGGCCCAGCAGCGCGCGTGCTCGGCGACCAGCCGACCGTCCAGATGAGCCCGCACCGTTTCGGTGTCCGCCTCGATCCGCACGATCCGTCCGATCGCGGCCGGGTGGACGGAGTAGTCGCAGGTGTCCAGGCGGATGTAGTGGTCCCGGCCGATCCGTACCGAGGTCTGCCACCAGCGCGGCGGCGCGGTCGGCGGCAGCGGCAGCATCGCGGCCCGGTCAGCCTCCCACCGCTCCACCGGACGGGCATCCAGGGTGCGGTGCACCCGCCGGTTGGCGACCTCAAGCCACGCGTTCAGCTGCGTGTTGAAGTCGGCCGGGGAAGTGAACACCCTGCCGGGCAGGAACGACGTCTCCAGATAACCGTTGGCCCGCTCGACCAGACCCTTGGCCTCCGGGTCGCGGGGCCGGCACAGGATCACCTTGCAGGCCAGCAGCCCGGCCAGGGCGGCGAACTCATGACCGAGCACGACCCGCCCCTCGCGGCGGCGTCCGATGGCCGCCTCGTTGTCCCAGACCAGCGCCCTCGGCACCGCGCTCCAGCCGGACAGCAGGTCCCAGTGCCCGCTCACGAGATCGGCGGCCTGCCTCGACGGCAGCATCCGCGCGGTGATCACCCGCGAGTACCCGGACACGATCACCAGCACCGGCGGGCGGCCGGTCTGCCCGAAGCCCAGCGGGATGTCCACCGGAGGGAACCACAGGTCACACTGGGCCAGCTCGCCGGGCTGATACGCCGTCCGGGAGACCGGATCCGCCGGAAGGTAGACCGGCCGCAGTTCCCGCACCCGCCGCTTCAGCACCGACAACGACCGTTCCCAGCCGATCCGCTCGGCGATCACCGTGGCGGGCATCCGCGGGTACTCCGCCAGCAGTTCGCGGATCGCCGGCTCCACCGCGTCCACGATCGAGCCCCTCGGCGCCCGCCGGTACTTCGGCGGATCGTCGCTGGCCACAGCCCGTCGCACGGTGTTCCGGGCGATCCCCAGATGCCGCGCGATCCCCTTGATCGACATGCCCTCCGCACGGTGGAGCCGCCGGATCTCAGCCCAGTCCTCCACACCGATCACCTCTTCCACCTGACTCCCATGGAGCCAGACTGATCACTTGATCACGGAAGGGGTCACTTTTCATCGACCGATAGGGGGTCACGGTTCAGGTTCTGGATCACTTTCCGTGCTGGAGCCACGGAGGGTTACCACGACCGCGATCATGGACGGCCTCACGCCGCGAGGAGGACGCGTTTGCGGAGCAGGTCGAAGTTGGCGCGGCCGAACATCTGCCGCTTGAGCATCTTGATCTTGTTGTTATGGCCTTCGACTGCGCCAGAGCTGTAGGGCAGGCTGAGCCCGGCGACGACGGCGTCGAGGTCCTGGCCGAGGCCGGTGACGAAGGCATGCAGGGCGGGCAGGTCATCGGCCTGGACACACTCGATCCATTGGTCCAGCTGCTTTCCTTGGCGGTTGTTCATCAACTCGGCGAAGGAACGTACGTGTTCGGCGGTGCGGCCGAGTTCGGGGCAGCGGGCGAGGATCGCCTTGAGCCGCTGGACCTGGTCGCTGTCGAGGCGGTCGGGGCGGCGGGTGATCCAGCTGGTCACGTCTCGCACGGACGGGTGCTTGCGGGGCGGATCGTCGTGCGGGAACGCTTCACGGAGCTGCTGCACGTACCTCTTCACGACGCTCTCGCCGCCGGGGTAGCCGCGCTCACGCAGTTCCTCGAACAGACGGCGGGCGACGGTGCAGCCCTCGGCCCACCGCTGATGCAGATAAGGCTTGTAGGGATCGAGGATGCTGCTGCGGCCGGTCCACTGTCCTACCAGCAGTTCGTCCGCGGTGGCCGCGCGGGCCAGGCGGCGCACGGTGTTGCGGGCCAGGCCGAGCCGGCGAGCGATCGGCCGGAGGCCGAGCCCGTCGTCGAGCAGGGCGTGGACGGCTGTGTGCTGTTCGCGGACCCGGTCCGACAGGCGGCCGGAGTGTCGCGGTTCGCCTGAGGGACGCGGCGGGAACCCCGTGGTGTTCACGGGTGTGTTGGTGCGGACCGGGCTGGTCTCCTCTGGCTCGCGCAGCAGGGCGCGGTGCTGGATGACCGTCTTCTCGACGGCCTCGACGAGGTTTTTCCAGATGTGCCACCGGTCCGCGACGTGGACCGCGTCCGGGGCGCCGAGCCGTCCGGCCTCGGCGTATGCGGTCGACCGGTCACGGCAGATCACCTCGACGCCGGGGTGGTCGGCGAGCCAGGCGGACACCGTGGCCGTGGTGCGGTCGGGCAGCAGATCAACCGGGCGGCGGGTGTCGATGTCCACCAGGATCGTGCCGTAATTGTGTCCCTTGCGCAGGGCGAACTCGTCCACTCCGAGCACCCGCGGCGTGTGCACCTCGGGCTCCGGGAGGCGGCGTATCAGCCGCAGGAGAGTCGACCGGCTCGCCCGGACCGCGAGTGTGTCCGCCAGGCGGGCGCCGGCCCGGCCCGCCAGCATCACGGCCACCCGTTGCAGCACCGTCTGCAGCCCGGTGCTTCGCCTCCCGTACCGGAAGGTCAGCCCTTCGACCTGCTCTGCGAACGTGGCCTGCGTGCAGGCGCGTTCACGGCAGCGGAACCGCCGGACCTGTAACTCGATCACCACAGGACGCCCGGCGACCGCGGTGTCGGTGAGGCGGCGTACGTATCGGCTGTGCACCCGGCCCGACGTCGTCCCGCAGGCATGACACGCGGCCTGCTCTGCCGACGCACGGGCCCGCACGAGCACCAACTCGCCATCCACTACTGCCTTTTCGATCACAACGCCTTCGGCCTTGTGGAACCACAGGCCCTGGAGGAACACATCACCCACGGCCGTCCATGATCGCGGTCGTGGTAACCCTCCGTGGCTCCAGCACGGAAAGTGATCCAGAACCACGGTTCAAGGAACGGCGACAGTGAGCACCCCGATGAGCAATGCCCAGGCGGCAAGCGCTGGGCCCGCCTGTTGCCAGCCGAGCAGGACATGGCCGCTGCCGTTTCGCTCCGGCTGCCACAGTGCGACGGTCGGTGGTAAGCGCCCATTGTTCGCGGGCGGTTCCTCGGTGCCGGACTTCGCCGAGTGCCGTTCTGAACACCAGGGCGACGACGACGATCGCGGGTGCCAGTAGTGAGGAGTCCGTGGCCATCAGCAGGACACCCGGTCAAGCCGGTCCACCATCACGGCGTCGAGCGCGCCGTGGGCAGATTCCGTCGCATCCGCTGCCCGGGCCCTGGGACAGTCCCTCAGGAGACGGTAGGCCGTGGCCTCGCAAGCGCGTCTCCGGCGGATCGTCCACAGCCGAGCCCCCTCGCAGACCCGAAAGGAGGAGTTCGCAGCCACGCTGCGTGAGCGTCATCCGTGAACGCCGCAACAGCCCGCATCCCATGGCCGGTCGAATCGCCGCGCCGGAACGGGACGAAGACCTGGTCGAGGCGGGCCGCGGGACCTGCATGGCCCCTGCAGGAGTTGCTGAGGGCAAAGGGATCCCACGCCCGCGGGAGGACCTGAGCTCCACTGGCGCATTTATTTGTCTTATGCAAAGATTGACCAGGTGGAGGGGCAGCCCGCCTGGAGTGCCGGGAAGTCTGGTCGGCGTACGGAGACCGCTCCAGCCGGGAGACGCGCGATGACACCGCCCCAGTCCAACCCCGAGGACGAGCCAACAGCGGCCAAGCCGGTGAGTAGTGGCGTTCCGACTCACCACGGGGAGGATCTGCTGGAGGTCGGGATCTCAAGGCTATCGATCCAGCCCATTGCCGGTGGTCAATCCCCTCCCGTACTGGAGCTACATCTCGCAGGGGAGCTCGACATCGATACCTCCACCAGCTTGCGCGAGTACCTGGCTGCACTTGCCGCCCGTTCACCTGGCGACCTACTGGTACTGAACCTGTCCGGTATCACCTTCTGCGATTCCGCAAGCCTGTACACGCTGCTGGGTATCCGACAGGCACTGTCCGTGGCAGGCATCGAGGTACAGGTCGCCGAACTCAGTGCCGCTATGCGGGCTGCTGCAGAAAGAGCCGGTCCGCCCGTCCTCCGCGAGGCTCTGGACGCCCGTGGCCCGGTTCCACCTGATCGCCGACGTCTCTCCTGACATCTCCGGCCGCGCCCGGCTGGACCTTGCGCGCGACACCTCGCGGCACCAATGAATGGAGTCGGCACCGCAGATCAGGTCTCCACAGGCGGCGGCCGAAAGTCCGCGGGCCGCGCTGCACGCGCTCACCCCTCCCAAGACCCGGTGCCGACGACACATCCGCACCTGCAAGCCGGTGTGAGGCCGTGGCCGTCGGCGCCCATGACGCCCCCTCATGGGCGTCGGAGTTCAAGTGACGGAGGCACCGACCCTCCACCTTTCCCCCAGGTCAGGGCGATGAGCGCCCCAGCACCCGAGATACCGTTTCAATCACACTGCAAAATTTACCCAGCGCAATGATTCATTCGCCTGTTCCATCCGTACCCCCTGGCGACCCATCCGTACGGCGGATCCGGTGCCAAGCATCGGATCCGCGGGTGCGGCCACCCGCTGCCAGGAGCTGCCATGCCCCGCGCTTGGAACATCGGAACGATCTTCGTCAGCGGCGGTCTGCTGTTGACCGTCGCTGCGCTCGCCTACCCAGCAATACTGGGAGTCGAGAAGACGGCCACGGGAACAGAGCGGATCATCGCCAACACCCCCTACGGGCCGCTCACAGAAGCCGACCGTGACTTCGTCATCAAGGTACGCTCCGCAGGACTCTGGGAGTACCCCCTTGGTGAAATGGCCATGGAGCGCGGTACGACGCCGGAGATGAAGGAGGCCGGCGAGCATCTGGTCGTCGGCCACGCCGGCCTCGACGAGATGTGCCGGAAGATCGCCCCCGAGCTGAACATCACGCTCAACAACCAGGCGAGCCCGCAACAGCAGCAGTTCGTGGCGACTGTGGACGCGGCCAAGGGCAAGGAGTTCGACTCGACCGCGGTCCAGATCATGCGTGTCACGCACGGTCAGATCTTCCCGGCCATCGCCAAGATCAGGGCCAGCACCCGCAATACCCTGGTGCGTCAGTTGGCGGACCTGGCCAACGACACCGTGCTCGACCACATCACCGTGCTGGAGAAGACCGGACTGGTCAACCACGAACAGGTCAACTACCAGCAGACCAACCCGCCGAAGCTCCCCAGCGAACAGGTCACCCCGCCGGTGCCCCAACAGGGTGCCCCCATGGTCGTCCTGACCCCGCGCCCGGATCTGGATGTGCAGACCGCCGCCCCGACGGCAGGCCCGACTCCCAAGCCCTCACCCTCGTCCGAGTGACGCGACCACCGACCGCCACGCCGCCCTCGTCCTCAAGCGAGGGCGGGACGAGGCCGGGTCCGGGCCGCCGCATGAAAGGAGCACCCTCGGGAGGGGCGCACGACCGCTACCGCACCGACGACCAGCGCACCAGGCCAGAGCGACGATGTAGAACCTCGGCACATGGGGGACATCATCCGCCCTCCGGCCCGCGGTCCCTGACGCATTGCGGACCGCCCCGCCTACAAGTCGTTCGCTGTCGCGTGCCGCGGCTGCCCCGATACGGCGCGCAGATCAAGAGCCCTCGCCCCCTACCCGCCCATCACGGCTTCCCTGACTAGCGCGATACCGGTCAGCGGGCAGGTCGGATCGGCCGACCAGCGCGCACGACGGCAACGGCCGCGTGCCCGGGGCATGCCCTCAGGCGCCGTACCCCACCGTCGCGTCCACCCAGCCCAGGGGATACAGCTCCGGGTCGTCCGTCACCGGGGCCAGCGGCTCCATGCCCGCCTCGTTGAACGCGGTGAGCGCGTCCACGAGCGCCGTCCGCTGGTCCGGCGCGAGCCGTTCGACGATCGTGGCGATCTCCGTGCGACGCCGGGCGGTGACGTCAGCGACCGTTCGCCGCCCCTCGTCCGTCAGCTGGAGCATGGTCTCGCGGCGATTGTCCGGGTTGATCCGGCGGTCGGCGAGCCCGGCAGCGATCAGTCTGTCGACCATGCGCATAGCGGTGGACGGCGCGACCTGGAGCAGGTCCGCGAGCACGACGAGCTTGGTGGCGCCGCGAGTCGACAGCACCACCAGCATGCGGAACTGTGGCAGCGTCACCCGCTCCTCGACCTCGGCCAGGGATCTGGCCGACACCGCCACCAACAGCCGTGACGCGGTCAGCACCGCACGGGTGACCGCGTCGACATCGTCCATGCCCCTTGAAGGGGTCCTACGTTCCGCCATGCCCCCCTTTCTACGCGCTGAGGCACCCGCGTGCTCAATCGGCAGGAGCAGATTTTCCCATTCCATGACCGTGGTAGCGCAGCAGAAGCATGGCGGCGTCGTCGTGCGGCGGACCAGCGGCATGCCGCACCACGTCCTCACGCAGCGCGATCAACGCACTGTGCGGGTCAGGGTCTTTCAGCAGATGCGCCCGGTCGGCGAGCGGATAGAAGGCTCCCTGATCGTCGCGTGCCTCGGTGACGCCGTCGGTGTACAGAAGTAACTGCTCACCGGGTGCGAAGGACACCGGGTATGGTTTCGGGCCGTCGCTCCCGGGAGCGCCCAACCCGAGCGGCAGAGCATAGGAAGGAGGCTGCGGGAAGTCGGCGGTGCCGTCCCGGCGCACCCGCATCGGATCCGGGTGACCGTAGTTGACGAACACCACTTCGTGATCGGAGCCGAACTCGGCAAGGATCGCCGTGACGAACTTCTCCCCCTCCAGTTCCCGGGCGACACTCCGCTCCAGCCGCTCGCCGAGCCCCACCAGGTCGGGTTCGTCGTGCGCTGCCTCCCGGAAGGCACCGAGCACCACGGCGGCCGTCTCGACGGCGGCCAGCCCCTTGCCCTGCACATCACCGACGATCACCCGCACGCCGTGCGGCGAGGCGACCACCTCGTACAGATCGCCCCCGATCCGCGCCTCGGCCACGGCGGAGGTGTACGACACCGCCACCCGCAGCGGGCCCGCCGTCAGCGGCACAGGTCGCAGCAGGACCCGCTGGGCGACCTCGGCGATCGAGCGGACACCGGCCAACTCCGTTTCCCGGCGCGAGCGCATCACGGCGGCGGCGATACCCACCCCGGTGACCCCGGCCACCGACCCCAGGGCCGCGAAGCCCCGGCTCTCCTCGAACAGGCCGTTGTACAGGCCGAGTCCCACGCACAGCAGCAGCGCCACCACACCGATGACGGCGGTACGCCGCCACCCCCCGACCAGCCCGGAGAAGGCCGGCCCGAGGGAGACCAGCGGGAGCAGTCCCACCCCGGGCCCCGCCACGACGTCCACCCCTGTCACCACGGCCATCACCGCGACCGGCATGCAGGACAGCAGCGTGCCGTGGGACGGTGGCTCTTTCATGGTCATGGCGCTCTCCAGCGGTGTCGCGGCACTGGAGAGCCGCCCTGCGCAGACACCCCTCCTCAACACTTAGACTATGCAAGGATTGCTGCGACGGCACGGCTCTCGCTCCGGCCCTTTACCCAATCGATGCCGAGATCCGACATTCCACCGGCTCATGGAGACCCAATGCGGCGACCGGAAGGCGACGCCCCGCACCGCCCCCGACTCCCCTCCGGATGGAGACGCTTCGCCCTGCGGCTGCCGATCCTGTTGTTCCGTGCGGGATTGGGGCCCCTCTTCGGCGGACGGTTCCTGCTGCTTCACCACATCGGCCGCGTCACCGGAGCCGACCGCCATGTGGTTCTGGAGGTGGTGGCGCGCGATCCGGCAGGTGGCAGTTGGACGGTTGCATCCGGCTTCGGTCCAACGGCGGACTGGTACCGCAACCTGCGCAGCCGACCGCAGACCGTCGTCCAGATAGGGAATCGCCACTACGCGGTCGACGCACAATTCCTCACCCCGGAAGAAGGGGCAGAGACCATGGTCCAGTTCGCGGCGCGACATCCACGGACCGCCCTCCGACTGTGCGCCTTCATGGGTCTGACCGTGGACGGCACCACGGCATCGTTCCGAGAGGCGGGCAGAGCCATCCCGTTCGTACGGATCCACGCGGCCGAACAGCATCTGCGCTGAGCAGCCCGTCCGCCATCCCCTCGGCTTGGCCGGGAGTGACGATCACGGGCTGCTTCAACCGCATTCCTGGATTCCCGGCGAACGGTGGTCCTCACCCGGCCCTCCGTTCCGGCCCTCTGAAAGAAGGTTTCAACGACGCGCTGTGATCTGGCCGGAGCGGCCTGGCGCCCTGGGTCAACTCCGGGGCGCCGCACCGCGGTGACCGTTTTCCCGTCACACCGCGACGATGCCCTCCATTCCGGATTCGGCGAAGGCGGGCAGTCCTGTGGCGGTCGTGACCTTCGTGAGCGAGCCGTTCCTGCCCACACGGAAGCCGTCGACCGTACCGGAGACGGCGTTCTGCACATACAGGAACTTCTCGTCCTCGGTGACGGCCAGGTCGATGACGCCCTGGGACCGGGCCGACGGGGGCGTGGCCACCCCCACGTCGTTCGTGAGCGTCAGACGCCCGCGCTTGTCCATGCGATAGCCGCTGACCGTGGAGTTGCCGGTATTGCCCCCGTAGAAGAAGTCACCGGCGCGCTCCAGCCAGCACAGGGTCTCCTGCCCGTTGGCCAGCGGGCCCTGAACGACCTTCAGGGTGCCGTCGCGACGCACCTTGTAGGTGCTGACCGTCGACTTCTCCGCCTCGGCCACCAGCATCCGGCCGCCCCGGTCGAAGGTGATCGCGAAAGGCACTCCGCCTGCGGACTCGTTGACGACCGGTTCCTGCGCGGGGCGCCCGTCGCGTCCCATGGGGAAGACCTCGACGGTGTTCGCGGACTTGGTGGTGACGACGAGCGCGCGACCGCCCGGGGTGAACGCGACCTGTCCCGGCGAACTGCTGAACAGCGGCACCTCCTCGTTGTCCAGTCCCAGGGAGCGCTGCGAACCGCGCACGGGCTGCAGCCCGTCGGAGGTGATCCGGAAGCCCTGGACGCTCCCCTCCCCACCCGCGTTCATGACGTACGCCAGCCGGCCGGAGACCGTGATCGACGCCGGGAAGTCGCCCCCGGAGGCCACTGTCTGCCTATCCGTCAGCTTCTGCCCCTGGACCAGGAACGAGGTCACCGTACCGCTTCCGGCGTTGACCGCCAGCAGCCGCCCCGACCGGTCGTCGTAGACGAGCGAGCCCTGCGAGGCGAGGGAGTCGGTCGGTGCGTCGATCTGGTCGCCGCCCCTGCCGCCTGTGGCGTAGCGGCCCGCTGCGGTCAGCGTGCCGTCGTCCCCCCGCTTGAAGACGTGGATGGTGTTGCCGTCGAGTTCGTTGCCCTGCACGAACACCGCGTGGTCGGCGCCGACCTGCCCGGAACCCGGGTACCGGCGGGTGGTCTCCCCCGCCGAGGCCACGGTCACCGTCACCGCGGCCGCCGCCGTGGCCAGGGCCACGGCTCCGGCGACTGTCAGCCGGACCTGTAACGGGGACCTGCGCCAGGTGTGCCTGCTCATAACTCACTCCTCGAACCCGTCTGCCACCCTCGAACAGTGGCGGGTTGAACCAGAGTCACCGATGAGGCGCCTGCGCCTGAAGGGGTTCAGCCTCCGTGTCAGGTTCTCGTAATAACCCTGACGTCGGTATGACGACCACCACGGGCCCCCAGATCGCCGTCGGCGCTTCACGACGGTCCCCCTGCTGGCGCTCCCGCTTTGCACTGTGCAATCATCAGATGGGGCCCGCCCGGCGGCGGACCGCCGGACGCCCGGGAGTGACGACGGCGGAATACCGAGGTGAACATCGACGCGTCGGTCGCCGGAGGCCCCGCCAACCGGTCCGCGCTCAACACGGCCCCCAAGGCCGTGGCAGACCACAGGAGACCACGGGGCGTCAGCTCCTGCCAGGAGTCCGGCGCGCAACGGGGTCGCCGGCCAGAAGTGGGGAACGGAAGGTGCGGCGTGACCGCTCGCATGCCGGACGGAGACCAGACACCGGACGGCGATGGCCTCAGACCACCCGCCGCGGATGAGGTCTGGCACAGATTCCTGACCGACAGCGAACACGCGATACGGGAAACCGCGCCCAAGGAGCTCTCCGCCGCGGAACGTGGGACGGCGTCTCGGACGGCCAGCCCGCCCTCCCGTCCCCAGGGGGGAGGACATACACGAAGGCGTCCTACAAGCCCTCTCCGGCAAAGGCCCGCCTCGCTCGACGGGACGGGAGCCGTCGGTGAGCTGTGGCAGCCCACCGAGCCCCGCCCCCGCTCGCCCTGGCGGGAGCTGGACGGCCTAGCAAAGTGCCGCCGCATCGTCCGTGCACTGGGAACGGCCACCGCGATCACTCTCGCCCTCGGTCTCTGCTCCCAGCTGGCGGCCCCCGGCGACCCACACGACGGAGAGGACGACACCGTCTCACAGCAGTCGGAGCAGGCTCCCTCCGCATGGCCCGCAGACACACCCCACATCACGGCTCCGCCATCCGGCTGAGGGCCGTCGACGGCTGTGTGTCGATGCTCGGCAGGACGGCGGCCGTCGGCGCTGCCCGCCACCCGCCGCCAACGCCGCCGGAACCCCGGCCCCGCAGGATGGCGTACCCGAATGTCCGACGTACGTCGCCGAAATCGCCAGTGACCGTCGCGGTCACAGCGAGGCTCGCACGCCCACAACGGTCCGTCCCCAGGCGCCAGCCCGGCGGGGCGCCAGCGCCAGGCTCATCCACGAAGACGACCGCCGACGTCCCGCCTGCCGAAAGGAGCTCCGTCACACGGACGCCTCCTCAACCACCCAACTGCTCACCGGCTCCCTGATCGCCGTGCCGGTCGTACCGGGGGCGGCACCTGGTGGCTGGTCAGGCGTCGGGCGTCCTCCGGTACGGGGTGCCTTCGCGTGCCGCCCCCGCGGCCGGAGACACCCCGCCCTCGAACGACACGGTGCCGGACACCTGCACAGGCGTGCAGCACGCTCGCCAGATCCAAGAACCGCTCCGGAGACATGAAGTGGAACGACAACAGACGCAACACACACAGCGCATGGGCAAGGCACTGCTGGTGGTGGTTGTGCTGCTGGCCGGTACCCTCCTCGCCGGCGTGGCACCCGCCTCCGCTCACGCGGTGCTGACCGGCAGCGACCCGCGCGAGGGCACGGTGCTGAAGACCGCGCCGGAACACGTCACGGTCTCCTTCAGCGAGTCCGTCGCGCTCACCGAGGACTCGGTGCGCGTCCTCGACCCTGACAGCCGACCGGTGACCGCCGGCGACCCCGTGCGTGCGGACGGTAGGGCCGACACCGCGCGCGTGCCCCTGACCGACGGTCTGCAGCAGGGCACGTACACGGTCTCCTGGCGGGTGCTTTCCGAGGACAGCCACGCCGTCTCCGGTGCCTTCACCTTCTCCGTCGGCACGCCTTCGCAGACCCGCGCCGCATCCGCCGCCGAGCCTGCCGTGGCCCCGTCGATCGACGTGCTGTACGGCATCGGCCGCTACGTCGCCTACGGGGGCCTGGCCCTGCTGATCGGCACCGCCGTGTTCGTGCAGGTCTGCCGTCCCGGTGCCGGGGCCACGCAGGCGTTGCGCGGCCCGTTCCTGGCCGGCTGGTGGGCCCTGACACTGGCGACGACCGCGCTGCTGCTGATGCGCGGTCCGTACGCGAGCGGAGACGGACCGGCTGGTGTGCTCGACCCTCGACTTCTGCGCGACACGGTGGGCAGCCGACCGGGCATCGCACTGCTGGTCCGTCTCGCTCTACTCCTGCTGGTCGCCATGCTCCTGAGGCACGGCAGGTCCGAAGAGCGACACGACCGGCGCACGGTCACGGTGGGCATCGCCCTCACCCTCGCTCTGGCCACGACCTGGGCAGCGGCCGAGCACGCCTCGACGGGCATCCAGGTGCCGGCCGCGATGACGTCCGCCGCACTGCACCTCCTGGCCATGTCCGTTTGGCTCGGCGGGCTGACCGCACTGCTGGTCACGCTGTACCGGGCACCGGCCGCCGTCCCGCTCCGGCCCGCCGTCGTCGGTCGCTTCTCCCGGCTCGCCCTCGGTGCCGTGGGCGTACTGGCGGCCACCGGCATCTACCAGTCCTGGCGCGGCCTCGGTTCCTGGGACGCGTTCACCACCCCCTACGGCAGGGTGCTCGCGCTGAAGACCGGGACCGTGATCCTCATGCTGACGGCGGCGTCGTACTCCCGGAGCTGGACTGGGCGGCTACTGCGCGTGCCCCCGGTACAACCCGTGCTCGTCACCGCGGGCAGCGGCCAAGGCACACCTCCCGACCCGCCGACGAAGGACGGCCCCGGTGCCGTGCCTGAAGCAGCCGGCATCGGCTCTGAGGGCGGCCGGCGCGGGCTGCGCAGGTCCGTGCTCGCGGAGGCCGTCATCGGTGTGGCAGTGCTCGCGCTCACGACCGTGCTGACGGGCAGCCAACCGGGGCGGGCCACAGTCGAGGCGGCGCGAGCCTCCACGGTGTCCGGACAGCCGGACGTGAACCTGACCGTGGTCCCGTTCGACACGGGCGCTCCGGCCGGGAGCGGCAGGGTGCAGATCACCCTGGAACCGGGCCGGGTCGGCCGGAACGTGGTCGAGGCCGTCGTATTCGGTGCCGACGGCGGCCTCATCGCCATCCCCGAACTACGCCTCACCTTCACCCAGACCGACAAACGCGTCGGCCCGCTCGATGCCGAACTCGTCGACCAGAGCGGCTACTGGGGCAGTGACACCCTCGACCTCCCCCTCGCCGGAACATGGATGATGCGGGCCACCGTCCGCGTCTCGGACATCGACCAGGTCACCGTCTCCAAGACCGTCGAGATCGCCTCGTGAGGACGGGCCGGGACCATCGTCCTGAGGACGTGCGGCCCGCAGAACCCGGACGGGCCACCGACTGCGGCCACGACGCCCGCGGCAGCCGATCGCCCGAAGTGACGAAGGAAGAGCCTCGGCCAGAGGCGGAACCGGATTGAGTCGCGTCGGGTGGAGGGCGCGAGGACTCAGCAACCCGGCGCCATGGGCGGCACGAGCCGGTTCCGCGGTCGGTGCAGCTCCCGGCCGCTGAGCAGGGCCGACCCGGCGATGTGGCGAACCCCAGGCCGCTCGCGGCGGGCCTGCGTCAGCTGTCCCGGCCGGCGTCAGCCACCCGTCACGGGCCTGGAGCCGATGGCCGCGCAGGCCGCCTTCTCGGTGGTGTAGCCGTCCGCAGGGTAGATCACCGGGTGATGTCCGGTCGGGGCGGAACTCTTACAGCGTGCGGAGGATCCGAGGTCGGCCCGTCTCGGCAAGCGTGACACCGGCAAGGCACCACCGATCCGAAGGCCCTGGTTCCAGACGCTCCGTCAATACTGCTGCGCTGCGCAAGCCCCCCACGCCGAGCCCGCAGGGATGATCTCGAATTCTGGGCACCGCAGTCGGCCGCGGAGTCCGTGCACCGCGACCAGGCTGACGGTACGTCACCGAACCCTGTGCCCATGGAGCTCGGACGGGCCGTTGACCTGTGGCCCCTCACCAGTTGTGGGGGTGTGGTCGGGCGGCGCGACGTGCCCGTCCCGGGCCGCGTCCGGCTCCTGGCGCTCCGACGTGGGGCGGTGGAGTTCCAGGAAGGAGCGCCTGTCGACGCTCCATCGGCCGGTGAGGATCCAGCCGGTGGAGTCGGCCGCGCGCAGCAGGGCGGTCGTGCCGACGCGAGCCCAGGGGAAGGGGAGGCCGTGGCGGCCGTGGGCGTCCTCCACTCGGACGGTGAGACGCTGGTCCACGTCTTCGCCCGCCGCCTCGGCCAGGAGGCGGCCACCGGGGCGGAGGAGGTCGCGCAGGCGGGTGAGGAGGGCGGCCGGGTCGCCCCCGATGCCGACGTTGCCGTCCATCAGCAGGACCGTGCCCCAGCGGCCCTCTCTCGGCAGGCGGTCGAAGACGGAGCGCCGTAGGGCGGCTCCGCCGTGGCGCCGGGTCCGGGCGACGGCGGCCGGGCTGACGTCCACACCGAGGGCTGTGACACCACGTGCGGCCAGGGCGGCCACCAGCCGCCCCGGACCGCAGCCGACGTCCAGGACGGGGCCGGTGCAACGGCCCAGCACTTCGGTGTCGGCGGCGTCGGGGGCGGCGCACCAGCGCTCCACCTCCAGTGGAAGCAGCTCGGCCTCCCCCGGGGTGAGGGGCCCCAGGCTGCGCAGGTACAGCGGGCCCCGGCCGGCACGCAGGGCCTGGGCGTAAGGGTCGTCCGTCCAGGGCTCGCCCGGCGCCACGGACGTCACGAAGCGGTCGGCGCAAGGCGCGGGCACGATGAGCCGCTCGGGCAGCTGAACGCCCGTCTGCGGCCGGGACGCCGTGTCGCTTCGTTCCGCCGGCTGGACGACGGATTCCGTACCGACAGCCGACCCGGTCACCGGGTCACCTCCGCGAGCGAGTCCAGGACGGTGGCGAAGTTCGAGCCGGGTGGACACAGACCGGCGACCGAGGCGGCATCGGACGCGGTGTCGACGTCCCGCAGCAGTGGGAGGTCGCGGACCGTCAGCCCGGCCTCGACGAGTCTGCGCCGTTGGATCGCGCCGGTGTGGTCGGTGGACATCGGTACGCCCCGGACGAGAGCCCCGGCGTGGGAGGGGTCGGCGAGACCGAGAGCCCAGAAGCCGCCGTCGGCGGCCGGGCCGAACCAGGCGTCGTGGCCGTCCGTGCCGACATCGGCCAGCAGGCCGGCAGTGAGCTGCGGGGTGTCCATGCCGACCAGCAGTGCCGGCCCGTCGTCGCAGAGGGCGAAGGCGCCCGCGATCCGCTCGTCCAGCCCTCCTGACACCTGCGGGACGATGTCGAAACCTGGCGGCAGCCAAGGGCCCGGCGTTCCGTCGAGGACGAGCACCCGGCGCCGGGCCGGGACCCGGAGCAGGGTGTGGAGGGTGTCGGTGAGTGCGGCCTCGGCCAGGGCCGCCGCCTCGTATGGCGTGTAGGGCGGCGTGAGCCGGGTCTTGACGCGGCCGGGGACCGGTTCCTTGGCGATGATCAGCAGTGTGGCCGCTGCCGTGACGGTGTTCACCGCGCGCCTCCTGCAATCGGTACGTCCGGGCCGGTTGAGGTGTGACCGGTACCGGCCGGCTGCTCGGCGAGAACGGCACGCATGTCACGGACCGCCTGCCAGGTGCCCCGCCAGGTACCGGTGACCTTCGAACGGCCCGTACGCGGGTGGTACGGCACGTCCGTCTCCTGAATGCGCCAGCCGGCGTCGGCGGCCCGGACCACCATCTGCAGCGGGTAGCCGGAGCGGCGATCGCTCAGGCCCAGGCCCAGCAGCGCTTCGCGGCGAGCCGCCCGCATCGGGCCCAGGTCGCGCAGGCGCAGGCCGGTACGACGGCGGATCAGCCGTGCCAGTTCGAGATTGGCGAGCCGAGCGTGCAGGGGCCAGGCCCCGAGAGCGGTGGGCCGGCGTCGCCCCAGCGCCAGGTCGATGGAGCCGTCGAGGACGGGTCCGGCGACAGCCGGCAGCAGGCGGGGGTCGAGGGAGGCGTCGCAGCCGCAGAAGCAGACCACGTCGGCCGTCGCGGCGGTCAGCCCCGCGTGGCAGGCGGCGCCGAAGCCGCGGCGCGGCTCGTGGACCACATGCGCCCCGAGGTCGCGGGCGATGTCGGGGGATCCGTCGGTGGAGCCGTTGTCGACCACGATCGCGCGCCAGCCGGGCGGGATACGGTGCAGCACCCAGGGCAGGGCTTCGGCCTCGTCGAGGCAGGGCAGCACGACGTCCACGGAGGGAGGTGTTGTCTCGATCACCCCACTGAGCCTACGAATGCAAGGCGGACATATGGGATGTGACATCCTTACGGATCGCTGACGTCCGCCGCCGCCCCGCTAGGAGGGCGGAACGCCGGTGCGAGACTCACTCGTGTGAAACGCGTACTTGTCGTGGACGACGATCCGACCGTCTCCGAGGTCGTCGCGGGGTACCTGCACCGGGCGGGCTTCTCGGTCGACGTCGCCGCCGACGGTCCCGCCGCCGTGTCAACGGCAGCCTCCCGACCACCCGACCTGGTGGTACTGGACCTGATGCTGCCCGGAATGGACGGGCTGGAGGTGTGCCGCCGGATCCGCGAGCAAGGGCCGCTGCCGGTGATCATGCTGACCGCGCGGGGAGACGAGGAGGACCGCATTCTCGGCCTGGAGGTCGGAGCGGACGACTACGTCACCAAGCCCTTCAGCCCGCGCGAGCTGGTGCTGCGTGTGGAGTCCGTACTCCGCCGCGCCGGAACCCTGGCCGCCACGCGAACCGAGCCCGCGGAGCCCTGGCTGCGCAGCGGCCCGCTCGCCCTGGATCCCACCGCACGACGCGCCACCCGCAGCGGCGCCGAACTGGCCCTTACGACAAGGGAGTTCGATCTACTGGAGTTCTTTCTCCGCAACCCCGGCCGGGCAACGAGCCGCGAGGAACTCATGCGCCAGGTCTGGGGCTGGGACTTCGGCGACCTGTCGACGGTGACGGTCCACGTCCGGCGCCTGCGGGAGAAGGTCGAGGACGACCCCGCCAAACCTCATCTGATCAGCACCGTCTGGGGCGTCGGATACCGCTTCGACCCTCCCTCGTCGGACGTCACCCACGGGAGAGGAGCCGGCGATGGTCGGTGACACGCTTCTCATCGCCCTCTACGCCGCCGTCGGCGCGGCAGCCGCAGGGCTGACCGGTGCGGCGGCCCTGCGGCTGCTCCGCGACCGGTCGGTCGCACTGTCCCTGTCCGTCGTCGCGGCCGTCACGGTCGCCGCGATGCTCGCCGGCACGATGCTGGTGTCCTGGGCGATGCTCCTCTCGGAGCACGACCTGTGGGTGGTCACGATGGTGTGCCTCATGGCCGCCGTCGCCTCCTTCGCCGTCGCCCTGCTGCTGGGCCGCCGTGTCGTCCGGGGAAGCCGGGCCCTCGCCGAGGCCACCCGTGCCCTCGGCGACGACGGCAACTTCGTCCCGCCCACCACCGCGCTCACCGCCGAACTCGCCCAGCTGAGCCGTCAGCTGGCCACGACCAGCGCCAGACTGGCCGCCTCCCGGGAGCGGGAGCAGGCGCTGGAAGCGTCCCGCCGCGAGCTGGTGGCCTGGATCTCCCACGACCTGCGCACGCCGCTGGCCGGACTCCAGGCGATGACCGAGGCCCTGGAGGACGGCATGGTCGACGACCCGCACGTCTACCACAGCCGCATCCGCACCGAGGTCGGGCGGATGAGCGAGATGGTCAGCGACCTCTTCGAACTGTCACGCATCCAGGCCGGCGTCCTCGCCCTGACCCCGACCCGCATGTCGGTCTACGACCTGATCGGCGACGCCATCGCCGGTGCCGACGCCCTGGCCAGGGAGCACGGGGTACGTCTGGTGGGCGCCGGGGTGGAGCAGGTGCCCGTCGAGGTCGACGGTCGGGAGATGTCCCGTGTCCTGGTCAACCTGCTCGTCAACGCCATCCGCCGCACTCCGGCCGACGGCACCGTAGCGATCTCCGCACGCCGGGAGGCCGACCGTGTCGTGCTGGCGGTGACCGACGGCTGCGGCGGCATTGCCCCCGAGGACCTGCCCCGCGTCTTCGACACCGGATGGCGCGGCACCCACGCCCGGACCCCGCCCGCCGGAGCTGGACTGGGCCTGGCCATCGTGCGCGGCATCGTCGAGGCCCACCAAGGACACGCGGCCGTGTCCAACGTGCCGGGCGGCTGCCGGTTCGAGGTCCATCTGCCCGCAGCGGTCTGAGGTCGGGGCAGGAACGATCCGTGATCGTCCGGAAGGAGCGGACCGGCCGGAGGAAACCCGGCCGGTCCCTTGGTCACTCCCCTTGGGCGACTCGGCGCCCGGCCGGGCTCATCCGGCTCGTAGGGGTGCCGCCGCGAACTCCGCCATTCCTTCCGCGAAGGTGACTTGCGGCTTCCACCCCAGTTCCTCGCGGAGACGTCGCGAGGAGGCCGTGATGTGGCGGACGTCGCCGAGCCGGAACTCCCCGGTGACGACCGGTACCCGGTCGCCGTACGCCGCGGCCAGCGCGGTGGCCATCTCCCCCACGGTGTGCGGCTCCCCGCTGCCGACGTTGTACGCCCGCACCCCGCCCTCCGGGAGGCCCCGCACGCCGTCGAGCGCGGCGAGGTTGGCCCCGGCCACGTCCCGGACGTGCACGAAGTCCCGCCGCTGCCCGCCGTCCTCGAACACGCGCGGGACCTCCCCGCGCGCCAGCGCGGACCGGAACAGGGACGCGACCCCGGCGTACGGCGTGTCGCGCGGCATGCCCGGGCCGTAGACGTTGTGGTAGCGCAGGGCGGACACCCTGCCGCCCGTCGCCCGCGCCCACGCGGCGGCCAGGTATTCCTGGGCGAGCTTCGTGGCGGCGTACACGTTGCGCGGGTCCGCGGGCGCGTCCTCGTCCACCAGCCCGCCGGTGAGCGGCTCACCGCAGTGCGGACACGGTGGTTCGAAGCGCCCCGCCTCCAGGTCCGCCACCAGGCGCGGCCCCGGCCGGACCACGCCGTGCCGGGAGCATGTGTAGCGTCCCTCGCCGTACACCACCATCGAACTCGCCAGCGCCAGGTGCCTCACCCCGGCCTCCGCCATGCCCGCCAGCAGCACCGCGGTACCGAGATCGTTGCAGCCTACGTAGTCGGGCGCGTCGGCGAAGTCCTTGCCGAGGCCCACCATCGCGGCCTGATGGCAGACGGCGTCCACGCCCCGCAAGGCGTCGGTGACGGCCGCCCTGTCGCGGACGTCCGCGTGCCGCCAGTCCACCCCGGGAGGGATCTGCGGCGCGGTGCGGTGGGCGGCGGGCAGCAGTGCGTCGAGGACGCGCACCGCGTGCCCGGCGCCGACGAGGGCGGTGACGACGTGCGAGCCGATGAAGCCCGCACCTCCGGTGACCAGGATCAACATGCTCCGACCGTAGGGCCGTCCATGCGCCCGCGGGCCGATCGGCTCGGGAACGTCAGCGGTTCGTAAGCCTTTCAGCGGTTCGCAGGCGTTTCGGTCCGTGCCGTGTCCTTCGCCGGCCGGTACGTCGCCACCGTCAGCAGGGTGAAGGCGACGGCGAAGCCGAGCATGGTGAACACGCCTCGCGGCCAGAAGATGTGGCTGTCGACGAAGAACCAGCAGGCGGCGAGGAGCACCACGGACCCCGGCAGGACCCGTACCCCGTGCCGGCGCCACAGCACCGCGCACGTGGCGAGGCAGGCCACCGCCAGCGCGTACACCCCCGTCCGGCCCAGCTCGCCGCCGACCGCGAACAGCCGCCCGGCCGCACCGCGGATGCCGTGATCCACCACGGTGCCGGCGGAGATCCCCGCCACCGCGTCGAGCCCGGAGTAGTACGCCGCATAGACCAGGCACCCGGACCAGGCGAGCACCGTCAGGGCACCCTCGGCATCCCGGCCGGGCCTGCCCCACAACGGGACGATCAGGCCGAGCGCCAGAAGGGGGAACACCGGCAGCAGGGCGATGTGCAGCCCCGCCCAGTCACCTGCCGTCGCCGCCGTCAGATGCCGCGGATGCAGCAGACCCGCGACGGCCAGTATCAGTGGTGCGGCCGTCACCAGAGCCGTCGTACGAAGAACACGGAGGGATCGCATCCGGTCACCGTAGGAGGCCCTCGACTCAGCGACACCGTCCGGCGGGAAGGCGTAAGACACCCGTAAGACGGCGCGGCGCGGCCGCCGCCGTCCTTATGTCGGCGGCCACCGACGGCGGATGAGTCCCCGCGCGGCCAGGACGAGCACCGTCACAGCGGCCACAGCCACCAGCGCGATCATCCAGTTGCGCGGGTAGTCCAACGGCAGTACGGAGGAGTTGGCCGTTCGTCCCGGGCGGAGCAGCGCGGGCAACGCGACCACCGTCAAGGCGCCCGCGACGACCAGTGCCCCGCGCACGGGACCACGCGCACGACCGCGCACCGCCACCAGTCCGGCCAGCAGCACCAGCGGGGCGATCACCACGTCATGGAGGACAACTGCCCCTGCCAGCCAGACCAGAGCGCCGGTCAGGTCACGGACTTCCAGCAACAGCGACAGGCCGAAGCCCATGAGTGCCGCACCGGCCACGCCCGCGAGGACCCGTGTCACCCTCATGACAGCACCTCCAGTCGACCGACCCACTTGGTCTGCAGCACACCGGGCCGGTTCGGGGCGATGAGCCGCACCGGGTAGCCGTGGTCGGGGTCGAGTTCCCCTCCGTTCAGGCGCAGGGCGAGCAGAGTCAGCGGATCCCGGGCGTGCTCGTGCCCCATCTCCGACACCCGGTAGCCACCGCGCAGCTGCAAGGACACCACCCGCACCCGCGCATCCGGCCGCGCGCCCGCCCGCTCCAGTAGATCCACGACCCGCACACCCGACCAGTGTGCCGACTTGCTCCAGCCCTCCACGCACGCGATCGGCAGCTCCACCTCGTGCTGCGGCAGTGCGCGCAGCTCGTCCAACGTCAGGGTGTACCGCCGCGGGCCGTCCACGACCAGGCGGTACTCCTCGTCGGCGATCCGGCCCACCCCGGCCGCAGCGGCCGTCCGGTTGACGGGCAGGCCCTGCGGACCCCGATCGGGGTGACGGGGCGCGAACAGGATCAAGCCCTTCAGCGGGGTGAAGGACTGGCCCACCGTGGTGAGGGTGACAGCCCCGACAGCTGCCCCCACCGCGGCCAGCAGCGACCGCCGGTCGGCCGCGTCCTGCGCCGGCAGTGCGAGCGTCCCGGGCGACCGCCGACTCCAGTGCGCCCGGATCTCCGGCGCCCTGACCGCGATGTGCAGCAGCAGCGCCCCCGTCACCAGCCACGCCACCGCGTAGTGCACCGGTACGAACGAGAACGGCCACGGGTACCACTGAGCCGTGTTCAACAGCCCGGTCGCCAGCTCGAAGACGGCGCCGGCCACCAGCAGCGCGATCGACAGACGCTCCAGCGCGTGCCGGAACGACCGTGTCGGCGGCCACGCGAACAACCGAGGGTAGACCGTCCACAGCTTGGCCAGCAGCAGGGGGATCGCCGCGATGCCGGAGGCGACGTGCAGGCCCTGGGTGAACCGGTAACCCCACGCCGGGCGACTGGGGATGCCGGGGGCCAGCCAGCCCGGCGGGTGTTGCATGAAGTGGCTGACCAGACCCGTGACGAAGCAGACGACGAACGCCGGCCCCAGCAGTCGGCCGATGGAGGTCGCCGTGCGGGCGTCATGCAGGCCGCCCTTGAACACCGGCGAAGAGACACGCAGTTTCATGTCTTCATCCCACCCGGCGCCAGGCCGCCGGGGAACGTGCGCGCTCCTTACGAAGTCGGAACGTCCCCGGCGCCGTGGGAGGGATCGAGCGAGCAGCGGCTGACCAGGTGTGCCGCGGGCACGGACAGCGCCGGCTCCGGAGCGGTGCCGGTGCCTGCGGAAGCGGCACGGTGGTCACCACGCCCTGCGCCGCGCATCCCTTCCTCCGGCGGTCGGCGGCCACGCCGGTTCGAAAGGTAAGCACGGATCCGGTCGACGCAGCCGACGCCGGAGTCGAGTGGCATGGAGCACCGGGAACGAGCGCGGGTCCTGACCGCGGCATGCGTCAGCCGCGGACAGGCCCGTGCGGTGGCTCAGCCCGTCGGGGTCACTGGCACTTCTGGCCGGTGTTGATGCACTCGACCATCCGGTTCATCAACTTCTCGTCGAAGACGTTGACGAAGTCGCCGTGATCGGGACCGGCTTGTGCAACTGCTCCGGGAAGCCGTCCACGGAGAACAACGGACGCGACCGGCCTCCGTCGTTCAGGCTCGGCGCGTCCACGTCGTACACCAGGCGCTGGACCAGCTGCGGAATAGCCCGGAAGCCGCTCGGGCAGGCACCGGTACGCGGGTCGGCGAACGCGACGTGGTCGCGGTGGTTGGCACTGTCGATGTTCTGGCCGTCCCAGCAGCTCTGGAACTTGGACGTACGGACCACGCTGCTGCCCTGGGGCAGATCGGGTACTTGTCCGTCAGCTGCCGGTCCTCGAAGCCGGTGCAGCTCCACGCCGCGTTGGCGTTGGCGGTTCCGTTGGTGAACGCCTTCGCGTCTCCGGTGATGATGCGCAGGAACTTCGGCATCGCCACGACCTTGCCGCTCGGGTTCCCCACGTAGTCGAGGGTCACCTGCGACGCGGTGAGGATCCTGCCCACGTTGCCCTCGGCGCCACCGCCCTGCTGGCCGACGTCGAACTCCTGAGTGCCGTCCTGCAGGCGGAGGACCGGCCAGTGGTACGAGGACTTGTCCCCCTGGTTCCGGCAGGTGGTGTCGCCCGCCGCGAAGTCCTCGTTGTCGGCAAAGGCGTCGTTCGCCTGGTTGCCGACGTGGTCGTGCGTGTGGTGCGCACCGTTGTCCACGCCGGGAGCGACGATGATGTTGTCGGTGTTGTACAGCTTGTTCCCGTTCACACCGCAGTCGGTGGTGAATTTGCCGAGTGAGGCGTTCTGTTGCCGCTGAGGGCTGGGGACGTTGGGCTGGACGGTGGTGATGTCCACGAAGTCCGCGGCGACCGGACCATTACCGGCCTGTCCGCCGTTACCGGCGGGCTTCCCCTGCCCGTTCCCCTGGTTCTGTTCCTGGCCCTTCTGCCCATCGCCGCCTTGGCCGTTACCTCCTGGTTGCCGGAGGCGCGGAGCGTGCAGGCGGCGAGGGACCGGAGCCTCTGCGGCCGGTCGGCCACACGACCGATGGCGATCTCGATGCGGTCGATGGCCGCGGTGCGCTTGCTCTTCAGCGGCCCCATGACCGCGTTGTCGACGAAGGCGCTGTCCTGCTGCATGGCGCGGACCGAGCTTTGCAACCGCTGGCATGCCTCCGCGACCTGCTGGTCCAGCAGCGCGAGTTCCCTGTCGACCTCGGCCCGGGCCTGGTCGGACATCTGCCGCAATCGGGAGCCGACGTCGGGGCAGTCGATGGTGGCGGCCCCCGCCGCCATGGCCTGATCGATCCGGTCCTGAGGGGAACTCCTGGTCGTATTGCCGGCTCCGCTCTCACCAGCCGAGGCATACACGTTGGCCACCACCAACCCCCCTGCTCCCATCACCACCGCGGCCAGTGCGGCTACCGGCGGGTCCTCTTCGATCGCTTGCGCGTGTTGCGTCGCATGAGACTCCTTCGAGAACTCTGGTCAGGTGGGTTCAGATGTCGCTGTGGTGCCGCTTGGGGCCGCTCTGCGGTGCGCATGAGGTGTCGGATGCGGCCGGAGCCGCAGCCGTTGAGCGAGCCGCAGTGACGTATCGGAACCGCCCGGGGCCGCCCTGCTCCGTGACGGCCCGACGCGACCCGCCACCGTCGTTCGTACAGGAGGCGGCCGATGTCTGTCCGTACGGCAGAAGGCCACCTGCAGAGCCCGGAGCCCAAGCCGGCCACGCGGACGCGGACTTGAGAGCTCGTGCGGTGTGTTGCGTGATCACCGTCGGCTCCTCACATTCCTCTCGGCGTCGCTCTGCTGCGACGTCGTGACCAGAGTTACGTGTGGGACTGGCGCGATGAGCAAGATCGGGTACCTCGTCAGGGTCTCGTAAGGATTCGAGGAACTCAGGCCCGCCGCTTCCTGGCAGCAGAAACGCACGCCGGAGACACGCGTACCGCAGGACCCCCGCTCGGTCTCCATACGATCTGCGCCCCGCTCACCGAGCGGCGCGCCAGCCACTGGACCCTCGCCGCCGGCGCAAGCAGGCACGGCATGACCGCCCAGCTCATGCCTCTCAAGGAGAAGGCGTACGCCCGGCCCCGCGAACGGTCAGGTTGCAACGGGGCTGCGCTGTGGGCGGCACGACACCGCGTCCGTGAACCATGACGAAATGCTGACGTCCGCGTCTGACACGGGCCCGGCCGCCGCCGTCCGGCTTAACGTTCCAGCGTGAACCGTGATCTCCGCAGTGACCTGCGTGGCGATACCGGCCCCGGCCTTCGCCGCGATCTCCGCCGCGACCTGTACGCCGTCGCCGGCGCCGCACTGCTCGTCCTGACGGCCGCGCTGGTGGGTGTCGCCATCAAGCGGTCGAAGGACGTCCTCCACGTCGGCTGGCCGCCCCTGTACGCCAACTGGCTTCCCCACGTCGGCCCCGGCACCCCGGCAGCGCTCACCGTCGCAGTGGTCGTCGTGGCGTACGGCCCCACCGTCGCCGCACGCCTGCCCTGGCGCAGCCTGCTGCTCGCCTCCTGGGCCACCGCCACGGCGTGGACGTTCTCCCTCGCTCTCATCGACGGCTGGCACCGGGGCATCGCCCGGCGGCTGACCACCCGGTACGAGTACCTCCAGGTCATCGACCGCTTCCACGACATCCCCGCGACCCTGCGGGACTTCACGAACCACATCCTGCTCGACTCTCCCGACCACTGGCCCCCGCACGTCGCCGGACATCCCCCGGGCGCCACCCTCACCTTCGTCCTACTGGACCGGATCGGGCTGGGCGGAGGCGCCTGGGCCGGGGTATGGGCCATCACCGTCGGGGCCACCACGGCGGTCGCCGTCCTCGTCACCGCGAGGAGCCTGGCCGATGAGTCCCTGGCCCGCCGGGCGGCGCCCTTCCTGGCACTCGCGCCCGCCGCCGTGTGGATGGGGACGTCGGCCGACGGCTACTTCGCGGCCGTCGCCGCATGGTTCGTAGCCCTCGTCGCACTCGCGGCCACGGCAAGGACGGCACGCCGCTCGTGCACCGCCGCGTTCGGCGCGGGCCTGCTGTTCGGCCTGATCTGCTACCTCTCGTACGGGCTCACGCTGTTCGCGGTGATCGGGGCGGGGGTGCTGGTCCTCGGGCGAAGGAGGCTCAGGGCACTGCCCTTCCTGTTCGCGGGAACCGCCGTCGTACCGCTGGCCTTCACACTCGTGGGCTTCGACTGGTGGGAGGCGTACCACCTGCTCGTCGAACGCTACTACCAGGGAGCGGGCGGGTTCAGACCCTACAGCTACTGGGTGTGGGCGAACCTCGCCTGCACCGCGCTGGTGGTGGGCCCGGCCACGGTGGCGGGGCTGCGGCGGATCGCCGCCGTACTCGTCCGGGAGCGCGAGCGGCTCTGGCCGGTCCGGGCACGCGCACGCTCCTTGGCCGTCGACACGACGCTCCGCCACACTCCCGAAGTCCGCCTGGCCCTGCTGGTACTCCTCGCTCTTGCCGCACTCCTCGTCGCCGACCTGTCGGGTATGAGCAAGGCGGAGACCGAACGGATCTGGCTGCCCTTCGCCGTGTGGCTGCTCGCGGCGGGCGCCCTGCTCCCCAGGCCCCGCGCCTGGCTGGCCGCCCAGGCCGCACTCGCGCTGCTCCTCAACCACCTGCTGCTCACCGGCTGGTGAAGATCCGGACCGGCACGGGGGACACGGCCCACCGGGCGGACGCCGCTTCGAGAAGCGCGCACGCACTGGTTCGTCGCGGGGATTTCCCTGTCGCGTCCTGCGAATCACCTGTGGGCAGGACGTCCCAGGACGGTCCGCACCCTGCCTCAGGGGACCGCCATGGCACAGCAGGGGTGGATCCGGTCGGAGGCCACGGCCCAACCACACCTTGCTCGGGGCCGACGGTGACCGCCCCGTGTGTGTCACCGACGCGACGAAGCGAGCCCGAGGCAGCCAAGCATCGACCGGCATCAGAGGTCGCCGAAGGCACAAGTGGGGTTGCCAACGGGATGCGCGTGACACCGGCGAGACAGCGGGAAATTCTCGTTACTCGTTCTTCGGTGCCCAGCCGGTCCTGCACACCCGTCCGCCTCGGGGGCTGGGGCAGGTCGCCACCCGCATCGTCCCAACACTGGCTTGTCGTGCGGGCCCCGAGCCGCGACGGAGTGTCGTGAGGCCGAAGTCCTGGCGCACCTTTCGCCGGTCCCCGCCGCAGCCCGCACCGCCTGCCGTCGATCTCCGCCGCCGCCCTCGCCCTGGAGCGGCAGCCCGAAAAGCCCCGGCACCGCACCAGAGGGCCGGCCCAAGTCCACTGGGCCGGCCTGCTGGGTCATCATCGTGTGTAAGATCCGCGCCATGCGATGGCGGTCTCCGTGGGCCGGGGCAGGAACAGGCCCGGACCGCCGTGCTCAGACGGCCGGGTCCGGACGAAACGTCCCGAGGAACGTCTCCAGGGCCTGGCGGTTGGCAGCCTTGTCCCAGTCGGCGGACGCCGTCGTCCAGCGCAGCGAGAAACTGCGGTGTCCGCCGAGGAGGAAGCCCCGCCCGAAGGTGCGGACCCGTCGGCCGTCGGTGTCCGAGAACCACTCCATGTCGGCGGCCTCGTACCCCTGGTACGTCGTTGCCTCGATCGCGCCGATCCGCCGGAAACCCGCCTGCCGGCGCAGCGCGGGCTCAACGTCGTCGCGCCAGACTGCGACCGGGTCCGAACCGGCCCGCGTGCTGTACGTCACCGCGAGTGTGCGCGGGTCGCCGTCCGACCCGAACGTGACCCGGTACGCCACATCGCCCTGCTTCCGGGTGGTCAGCCGCTTCCAGCCGTCGGGCAGGGCCACGGAGAACCCCTCGGGCGCACGGTACACCCGGTACCCCGCCGGGAGCACGTCGACGGACGCGGCGGGAGGGGACGGAGCGGCGGTGGCCGTCGGAGCGGGGGAGGAAGGGGTGCCCGAGGACGCGTCGGACGGGCGGGGGGTCGCGTCGACCGGCTCGCCGGCGTCCTCGGCCGCGGGTGCCGTGGACACCGGCGGCCGGGTCTGCGCGCCCCCGCCCGCAGTCTCCTCGGTGTGGGGCGGCTGGTGGGTCAAAGCCAGGGCTGCGACCGCCACCGTGACCACGGCCAGCGCCGTCCCTGCGGCCATGGCACGTCCGCTCCGCCGTGGTCCGAGGCGCCGCGCCGCGGCACAGGCCCGCCGCAGCCGGGATGCCGCCACGACGGCGTGCGGATCCTGCTCCAGCACGCGGTTCAGGCTCTGGCGCACCGTGGTCCGCGTCGGCCGCTCCCAGGAGTCCTTGCGCAGCAGCCCCTGGACGGTGGCTGCGAGCGGGCCCGCCCGCAGCGTGCTCCCGAGCGTCGGCCGGGCCGCGCCACGCGGGGTGCTCGCCGACCAGTCCGGGTCCGGGTACGGCGGCCTTCCCTCGAGCATCGTGTACAGGATGGCGCCCAGGGCCCACAGGTCGGCCGCCGGACCGATGCGCTCGTCCCGGGCCTGCTCGGGAGAGGCGTACGACGGTGCCGCCAGCCTGGGCACGAGGGTTGCCCCCGCCAGTCCGAAGCCGGTGACGACCACGTGGCCCTGCGCCCGGAGGAACACCTGACCCGGGCTGAGTTCGCCGTGCGTGATGCCCTCGCCGTGCGCGGCCTCCAGCACGTCGAGCAACTGCAGTGCGACTGCGGCCGTCGTGGTCGGGTCGAACGGACCTTCCTGATCTACGAGCTGACCGAGCGGCAGTCCGTCGACCCACTCGGTGACGGTCCACAAGGAACCGGCCTCCGTCAGCGCGTCGAGGACCGTGGCCACCCGGCCTGGGCTGACCCGCGCCATCGTCTCCGACATACGCATCACCCGCTCCGCGGCCTGCACCGTCTCCTCCTCGCCCAGGTGGGCGGGGAGACCGATCCGGGTGACCAGGCACGGACGCCCCTCTTGCACGTCCTCACCGTGCCAACTGACCCGGTTGGTCTCACGGTGCACGACGTCGATGAGCCGGTACCTTCCGGCAATCAACTCGTGCGTGGACACATGCGCCTCGACCATGGTCGTCCTTCGCTGAGACACCGGGCTTCCTTCCTTTCCCGGGAGTACGGGGGACGCGTCGGGATCCGTTCAACTGGCCACGACTCCGACGTGATTCCTGTCTTCCATCCAAAGGCGTTCGACCATATGCACAAGGGAAAGGACACTTCCCACAGCCATCCGGCCGTTCAACCAGCGGTGAACACGGCGGGTCGCGCGGTCCTGCGAAGGTGAAAGGCGGTCTCGGAGTGAGCTTCGCCCGAAACGCGGAAGATACGGACTGAGGTCAGATGGGCTTTTGATGAGAGTTCACGCTCCAGTCGCACATGGTTACGCGCCTGGGGCCTGGCGCTGTCTGCCGCTGGTGATGAAACGCAGGTGGGCTCGGTGCCCTTGCCGGGCAAGGTCGGGATGCGTGCCTCCGGCGGTCATGCAAGATCGCGATGCCGGGTGCCGCACGTGTAAGGCCAACTCCCGAGGCGCGTGTGTCGAAAGCCCCATGATCACGCTCGGGAGCCGGTGCGCTGACGTGTGCGCCTGTAGCGCCGGATCAGCAGTGCCGCGAGGAGCAGGAGGGCGAAGAGTACGGCGATCACGGCCGGACCGGCGGTGTCCAGGGTGTCGGCAACGGCTCGCTGGACGGTGGCCGCCGTGTCGATGACGGGGTCGTTGGTGGTGGGGTTGTGCAGGGCGCGGATCTCGTACCAGCCGTAGTAGGCGACGTAGGCGCCGACCAGGAGGAGCAGACCGCCGCCGAGCCGGGGGGCGATCGCGCCGAGGCGGCGCAGCCGGGTGACGGCGGTGGTGCGGGTGAGGGCGACGGTCAGGGAGGCTACGCCGACGATCAGGCCCATCCCGGCGGCGTAGGCAGCGAAGAGGAGGATGCCTTCCGTGGTGGAGCCGCTGCGAAAGGCGGAGACGACGATGGCGAGGAACGGGGCGATGGTGCAGCCGAGGGAGGCGGTGGCATACGCCGTACCGAACAGTGCCATCGAGGGCACGGATCGCGTGACGGTGGGGGCACGGCGGAGTTTCGGGGCGAAGGTGGACAGTTGGCGGCCTGCGAGGAGCCATGCTCCGGCCGTGGCGATGAGCAGGCCGAGGACGATGGTGAACCAGGGCAGGTGCTGCTGGATCTGGCCGGCGACGGGCTGGATGAGGAGTCCGAAGACGCCGAAGAAGGTGGCGAAGCCCGCGGTCATCGCGGCGGTGGCGGCGAGCGCCCGGCCGACGGCGACGGTACGGCTGGGGCTGTCGTCGCCGAGGACGAGCAGGGAGAGGTAGGCGGGGAGCAGGGCGAAGCCGCACGGGTTGACGGCGGCGAGCATCCCGGCGCCGAGGGCGAGGGCGAGGGGCAGGTCGGCCATGGCGGGGTCAGCCGGTGAGGGCGGCGACCTTCTCCGCCAGGCCCTTGCCGCCGGGGAGCACGCCCTCGTAGACGGTCTTTCCGGTCTGGTCGAGGATCACGTAGTAGCTCTGCTGGGTGATCTTGAACCGCTTCCACACTTCGCCTTTCTCGTCGGAGAGGTGGGGGAAGGAGTCGGTGCCGGTGTCGGAGACGAAGGCGCGCATGGCGGCGTTCTTGTCCAGGCCTGCCACGCCGACGACGTTCGCCTTGCCGTGCTGGTTGGCGGCGACCTTGGCCGTCTCGGCGGCCTGGCCCTTGCAGGTGGGGCACCAGGGTGCCCAGAACCACAGCACGGTGGGCTTGCCCGCGAGCGTCTTCGCGTCGAACGGCTTGCCGTCCACTGTGGTAGCGGCGAAGTTCAGCGCTGCGGGGGCCTTCACGTCGGGCGACCCGCTGCCGCCGCCGTAGGAGTCGGTGGGTGACTGGGCGGGGGAAGAAGGCTTCGAGGGGGAGGTCCCCTCGTCGCCGGCCGGCGCGGAGCCACCGCCCGAGCCGCATGCGGTCAGGGTGAGAAGAGCGGCGGTGAGGGCAGCCGGGAGGAGGGTGCGGGCGCGCAAGGAGGACTCCTGAAGGGTCGGGACCGGTGGCGAGCGTAGTTCGTCGCGGCTCGAGCGGGCAGGGGGCCGGGGCCTTACGGATTGGTGACATCGGCCAGCGGCGTCATTGAGTCGTTCGAGGTCGAGGACGCTGATGTGTCCGCGGGCCAGGCGGAGCAGGCCGTCGGCGTAGTCGCGCATGACCCCGTGCCCCGCCCGGCCGGCGGGCCCTCACGGTAGCCGCCGACGACGAAGATCTTCTTCGCGGGCTCGACGGAGACGGGGTCCTTGGAGACGAACGTCTTGTGGTTCTGCTTGCCGGTGAACAGCGTCCCGGCGGGCAGCGTGACCGTTCTATCGGGGTCCTCGTTGTGGACGATCATCAGCCCGTCGGCCTCGGCGACATCGCCCCTGAGCCTCTCGTGGCGCTTGGTGCCGTCCGCGAACAGCAGCCTGCCGTCGGCCAGGTGGATGTGGCCTTCAGAAGAGGTCGGCCAGGGTCCTCACCTCGTGGAAGGTGTTCTCGACCGGGTCCCAGACCGCCGAGCGGAAGTTCTTGCCGCCGAAGTTGTCGAGGTTGTTGCCGGACTCGGCGACCAGCAGGATCTTGCCGGTGTACAGCAGGGCCGCGTGGATGGTGTTCTGCCGGAACTCCTTGGGGACGTCGCCCACGTCCCCATGCCAGTTCCCCGCCTTGTACTCGGGTCTGTTGATCTCGTAGTGGTGGTACTTCGCGCTCCCGACGCGGTACAGCCACGGCCCGTTCAGACCGCCAGCGCCATCACCACCACGGTGCCGACCGGCAGACGACGGGTGCGACGGCACCCGGCATTGCCCTCCATGTCGCGGATCCCCCCGGAACAGCTGGATGGTCGGTCGGGCCGCCGCCTCCCCTGTGTGCCGCGGCCCGACCGAGCCTGCACTGCGGCGTCCACCGGGTTCCCGCTCCACTTGCACAGTGTCGGCGGCCGTCTGACGCCCCATGCTATTTTGCATCATGCAAAGTTGGACACAAGAAGTACGAACGCCGCAAGCAACAGGGGGTCGGCACTGACACCTTTCGCCGCGCCTTGAACGGCTGGAGGGAGAAGCCGCGTGGCCGGTTCGGACGCATCGCGGCGCACTGCGCGGTCTGTGACTGTTCCTGCGGTGCCTTCCAGCGGCGCCGACCGTCTGCTCGCCGACAACGGTGGCGGGATGTGCGCTGTCCCCGGCGCGCGCGTCCGGACGACGCCGGAATCCGTCCTCGGCTCAGGTCGCGCGCGTGACGCGGGTCGGTTTTCCGCTCAGGGCCTCGATACCGCTCTGATCCACAAAGAGACCGAAAGACTTTCGACACTTTGATGTCCATGACGCCCGCCAATGGGCACCGAATAGCCGGAGGCTTCACCTCATGCTGATTGCCCAACGTCCCTCGTTGGCCGAAGAGGTCGTCGACGAGTTCCGTTCCCGGTTCGTGATCGAGCCGCTGGAGCCGGGCTTCGGTTACGCCCTCGGCAACTCCCTCCGCCGTACCCTCCTGTCGTCGATCCCCGGTGCTGCTGTCACCAGCATCCGTATCGACGGCGTGCTGCACGAGTTCACCGCCGTGCCGGGCGTGCGGGAGGACGTCACCGACCTGGTCCTGAACATCAAGCAACTGGTCTTCTCCTCGGAGGACGACGAGCCGGTCGTGATGTACCTGCGCAAGCAGGGCCCGGGTCTGGTCACCGCCGCCGACATCGCTCTGCGGGGCAGCGTCGAGGTGCACAACCCCGACCTGGTCCTGGCCACGCTGAACGACAAGGGCAAGCTGGAGATGGAGTTCACGGTCGAGCGTGGCCGCGGTTACGTCTCCGCCGCACAGAACAAGCAGGTGGGCCAGGAGATCGGCCGTATCCCGGTCGACTCCATCTACAGCCCTGTACTCAACGTCACGTACAAGGTCGAGGCTACCCGTGTCGAGCAACGCACCGACTTCGACAAGCTGATCGTCGATGTCGAGACCAAGCAGGCCATGCGTCCCCGTGACGCCATGGCGTCCGCCGGTAAGACCCTGGTCGAGCTGTTCGGCCTGGTCCGCGAGCTCAACATCGACGCCGAAGGCATCGACATGGGCCCGTCCCCCACGGACGCCGCCCTCACCGCCGACCTGGCTCTGCCGATCGAGGAACTGGAGCTCACCGTCCGCTCCTACAACTGTCTCAAGCGCGAGGGCATCCACTCCGTGGAAGAACTCGTCGCCCGCTCCGAGGCCGACCTGCTCGACATCCGCAACTTCGGTACGAAGTCCATCGACGAGGTCAAGGCGAAACTGGCCGACCTGGGCCTGGCCTTCAAGGACAGCCCCGGTGCCGAACCTCTCACTACCTTCGGGAGCACTGCCTGAAGTCCCGCCGCCATGCGGCAGCGAGCTCACTGGAGAGCAAGCAGCACGCAAAGAGAGCGCTCTGTCACCTTGGCAGCGCCTGACGGATCAGCAGGTGAGAGTGCGCTGAGACGAGAATGCCGGGTGTGGTTGGAGTGTCGGGTGTTGTCGGACGTCGACCCGTTTCACGGCCGACCGGACTGCCTGGAACACCCACAGTCGACGAGAATTGCCATTCGCCAGCAGCACCAATGATCTGTCGTGCTCGACTGACAGCAACCGAAGAGCCTGCTTCGTGCCCTGAGCCTCATCCACGACTGCGCCCAGGAGGCCCTCTCCGTCGGCAGGCCACATCCGCTGCCTGCCCTGCGCGGCTGATGGCGTCCCTTGGCGTGACCGTGGAGTGGTGTAACGGATCTTGGCTGGGAAGTGCGCCGTATCCGTGCCCTCGTGTGCATCGACTGCCGGTGAACGCTCCCTGAGAACGGGGCAGGCCACCGTGCAACTGTCCTTGGTGAACTGCCAGTTCGGTCCAAGGGGGTGCCCGGTGGCCTTGTCCCAGCATGACCTGCTTCGCCTGCTTGAGTCACTACGTTCGGCGGATTGGTCTTGAACTCGTCCGCGAGGTCGCCGAGCGGCTGCTGCCTCGGGGTCCCAGCCTTCGACACGGGCCGCGTCGGTGCCGGCCGGCTCCGGGGTGATCATGACGCCGACCGGGAGGTACGTGGCCCAACGATTCCGGGTCGTACGGTTCTTGCGGACCCAGGCGGCTGCGGTCGGCGACGGGCCATCTGGCGATCGCGGCCGGGTGGCTGTCCTACGATTCCGGCCGCCCCGCCGACGCCCGCAGCCTCTACAACGAGGCGTTGGCCGCCGCCCGGATCGCCCACGACCCGGGCCTTGCGGGGCACGCCTTCGGCTGCGTCTCGCTCCTGGCCAAGGCATCAGGCCGTCCCCGTGAGGTGATCTCCGCAGCCCAGGGCACGCAGACAGCGGTGAGTCGTACGGCTCGGCGCGGATGCTCTCGTTGTTCGCGATGCGGGAGGCCGGTGGCTTGGCGCTGCTGGGCGACCCGAGCACCACAGATCAAGCGATCGTGCGTGCTCACCGGCTCTACGCCAAGGGGCCGAGCGACGCCGATCCTCACTGGCCGGAGTTCCAAACGCCCGCCGAACCGGCCGGGCTCGAAGCCCTCGCGCGGGCAGACCGCGACCAGCACGAAAGGGCCGCGGCCGGGGCTGAGCAGGCCGTCTTGCTGCACGGCGATCAGTTCGCACGCAATCGGGCCTTGTGCCAGGCCCGACGTGGCCATCCCACATGCGGCGCGGAGTCGCTCATGGGGTGCGGGGCCTTGGGACGGCTGGTACGTCATCGCTCCGGTGGACGCGTGTCACAGCTTGCGCGTGCGACGGGCGTGGACCGTTCCGGGGCGATGACGCGATCTTCCGCTGCATTCGGAATCAGGTCTCCGGGGCCAGGCAGGCCGGGACGAGGTTGGCGGAGGGCGCCGGGTCGGCGAGGTAGGCGGCGGCGCGTTCCGGGCCGAGGAAGGGGGCCAGTACGGAGAAGGCCAGGCCGGGCAGCAGGCCGGGCAGCTCGGCGGTTCGGTCGGCGGCGATCCGCCGGTAGATCGCGGAGTACACCCCGCCGATCACCATGTCGACCAACTCCTCGGTCGGGATGGGAAGTTCGGCCTTGGGCAGGTCGGTGAAGAAGTCCCGGAAGCGGGCCAGCAGCTCCTCGCGTGCCTTCCGCCCGGCTGGGCCGACCGCGTCGATCTCCACGATGGCCATGGCGGCGAAGTCGGGCGCGTTGGCGAGGATGCCGAGCAGCGCGCCGAGCCCGGCGCGCACCCGGCCCGGCCAGTCGGAGGCCTGGGCGTGGGCCTCCTCCATGGCGTTGAAGACCAGGGAGGTGCCGTACTGGTGGGCAGCTAGGAAGGCATCCTCCTTGCCCTTGAACAGCTCGTAGAAGACCGGCCTGGTCACGCCTGCCGCCTGGCAGATGTCGCTGACCCGGGTGCGGGCGTAGCCGACCTGGGCGACGGTGCGGACGAAGCCGTCCAGGAGCCGGTCGCGCTGGTTGGCGGCGACCACCTCGGGCGGGGTGCGGCGCGGTCCACGCCGCAGGGAACGCTCCGGATCGCGTCCCGCGCGGGTACCGGGCAGCACCAGTGGAGGCCGTGCCGACGAGCCTGCCGCCATTCCGCATCCTTCCTCGAACTTGGGCGCGCGCCTTCTTGTACGCGCGCCTTGACTTGAATACCCGTCAGGTTTACAACTCTCACAGGTTTTCTTCTCGTGCAGCCCGCGGTCGTAGAGCGGCCGGGGCCGTCAGTGTCACGCACCCTGCAAGGCCGCAACAAGTGCACCGAATCTCTGACGCCACGTCAGGGACCGGGCCGGTCGGCCGTTCCATCTCACTCGGGAACGGCAATGCGCGATCCGCTGCCCCACTCCCCGGGGCAGCGGCCCGACCCTGCTCGTCACCCATGCAAGTGGAAGAGGAACCCGCATGCGCAGATACGCCGTCTCCACCCTGGTCGCCACAGCCGCCTCGACGGCCCTGGCCATCCTCCCGGCCACCGCCGCCCCGGCGGACACCGCCGTGCTCACCTACGGCAGTGCCGACGGCAACGCCGTCTCCGTCGGCGACGTACTCACCGCATCGTTGGCGAGCGGCACCAACGCCACCCTCGCCACCAGCAGCAACGGCACCTCCGGCATCACCTGCACCGAATCGACACTCTCCGCCACGGTGACGGCGAACCCCGCCGCCCCGGGCACCGCCACCGAGTCCGCGACCTCACAGACCTTCAACGGCTGCACCAGCAACGTCTTCGGCGTCTTCGGGGTACAGAGCATCACCGTCGATGACCTGCCCTACAACACAGCCGCCTCCTCCGACGGCACCGTCACGGTGACCGCGGCCCCGGGCAGGGCGATCCAGACCACGGTGGCGCTCTCCACTCTGCTGGGCTCCATCACCTGTGTCTACCAGGCGCCCAGCCTCTCCGCGGTGAGCTCCAACAGCGACAACGGTCTGACCTTCACCAACCAGAAGTTCACCAAGGTCTCCGGCTCGGCGCTGTGCACGGCCAACGGCTACTTCACCGCCACCTACGCCCCCGTGGTCGACAGCAGCGTCAGCGACTCTCCCGCCGTCTACACCAACTGACAGCCTGTCCGAGAGGAACCCCGTGAAACTGGTCCCGTTCCGAGCGCTCACGGCGATCATCGCGGTCGTCATGGCGACCGCCCTCGCCACCCCGGCTCAGGCTGATTCCCAGAACCCCTACGAGCGCGGCCCGGTCCCGACCCTGGAGAGCATCACCGCCGAAACCGGTCCCTTCGCCATCGGCTCGGTCACCGTGCCGGCAGGCA